>NZ_KI912608.1:2079312-2437314 GCF_000519265.1 Desulfonatronum lacustre DSM 10312
ACGGCTTGCCGGTGCGGTTGGCGGGTAGACTGAAAGCCTTGCCTTGCACCAACCTCTGCCCTACGATCCGCACCCATGAGCGAGATCAACAAGAAGCACGACACGTTCTTCCGAGAAACCATGAGCCACCAGGAAGTCGCCGCCGACTTCCTGGCCAACACAAATAGCAATTAGGCGCGTCATTCAATGGATTTCACTTGGGATGAGTCAAAAGCCCACTCAAATTTGAAAAAACACGGCGTTTCCTTCAAAGAAGCAACAGAAGTCTTTGGAGATGAATTTTCGTCCTGTGTGCCAGACCCAGACCACTCAGTGGGTGAAGACCGTTACCTGCTTTTCGGCACCTCTTCCAAAGGAAGGCATCTCGTGGTATCTTTTACAGAACGCATAGAGGTAATCCGAATCATTTCAGTAAGACACATGACCCGCAAGGAGCGTGGAGCATATGAATCATAGCGACACCTTACGACCTGAATACCCTTTTGAACTCATTAAATCTGGGGAACGCGGGAAGTTTGCCAAGAGATATCGAGAAGAAGGAACGAATTTGGTATACATTGATCCCGACCTATTCAAGTTTTTCCCTGATTCGGAAGCGGTCAATTCCGCTTTGCGGAAATACTTCAACGAACACCACTCATCGGTGCATCCATCGTAAGATATTGTTGTTGCTTTTCGACCAATGATCTTTTGAGTAAGAAGGGAAGCCACAGAGCTTCCCTTTCTTTTTGCCCATAATCTGAGAAAGCCAATAAAAAAGAAATAGTGCCAGGTTTATTTTTCTTGACTAGCCCCGCCCCTCCCGCTAACCATCTCTTCACCCCTCAATCACCCCAACCAAGGAGTCTCTGATGGGCAGAATTCCTCGCTTTGTCCGTCACGATCAGCCCACCGTCTATCACATCATGTCCCGCACCGCCCTGGACGGCTTCCCGCTTCAGGACACCGAGAAAGACCACTTGATGGCCACAGTTGCCAGGCTGTGCAAGGTCTATTTCGTTGATCTGCTTGGCTTTTGCCTGATGGGCAACCATTTTCACCTGGTTGTCCGGATGAATCCTGCTGATGACCTGACTGACGAGGACATCACCGAGCGTTACAAGCTGCTCTACGGCAAGGAATCCAGGATCATCCCCTGCCAAATCGACGACTTCCGCAACCGCCTGACCAGCCTGGGTGACTTCGTGAAAGACATCAAGCAGGGGTTCACCAAAGCCTACAACAAACGCAAGAAACGCTGGGGCACGTTCTGGGGAGAGCGATTCAAGAGCGTGATCGTCGAGGAGGGCGAAACCCTGGTGAACCTGCTGGCCTACGTGGACCTGAACCCGATCCGGGCCGGGATCGTTGACAAACCGGAGAACTACCGCTGGAGCACCCTGGGCTACCTGGTGCAGCGCGGCAACAAGGACGGCCTGATCGATCTGAACCTGGGCATGCACGAATGGAACGAGTTCAATCCCACTGAGATTATTCGCAAATACCGTGAATTCGTCTACGAAACCGGAGCCATGGATGCAGGCAAAGGCAAGCGCCTTGATCCCGAACTGGTCAAGCAGGAACGCAAGAAAGGCTTCCGCCTCAGCCGAACAGACGTATTCCGCCACCGCTGCCGCTACTTCTCTGATTCCGGGATCATCGGGTCCAAAGAGTTCGTGGCCGAGGTGTTCGATGGGGTGAAACACCTGCTGGATTCAAAGGATGAGAGGAGGTTTACGCCGGTTGGCGGGGTGGAGGGGGTGTACTCGATGAAACGGCTTGCCGGTGCGGTTGGCGGGTAGACTGAAAGCCTTGCCTTGCACCAACCTCTGCCCTACGATCCGCACCCATGAGCGAGATCAACAAGAAACACGACACTTTCTTCCGGGAAACCATGAGCCACAAGGAGGTCGCCGCAGACTTCCTGGCCAACTACCTTCCGGCAAAGGTCTTGGAGCATATTCAGCTGGACACGCTGACCATTACCAAAGACTCATTCGTAGACAAGAAGCAGGCCGAGCACTATTCCGATTTGCTCTACCAAGTCATGCTCAGCACCGGCCAGCCCGGATTCATCTATTTCCTGTTCGAGCACAAAAGCTACCCGGATCGGTTCGTGGTACTCCAACTGCTCCGGTATATCATTGAAATATGGGAACTCTACCTCAAACAGAACCCTCAAGCCAAAACCCTGCCCCTGATCATCCCGATCGTGGTCTACCACGGCAAACCCAAGGGCCAGGCCGTCCGACTTTCCGACCTGGTGGACATTCCCGATCCGGAACTGTCCGCATATGTTCCAAACTTCGACCTCGCCTTCTACGACTTCTCCCCGGAAACCGACGAAGCCATCAAAGGCGCGATTCTCAACAAACTGATTCTGCTCTGCCTCCAGGCCAAGAACACCCCGGGGGACGTCAAGAAGGTCTGGGAGATCATCGCCCTGGTGGTCCAAATGGACGAGAATGCAACGTCCATGCACTGGCTGGAGAAGATTTTCCGATACGTGCTCACGGCTATGGACATTGAACCCGAAGAAATGCAAGATATGTTCATGAAAAGCCTTACAGAAAGGAAAGGAGGCATGTTTATGACTGTAGCTGAAAGACTTGAACTGCGTGGTGAGATTGCAGCAAGCACAAGAATTGTCCAGAGGCTCATCACAAAACGCTTCGGCAAAAGCATCACGGACATGGACGTTCAGGAACGCCTACGAAAGGCCACGCCCGAACAACTCGACCTTTGGGCCGAAAGAATCCTGGACGCCAAGAATGTTGACGAGGTGTTCAAGGACAACTGAAGCCGGTTGGCCGATTTGACAGAACTCAGTGAAAGGGGAGCCATCAAGCTTCCCTTTCTTTTTGCCTGTAACCTGAGAAAGCCAATCACCTTCACCTTTCTTTCAAACCCTGCCCTTCTGCCGAACCGGCAATAACCCATCCTCTTCTGCTTCCCTTCTGAGAACGATCCCCTCATTTGCCTTGTGCGGGCCTTTGGTGGCCTTCCTGCCCGCCTGCTCAGCCCTGATCGGCCTTCCGTCTACCACGTCGTTTCCCGTACCACCTTACCCGGACTTCCCCTATCCGACGCCGACAAGGACCACCTGGTTCATCTGCTCCAGAAATTCGCCGGCATGTTCTTCGAGGACGTGCTGGGCTATTGCATGATGGGCAACCACATCCATCTTGCGCTGCGGGTGCATCCGGAATCCGGCGTAGTGGACGATAACGAGGTGCGGGAACGCTTTCATGCCGAGCGTGGCGAGACGGCGCATTTGTCCGAGATTGACCTGGAAGCCTACCGCAAGCGGCTGTGCTCACTTTCGGAATTCATGCGCATGTTCAAGCAGAGCTTTGGCCGGTACTACAACAAGAAGCATCGTAAAAAAGGCTATTTCTGGGGCGACCGCTACAAGAGTACGATCGTGCAGGAAGGTGAGACCCTGGTGAACCTGCTGGCCTACATCGACTTGAATCCGGTACGGGCCGGAATTGTGACAAAGCCCGAAGACTACCGCTGGTCCGGCCTGGGATACCTGGTGCAGACCAGCAATCGGCACAAGCTGCTGGATCTGGACCTGGGTATGAAGGAGTGGAACGAGCTTGATCCCAAGGAGATCATCCGCAAGTACCGCCAATTCGTCTATGAAACTGGAGCGGTGGGAAGAAGTCAGGAGTCAGGAGAAAGGAAAAAGAGGAATCGACATGAAGATCGTCGAGCAGGAACGCAAGAAGGGCTACCGCTTGAACCGGGTGGACGTTTTCCGCCACCGCTGCCGGTACTTCACGGACAGCGGCATTATCGGCTCAAAAGAGTTCGTGGCCGAGGTGCCCTTCCAAGCCCGTATTTTTCGAAAAACACCTCAAAAAAGTGCTATAACAGACCGTTGCCTTTCTCTCAGCCATTAGCTTAACTGAACTTGCCGCTGATACCACTGAGGATTATGTCAGGATCGCCGCTAAACTGGCCAATAACCATAACCTGCTGAATACGTTGCGAACCACTATGCGGGAAAGAATGAAGGCCTCGCCCTTGATGGACCTGCAAGGCTTCACCCGGCAACTGGAACAGACGTTAATTGACCTGTACAGGGAAATTCAGACCAAGCAGTAAAAGCCCGCTATGCCACTCAAAACCGTTCTCCACGTCGGCCCAGGCCATCCCAAATCCGGCGCAAAGTTGCCTTCGGGCTTTCTAGGCCCAGACATGGCAGGAAATCCACCTGGACATCGACCCGGCCAACCAGCCGGACATCATTGGTTCCATGCAGGACATGCACGCCGTGGCCGACGAATCCATGAACGCGGTGTACTCCGCCCACAATATTGAGCACGTTCACGCCTTCGAAGTTCCCCAGGTGCTCAAGGAGTTCCTGCGTGTGCTCAAACGCTCTGGGCATGTTCGCTGTCCAGGCCCGAAAAATTACTGATCTTGACTATTCCCTCTGGAAAACGAGCAACGACCTCAAGCTCCCCTCCCATGGCTTCGATATGACTGCGAAGAGTCGAGAGATACATATCCGTACGCTTTTCCAGCTTGGCGATGGACGGTTGCTGCACATGAAGCAATTCCGCCAACATTTTTTGGGACAACCCCCGAGCCTGCCGCAACTCGTTGAGGGGCATCTGATCCAATAGGGCTTGCGCTTTCGCCTTTGATCGGCTTTGTGCGTCAGAAGACATTTTTGAACGTAAT
Source organism: Desulfonatronum lacustre DSM 10312 (assembly GCF_000519265.1). Lineage (NCBI taxonomy): Bacteria > Pseudomonadati > Thermodesulfobacteriota > Desulfovibrionia > Desulfovibrionales > Desulfonatronaceae > Desulfonatronum > Desulfonatronum lacustre. Next base: position 2,083,987 of record NZ_KI912608.1, read on the forward strand.
TCTGAGAATTTATTTGCCATCAATCAGCCCCTCCTTTTGAAGCTGCTCCAGGTGTTCATCATAGAGCCTGTCAGCAATCGGCACATACGATTCATACCACCTGTCATCACCGGTCTTATCCCCGCCGATCAGTAAAATCACCACGCGTCTGGGATCAAACGCATACAAAGTGCGTAAGGGTCTGCCCTCGTGCTGAGTGCGGAGTTCTCGCATATGCCCGTGTCTTGACCCCATAACCTTACTTGAATGCGGGAAGCCCAACACTGGACCGCGACTTTCCAGCAAGCGCACGGAAGCATCCGATGAAATTTGTTCATCTTCAGACAGGGTAGCCCACCATTCACCGAACTCATCCGAATATTCAACTTCCCAAGACATGGTTCACAATATAACCTCGAAGAAATACTTGGTCAACAAGGGATGCAAGAATGAAAGTGGCGATGTGTTCGACCGAAAAGATCAAACTCAGTAAAAGGGAAACCAACCAGCTTCCCTCCTGCTGGGTTCCAAGGATGAACGGAAGTTTACGCCGGTTGGTGGGGTGGAGGGGGTTTATTCGATGAAGCGGCTTGCGGCTGGTGTAAGCCGATAGCTGGTTTGCCCTCTCGTAGTTGAAGAGGTACACTGATCTTTTCGTTTTCAAGGAGACCTCATGCCCAACTACGTACCCGTCAGCAAAGAGAATCATGCATCCAAACGCTGGAAGCGTTTCGACTCCTACGCATTCGCACAGAAAGAAACCTTCCTGCCCCTGGTGGCCGCTGAGTTGCCAAAGGCTGTCACCGCCTTTCCCATCGCCTTTATCCAGCAGAACGACGTATTCTTCCCAGTAGCCTTACTCGGCCTTGAACAAGGCAAGAACCTGTTCGTGGCCGCCAATGGCCAGTGGGTTGGTGCATACGTGCCTTCAGCCCTGCGCGGCCACCCGTTCAAGCTGGCCAAGTCTCAAGACAACCAGCTTGTGCTCTGTGTGGATCAGGACTCCGGCCTGATTACCGACGGGCCTGAAGGGGAAGCCTTTTTCGACGAGTCCGGTGAGCCCTCTGAACCAGTCAAGCAGGTGCTGGAGTTTCTGCAAAAGATTGAAGCCAACCAGCAGGCCACAGCCCGGATGTGCGCGGTTCTGGCCAAACATCAGGTGATCAAACCCTGGCCCATCACCCTGAAGACGCCAGAAGGCGAGAAAACCATCAACGGACTGTTCCAGATCGACGAGCAAGCCCTGAACCAGCTTCCAGGCGAGGCTTTCCTGGAACTGCGCCAAGCCGGAGCCCTGCCCATGGCTTATTGCCAAATGCTTTCCATGCAGCACTTGGCAACCCTGGGCAAACTGGCCGAAGCCCATGCACAGGTTGCGTCCAAGATGGCCCAGCAGAATCAGCCTTTTCAGGCTTCTATTGAGTTCGATGACGACATGATCAAGTTTCAGTAGGGGCGATGGCCAAGCCATGTCTTTCGTCACCATCGGCGGCAAATCCTACGAGCGGGAAAGCCTTTCACCAAAAACCTTGGCACAGATTGAATCCATCCAGTTCTGCGACAAGCGCATCACTGAGTTGCAGGCTGAACTTGCGGCGTTCCAGACAGCCAGGAATGCCTACTACAAGGAATTGCGGGAGCTGCTGCCGATTGTCGAGGATGTGCGGCAATAAACCAGCTACTCTAAAGTTGGATCGCCTTTCGAACCATGTCTATCCGCCAGGAAGCCCTGCAATTTGCCTCCAAAGCCGACTTCCCCGGCTTTCTTTCAGTCTGCGACAAGGCCATTACGGAACACGTCAACGATCCTGACCAGCTTCTGGACATCGGAGCCTTGCTGCTGCACTTCGAGTTTCTGACCAAGGCCAGGCAGTGCTTTGAACAGGTACGCGCCATTGCTCCCAACATTCTGCGTCCGGCTGTGAATCTGGCCAATGTAGCCAGAGAAGCCGGGGATCATGCCCAGGCCGGTAGCCTGTACAAGGCCCTGCTCAGCGCTTTGCCGGACAACTCTGTAGTTCGGCGCAATGCGCTGGTCAGCCAGGAATACGATCCGTCTGTTTCCGACAACCAACGGCTGCAATCCGCCAAACAGTGGGGAGAGTGGGCAATTGGGCGTGCCGGTATACTGATAGCTCAAGTCCGTGCTGCGATAAACTCCATAACCTGCTGAACGCATTCATTTAAGGAACAATTGTCAGTTTCCAGAACCAAATCGGGGTTGTTCGGCTCCTCGTAGGGCGCGGATATGCCCGTGTAGTTTTTGATCTTGCCCTGCCGGGCCAGCTTGTACAGTCCTTTGACGTCCCGCTCCTCGCACACTTTCAAGGGACACTGACGTAGACCTCGAAAAACCGTCCGCCGTCGATAAGCTGCTTGCATCGCTCCCGGTCGACGCGCAAGGGAGAAATGAACGCGGTCATGCAAATGATCCCGGCGTCCAAAAAAAGCTTGACCATCTCGGATGGTGCGCCGCAGATTCTCGGCCCGACCCTCGGGCGAGAAGCTCAAATCGCTGCACAAACCCTGACGGACATTATCCCCGTCAAAGACGTAAGTCAGCCTTTCCGCGGCGTGAAGCCGCTCCTCAACGGCGTGGGCAATGGTGGACTTGCCGGAGCCGGACAGGCCCGTGAACCAGAGGACCATGCTTTTCTGCTTCAACAGGCGCTCGCGCCGTTCGCGGGTGATGCCGCCTCGGTAGGGGACGGTGTTCGGACAGGGTGTGTTCATAAAATGGCGCGAGGCGTGATGCGGGTTATGTGGGTGGCCGTGTGACACAGCGGCCGTCTCTTCCACGGACCAGGCCCAGGGAATCCGGCATGAACCTTCATCCGGTGGAACGTGCTCAGGTACTCGGTACGCGGAACGGGTGTCAAGGCGCTCAAATCGGCCTTGATCGTTGATCGGGAGCGTCCGTTCTGATTCAAGCCGTCCCATCCGCCTACAACGGCCAGACCCAAAGCAACATAGGCAGCGTCACGGCGACGACCAGGATGTCCGTGGGCAGGCCCATGCGCCAGTAGTCCCCGAAGTGGAATCCGCCCGGTCCCAGGATCAACGTGTTGTTCTGGTGGCCGATGGGCGTCAGGAAGGCGCAGGACGCGCCGATGGCCACGGCCATCAAAAAGGAGTCCGGATTGACTCCCAGTTGGGACGCGGTGCTCAGGGCGATGGGGCACATCACCGCGGCGGTGGCCGCGTTGTTCATGAAGTCGGTGATGAGCATGGTTGCCACCAGGATCACCGCCAAGCCGAGCACGGCGTGGCCCTGGGCCACCGTGTCCAGAAGAAACCGGGCGATCAGGTCCGCGGCTCCGGTGGACGCCATGGCCCCGGCCACAGGCAGCATGGCCCCCAACAGAACGATCACGGGCCAATCCACGGCCTGATAAACCGAACGCGGCGAGACCACGCGCAGGGCCATCATCGCCAGAACCCCGGCGGCAAAGGCCACCGCCACGGGCACCCCCCCCAGGGCCGTGGCGGACACCGCGCTGATCATGATCAGGGACGCCTTCACGGCCTGGCCTTTCGCCGGAACCCGCACGTCCCGCGGTGCCAGGGGCACGCAGCCGAACTCCGACGCAAAACCGGACAGAACTTCCGGTGCGCCCTGCAGCAACAGTACATCTCCGGCCTGGATCGGCGTTGAACGCAGCCGTTTGATGGACCGGTGCCCTTGCCGGGAAATGGCCAACAGATTGATGCCGAAGCGGGTGCGCAGTTCCAAATCCCTGGCCGAGCGGCCGATCAGGATCGCGCTGGGCATGGCCACCAGTTCCTGGACGATGATCTCGCTGGGCTTGGTTTTCCCTTCTTCTTGTTCGCCTTTTTTTCCGGACGCCCCCTTCTCCCGGTTCGGTTCGTCGGAAGAGTGGTCGTCCTGAGCGCCTTGCGCCGACTCCTGCTTTTGGCTTGGCGGAGGCGGCACGTTTTCTTCCAGCTTCAATCCCAGCCCGGACAGTACGGATGCCAGGGATTTGGGCTCGGCCTGAATCACCAGAATGTCCCCATTGCGCAAGATCCGTCCCGGATACGGCGCGGACAGCCGGAATCCGCTCCGGACCAGCCCCACGATAACGGCATCGGCCTCGTCCAGGGATCGCTCCACGTCCCGCAGCTGTTTCCCGGCGGCCTTGCTGTCCTCGGTGATCCGCACTTCCGTGGTGTAGACCGCGGTATCGAAGTCGTCCGTGTCCGACTGCCTGCGTCCGGGAACCAGCCGCCATCCCACAAGGGAGATGAAGGTCAGGCCCGCGACGGTTACGGCAAGCCCCACCGGGGTGAAGTCGAACATGCCGAAGCCGCCCAACCCGGCCTCGGCCCGGAACCCGGAGACGATCAGGTTCGGCGGGGTGCCGATCAGGGTGATGGTCCCGCCCAGGATTGAGCCGAAGGCCAGAGGCATCAAGACCTTGCCCGGAGTCAGCCCCAGCTTGCCCGACACCTTGACCGCCACCGGCATCAGCAAGGCCATGGCCCCGACATTGTTCATGAACCCGGAAAGCACGGCCCCGAGGCCGGTCAGGGAGGCGATGCTCCTGGTCCGCCCGGCGGAGGACGGCAGAACCCGTCGAGCCAGTTCGTCCACGGCCCCGGAAACCTGCAGGCCGTGACTGAGCACGAGAACGCAGACCACGGTGATCACGGCCGGATGTCCGAATCCGGAGAACGCCTCGGCCCCGGGCACCAGTCCGGTGAAGACGCAGGCCAGCAATGCACCGGCGGCCACCATGTCGTGCCGCCATTTGCCCCAAATGAACATGCCCATGGCGGCCACGAGAACGGCGATGATCGTCAGTTGGTCCAGTGTCATGGCGTCCGGCTCGCTTTGTTGGCGACGAGATGGATGAGGGTCATGAAAAAAGCCCGACCCGCAGCGCGAAACGCGACGCATAAGGGTCGGGCGATATGCCGGTAAAGCAAACCGGTGAAAAGGTCATGGGAAGACTGGAGCGGAGTCACGCTCCGGCAAGCCTGGCCTCCACGGAGCGCACCTTGGAACCAATGGCGTCCTCCCGGCCCCGCCGACAATCCAGGCGCAGATAAACCAGAATCCGGTCGCAGTCCGTCGCAAGATCCGCCTGGCAACGCCCCACCACGTCCATCACCTGATCCCAGCGGCCTTCGATCACCGTGCTCATGGGGCCGAACGTAGAGGCCAATCCGCTTTGCCGGATAATGGCCACGGCCCGGGCCACGTAGGGCGCCAGACTGTCGCCCTTGTCCATGGGGAAAATGGATAATTCGGCCAAAACGTTCATCGCGTCATGTTCGCCCATTCGCTCAGCCTCCCTACCAGTGTGTTAAAAAAGCCGGATTCCGCAGGCTGTTCAAAAACCCCGCTGGCAAGGCGCAAAAAAGTGAAAGGCCGAAGCGCATATATTCATACGTGAGGGTTTGAACTTTTTGCAGCAACGCAGCAAGCGGGGATTTTTCAACAGCTTGTTACCCCGCCTTTCCCGGAACAGCCACGCGCACGGACAGCCTCCCCTGGTTCAGGTCGGCGCTCCAGTCCCATCCCAAGGCGGAGGTCAGCTCTTGCAATTCCGGGACATGCCGGATTTCACCCGCCATGCCGCCGACTTCCTCGGTCTCCGGGGTCGTGGCCATCCGGACCGCCAAGCCTCCGCCGGGCAACGGCCCGAACCCCAAAGCCAACTTCAGGGCCAAGCCCGACGGTCCCCCGGCGTTGTCGTCCCTAAAGGCGGACAGCAAGGCCGTCAAAGGTTCTTCCAGACACCAGGTCAAGGCCAGGGGAACGGCTTGGATATGAGGGGGCGGGGGGTCAGTGGCGAGGGTCGCGGCGACGTTGTGCTTGAACAGCAGATCGCTCTGCCAGAACTGAAGCAGCCAGGAACCGAAATGCGTGGGGTCGATGAGCTGTCGAGTCGGATTGACGTAGGCGTCCCGCCAGGAAAGGACGTCGAGCTGCGATTTCAACTCCTGGGCCACGCGCTCCAGCCGCGTGCACTTCTCCAGCAGGTTCGGACGCAACGCGTCCAGCCCCTCCTTGGCCAGGGAGTTGCGAAGCAGTTCCGTTTGCATGGTCAGGGCGTGCACCGGGTTGTTCAGATTGTGCACGATCCCGTTGAGCATGTCTCCAGCCACGGCCCGGCAGCGCTCAGCGGCCAGTTCCAGCAAGGAGTCGGTCAGTTCCATTGTTTGCTCTCCCGGATACGCTCCCGTTGCTGTTGAAAGACGTACCGGACTATGGCCTCCCGATCCTGTTCGCGGATGGAGGTGAAGTCCACGGCCCAGGCCGAATTGCCGGCCCGGTCGTCCCGGCGATGAATTCGGCCCATGACCCCGACCGTCTGCAACGGGAACTGACTCAGGAAGAGCACCAGTTCCAATCGGTCGTCCAGGGCGAACTCCCGGTCCGCGGTGAAAATCAGCCCCGCGCCGCTGATTTCCACGATGTTCACGGCCACGGGGAACGTGCTTTCCAGGTGCTCCCGATTGGCCAGGCTGAGCAGCATGTCCAGCTTGGAATTGATGGTTTCCAGAAAATCCAGCAGGGCCTCCGGCATGTTCGCGCCCTTGGGCCGTAACGCCGCGCTCTGGGCTGCGTCGCAACCGAAGCATCCCTGGTAGACGGCGTTTTCTTCTCCCGGCGCGAGAAGACGCAGCCGCCCCGGAAAAAAGGCTTCCACCCTGGAATAGGTCCGCTTTTGCTCGCTCATGCTCCCTCCGTGATCGCCTCCCAAATCCCGTTCTCGGTTTCCAGGACCATGGCCTTCACCGGGCACAGGCTGGTGCACAGGCCGCAGGCCGAACATTTCTCCCGCAAAAACAGAACTTCCCGGCTGTTCAGGTCCACACGCAGGGCCTTGGTCGGGCATAATGCCGTGCACAGGCCGCAGTGGACGCAGGAATCCTCAATACGGCGAATCTTCTGGGCCACCGGGGTGATGGCCACCCCGTGCTCCTTGAGATACCGCAGCCCCTCGCGACACTTCTTCCGATCCCCGATGATCTCCAAGGTCATCTGCCCTTCCTGCTTCGGAGAAATGCGGGCCTTAAGGATGTTGAAGGTCAAGTCGTAGACCCGGGCAAGATTGCAGACCACGGGCTGATTGGAGACGTCGGGAGGAAAGGTCAGGTAGATGGTTTCCTTGGTTTCGGACATGTTTTTTTTGTGGTTGAAGGTTCAGGGTTTAAGGGGATTTCCCGGGGACAAATTGTTCTCTTGCGGTAACTACTCAGTACATTTTGTGTCCGCTCTTACTCCGGCAATCGGTATCGGGGTCGGGGTCGGGGTCGAAACAGGAAGAATTAAGAACGCATCCCAGCGTTTTCGATCCCGATCCCGATTCCGATTCCGACCCCGGCTACAGAATTAGCCTCCTGCCTTCAGCCACCTGCCCCCCTACCGCCCCCGCTGTTCATCCAGCATACTCTTGGCCCGGGCGGCCTCGGGCTGATCCGGAAACCGGTTGACCAGATCTTCCAAGACCAGCACTCCGGCCCTGTCCTTGCCCAGACGGAAAAAGGACGCCCCCTGCTTGAGCATGGCGGCCGTGTACTTGTTGCTCTCGGGATGCTTGCTGATCACGTCCTGGTAGGCCAGCACGGCTTGGCCGTAATCTTCCATCTGGAAAAAGCTTTCCCCCTGCCAGAACAAGGCGTTGGACAGCAGAGGGTGCTGGGGAAAAGTCGTGGCGAATTCCTGCCACATCCGCTGGGCCTGGGCGTAGTTGCGGTCGTGAAAAGCCTGTAGGGCCAGATCGTACAAGGCCTGGGCCGGATCGTCCGCGGTGGAGGGGACCATTGGCGGCTGCGGGCGGCCCGGCATCACGGCGTCCGGATCAACCATGATCAACTGATCCGGCCCGTCCGGTAAGCCGGGCAAGTCCGGCTGCGTCGCGGCCGGCCCGTCCGGTCTCGGCCCCAGGTCCAGGGCCAACTGGCTGGCGATCATGGTCACGGAACGATCCAGGTAGGCCACCCGGCGGCCGAGGTCCGCGATATGCCCGCCTTCTCCAGGGCGATCCCCCTGGAGCATGCGTTGCAACTCCTCCATCTGGCCCTGCATGGTGGCGGTCTGGATGCGCAGGCTTTCGATTTCAGCCCACAGATTGGCCTGGGTGGCTCGCATTGGGGTGCTCACGCCTTCCATTTCCGTCAACAGCCTGGTCAGTTCCTGATCCAGGGCGGCCAACTGGCCCTGCAACCGGCGCTGCTGCTGCTCCTGATCCCAGACCCGGGCGGACAGGGTGTCCATCTCGCTCCGGGACGCCATGCAGGACGCCGTGAGCAGGCTGATCAGCACGATAATCAAACGGTATTTCATTGTTCCCTCCGGGCTCGTTTACGGCCCCAGATCAAATAGACCAGCCCGCCCAGAACGGGCAGAAAAACGCTGGCCGCGATCCAGGCCATTTTTTCCTGGGGCGTGGCGAATTCCGAATGAAACGAATGCCAAATGGCCCATAGGTTGGGCAGAATGGGCAGGGTCAGAAGCCCCAGGATCAAGACAAGCTGCGATGTCGGCAGATCAAACATGAGTGGTTCCTCAAATTTTCGGATCAGTCGTCGTCCTTGGAGGCCAAGCCGTAACGGCGGGTGCGGTAAACCGAGACCAGGAGCAGGACCGAGCCGATGCTGATGGCGATATCCGCCACGTTGAACGCCGGCCAATGGTACTGCCCGATGTAGAAGTCCAGAAAGTCGACCACTTCGCCCAGGCGGATTCGGTCGATCAGGTTCCCCATGGCTCCGCCCAGAATCAGGCCCAGGGCCGTGAACAAAACGGTATCCTCCCTGGGCACGGTGCGCAGCAGATGCAGGATCAGGACCACGGCCAGGGCGGTCACGCCCAGAAAGAAATACGGCCGCCACGGGGCGTCCAGATCGCTCAGAAAGCCGAAGGCCGCGCCTTTGTTCAAAACGTGCACCAGATTGAAAAAGCCGGGAATCACGGTCTTGGAGGTCCACAAGGGCAACGACGCGGCCACCCAGAGCTTGGTGATCTGGTCCAGGACCAGCACCACCAGGGACAGGGTCAAAACGAGACGATACCGGGGCGCCATTACCGACCCTCCAGGGCTTCCCGACAGCGGGGGCAAACGCCGTCGTCGCCCTCCGCGGCTTCCGCGTCCAGTTCCTCGCTGTAGACCCAACAGCGGGGGCACTTCGTCCCGGGAGCCGGAGCCACGGCGATGCGCAGTCCGTCGACCTCTTCGCTGACGAAAAGGTTGGGAGCTTTATTGCCCGACGCCTGGCTTTCAGTGGCCTCGCTTTCCGGACGGACCTCCACCTTGGAGACGATGAACACTTCCCTGAGCATCGAGGCCATGGGCCGGAGCACGTCCAGCAGGTCGTCATGGACGTACAGGGTCACCTCCGTATCCAGGGAGTGTCCCACGATCCCGGCCTTGCGCACCGGCTCGATGGCCTTGGTGGTTTCGGCCCGGACCCGGATCACGGTTTCCCAGGCCTGTCGCGCTTCTTCGGCCAGGGGGTCGGCGATCGCACCTGCTGGAGCCGACATATCCGGGCCTTGAAAGCGCAGGCCGAAGACGCTGGGCGACGTCCCGCGGACGTCCTCGGGCAGGTGCTGATACACCTCTTCCGCGGTGAAACTCAGGACCGGGGCCATGTCCGTGAGCAGCATCTCCAGGGCCCGCCAGAGCACGGTCTGGGCCGAGCGCCTGGCCAAGCCGCCCGGGGCCGAGACGTACAGGCGGTCCTTGACGATATCCAGGTAAAAGGCGCTCAGGTCCGTGACGCACATGTTGTGCAGGGTATGGAACACTTTATGGAATTCGTACCGTTCATACGCCTCCGCGATCCTGGCGTGCCGTCGGGAGAACAGATCCAGGGCGAACCGATCCAGGGGTAGGAGCCGGTCCGTGGCCACGGCGTGCTCCGCGGGCCGGAAGTCGGCAAGGTTGCCCAGCAGGAACCGACAGGTGTTCCGGATGCGGCGATAGGCGTCCACCAGGCGGTTCAAGGTTTCCGTGGAAATGCGCACGTCGTCCTGGTAGTCCTCGGAGGCCACCCAGAGCCGCAGAATTTCCGCGCCGTACTGTTTGATGATCTCCTGGGGAGCGATGACGTTGCCCACGGACTTGGACATCTTGCGGCCATTGGCGTCCACCACGTAGCCATGCGTCAAAACCGCCTTGTAGGGAGCCGTGCCCCGGGTGCCCACGGAGGCCAGCAGCGAGCTGTGGAACCAGCCGCGATGCTGGTCCGACCCTTCCAGATACAGGTCCGCCGGGAACGTGCATTCCGGACGTTGTTCCAGAACCGCGGCAAAACTGGTTCCGGAATCGAACCAAACGTCCAGGATGTCGTCCTCCTTTTCCCAGAAGGTCGAAGCGCAGTCCGGGCAGGCCAGACCGGCCGGGACCACCTCGTCCAGAGCAGCCTCGAACCAATAGTCCGCTCCCCGTTCGTGCCCCGCGAACTGATCCACCACGGAAACGACCCAGTCCGGGTCCGTGTAAGTATGGCCGCAGTCCTTGCAGATCAGGGCCACGATGGGTACGCCCCAGTTGCGCTGCCGGGAGATGCACCAGTCCGGGCGGTTGGCGATCATGTTATGGATTCGCTCCCGTCCCCAGGCCGGAATCCAGTTCACCCGCCGGTCGATTTCATTCAGAGCCTTCCCGCGCAGATCATCCGCCTGCATGGAGATGAACCACTGCATGGTGGCCCGAAAAATCACCGGCTTGCGGCAGCGCCAGCAATGCGGGTAAGAGTGGGAGATTTTTTCCTGGGCCAGCAGCCGACCGTTTTGTTCCAGGATTTCAATCACCTTGGGGTTGGCCTTGAAGACGTTCAGTCCGCCCACCAACTCGGTCTGGGGAGAGAAACAGCCTCGGTCGTCCAGGGGGGAGAGAGTCTCCAGGCCGTAGCGCAAGCCGGTTTCATAGTCGTCCCGGCCATGCCCGGGGGCGGTGTGCACGCAGCCGGTGCCGGCCTCCAGGGTCACGTAATCCGCCAAGACCACCGGCGAAGGACGATCGTAAAACGGATGCGCGGCCAGCAGCCCCTCCAGGCGCTGCCCAGGCACGCCGGCCAGCACCTGAACGTCGGCCCAACCGAAGACTTCCTTCAACCTGGGAACCAATTCCTCGGCCAGGATGAACCGCCCGGATTCTCCGGCCTGAACCAGGGCATAGGTAAACTCCGGATGCACGGCCACGGCCATGTTGTCCGGAATGGTCCAGGGGGTGGTGGTCCAGATCACGATGGACGTCGGAGCCTCGCCCAGGTCCGGAAACACTTCGGCCAGCTTGGGGTCGTTCACCGGAAAGGCCACGTAAATCGAGGGAGAACCATGCTCCGCGTACTCCACCTCGGCCTCGGCCAGGGCCGTCTCGCAAGAACAGCACCAGTGCACCGGCTTCTTGTTCCGGACCACCGCGCCCTTGGCCATGAATCGGGCCAATTCCCTGGCCGTGGCCGCCTCGTAAGCCGGCTTCATGGTCAGATACGGCTCGTCCCAGGTGCCCAGCACCCCCAGACGCTTGAATTCCTCGCGCTGGATGTCCAGGTATTTGGTGGCGTACTCCCGGCATCGGGCCCGGATTTCCAGGGTGGAAACGGACTTCTGCTTCAGCTTGAACTCCTGCTCCACCTTGAGTTCGATGGGCAGCCCGTGACAATCCCAGCCGGGCACGTACTCGGCGCGCAGCCCCTGCATGTTCCGGGACTTGACGATGATGTCCTTAAGAACCTTGTTCAGGGCCGTGCCCAGGTGAATATGGCCGTTGGCATACGGCGGGCCGTCATGAAGAACATAAGTCCGCGCCCCGGCATTGGGAGCGATCATGGCCTCGTAGGCGTTGATTTTTTCCCAGAAAGCCAGCATCTTGGGTTCGTTCTGACTCAAATTGGCCCGCATGGGGAAAGACGTTTGCGGCAGGTTCAAGGTTTTCTTGTAGTCGGTCATGGAATGCCTTTATGGACGAAAAACGTGATGAGAAAAATGTGCTCAAAACCAACGAGAATATCTGAAGTATGCCGCCCCGGAAGTCAAGGCGGCCCAAGGAGAACTCCGGGCCAAACCCACCAGGCCGGATATTTTTTTCTTGAAAAATCACAAACAGCTTGACATTCATCCGGGCCGTCAGTAAATGTCATTTACTTTGGCGCGGGGTGGAGCAGTATGGCAGCTCGTCGGGCTCATAACCCGAAGGCCGAGGGTTCAAATCCCTCCCCCGCTACCAGCAAATTCAAGGGCTTAGAGCTAAACAGCTTTAAGCCCTTTTTCTTTTTCCACCCACCTGTCTGACTGCTTGCTTGCAGACTGTTCACAATCTCCAATCTTCAATCTTCAATCTTCAATCCCTTCTTCCCCACCGGCGCGAGGTAGACCGCAAATTCGTCCTCGCCATCCACGCCCAACAGCTGATCCATTTCCGCCTGATCGTAGGCGGCCACGGCGCATGTCCCGGCCCCCACGGCCTCGCAGGCCAGATAAAGGTTCTGGCAGACATGGCCTGCGTCCAGAAGAATGACCCGATGGGCGGTCAGACCATAGCGCCATTCCATGCGTTCAGGAATGCAGGCCCAGACAAAGGTGACCGCGGCGCGGCCCACGAATTTCTGACCATAGGCGGCACGGGCCAGAGCAGACTCCATATCCGGCACGTCCCGGACATGGACCAGCGCGTGGTCCAGAGGCAGGTAGCGGTACAGCCCTGGAGCCACGTCCACAATCTTGTTGATGAACAGATACGTTTCGAAGCTGTGCCGGGCTCCGGCCGAGGGCACTGTGCGCAAGGCCGTGCCCTGGCCGAGCATCTTGCGGATTCCCTGGGTGGCCCAAAGCAGAAAGGACAGCTCGACCAGGGTCAGTTCCTCGCCGGAATACCCGCGTCGACTCTCCCTCTGGGCAATGGCCTGGATCAGAGGCGTACGCCCCATTGCGTCCGGCCATTGGTCCGGAGCGGACAGCGTGACTTTTCGAGCTTCGAGAGGGGCCGGTTTCTGTACCGGAGGCGGGGAGATCCCCAGATTTTGGGCGGTCCTGGAAAAATCCGTCTGCTTGCGCAGATGGTCGGTCAAAAACAGGCGGTGGGCCCGCAAGCGATCATCACTCATCGGCTTGGTCCTCTGTCCTTGGCACATCTTCTCCTGCCGACTCCGCGAGCAGGGCCCACAGGCGCCGTTCCAGTTCCTCCAGGCCCGTTCCCTCCAGAGCGGAGACCAACATCAACCCGGGCCGATCCTGTTCCGCCCGCTCCCGCAACCAGGCTAGGCGATCCTCGGGCCAGAGGTCGATCTTGTTCACCACCAGCAGCTGCCGCTTCCGGCTCAAGGCCGGATCGAAACCGGCCAGTTCCTCGTCCAGCAGGGCGTAACCGGCCCAGGGATCTCCCTCCCGGCCATCTCCGGACGCTTCGGGACCGGCGATCTCCTCCACGCTGAGGACATGCAGCAGAAATCGTGTCCGTTCCACGTGCTTCAGGAATTTGTGTCCCAGCCCGCGCCCTTCATGGGCCCCGCTGACCAGTCCCGGAATATCGGCCAGCACGAGGCGCTCCCCATGCTCGCCCTGCATCACGCCCAGGTTGGGGGACAGGGTGGTGAACGGATACGGGGCGATCTTCGGTCGGGCCGAGGACAGCGCGGAAATCAGCGTGGACTTGCCGGCGTTGGGCAGCCCAATGATCCCGACGTCGGCCAGGATCTTCAACTCCAGCTTGATCCGCTTCTCCTGTCCGTCTTCCCCGGGCTGGGCGAACCGAGGCGTACGCATGGTGGCGGACTTGAAATGGGTGTTGCCCTTGCCGCCCCGACCGCCCTTGGCCAGAACGATGGTCTGGCCCGGAACGGCGAGATCCACGATCAGACGGCGCTCTCCGTCCTCGTCCACCTCGTACAGCTGCGTGCCCAGCGGAACATCCACGATCAGGTCCTCGGCGGCCGCGCCGGTCCGTTCGCGGCCTGAGCCGGGCTGACCATTGCGGGCCTCGTAGACTCGCTTGAGTCGAAAATCATACAAGGACAGCAGCTTGGGCTCGGCCCGAAACACGACATCCGCGCCCCGACCTCCGTCGCCGCCATCCGGACCGCCCCTGGGAATGTATTTTTCCCGCCGAAAGGACACGCAGCCATGTCCACCGTGACCGGAGCGCACGGTTATTTCCGCTTCATCGACAAATCGCATGGTTCACCTTGCTTGATGGTTCGTAGCCGCCTGGACTCTTTTCAGGAGAGGCCGCGACGGGTCATGATTTCTTGAATATCCAACGGTTCGCCGCGATGCGGAGCGCGGACCAGGTTCAGGGCGGCTTGCGGACACCTGGGGACGCAAACCCCGCAGCCCATGCAGGCGGCACTGTCCACTTCCCACTCCCCGCCCCGTCGCTGAATGGCCCGGAACTGGCACTGCTTGGCGCACAATCCGCAATCAACGCAGCGCGCATGATCCATGGCGCAAACGTACCCGGACGAGGCCAGCATGGGCGTCCCGCCCCGGTGGGCCCGCAAGGCCCCGCAACAACAGGAGCAGCAGTTGCAGATGGCGTAGAACCTGCCGAGCATCACGTCCTTGAAAAAGGCATGATGGACGTGGCCCCGGTCGTGTTCCGCCTTGAGAATCTCCTGGGCTTCCTCCTGGGAGATCCAGCGGGTTTTATCCGGATGGTGCGCGGCGATGAATCCGGCAAAGGGCTCTCCCACGATCAGGCAGACGCCCACCGGGAGACAGGGATGGGGGCTGGAGGCCCGACACGGACAGTCCAGGGCCAGGATATGGTCCGGATGCCGCAGCACGATTTCCCGGGCCGCGGCATACGGGACGACCTGTTCCAGGTCGCCGAGATCGATGTCTCGGTTCACCGTCACCAGTTTTCGGGCATGGTCCAGGTGCAGCACCTTGCCGTGATAGGTATCGGCGAAGGTTTTACTTCCCGGGCTGGAGGACCTGGGCGCTTCGCTCGACGCCGCGGCCCTTCGAAACAAGAAAAACAGAGGCTTCAACGCCCGAGCCAACGGATGCCGCCCCGTCCCCAGGGCGATGTACAGTTGGGGCCAGCGACCGTAAACATAGCCATGCAGCCAGTTCCAGGTCGAATAGTCGGGTCTGACGACGAACTGGTCGTAAAAGGCGCGGGTAGCGGGATTGCGTAAAAAAAAGCGTGACAGCATATGGAAAGGCGATTGCCTGAACGTGTCTTTAGGCCGTATCTTTTGTTCCGGTGTGCGTAAACGCGTCCGGATGCATCTTGTAAAAACGGCCCCTGTCCGTCGCGATCTCCCGGCCGCACGGACAGATCAGCTTCTCGCCCCGCTCTTGGACCTCGAACCGGTTGCTGATCCTGGCCTTATGGCAACGCAGCACCTTGCCCGGTCCGATCTTTTTGTACTTCCACAGCTTGGCTTTGCAGCCGGAACATTTGATGGTCAGCACGGCGGTTCGGTTCGGACGTGCCCGGCGATACGTGGCGCGTGAGTCAGGTGGTTTCCGGCTCCGTGGAGTCAAAGGAGACCTCCACCACCAACGAGCCTTCGCTGGTGGCGAAGGGAATGGACAGGATCGGGGATGAGGTGATGTGGCTGATCTTGTGCCCCTTGCCGATGATCACCGTGGGAGTGGAGGCTTTGAGAGTCAGGCCTTCCTTGACCAAATCCTGGCGAGCCTGTCCGGCGATCATGTTCGTCAACTCGCCCACGGCGTCCGCGATTTCATCGTTGATCTCCGTATAGTTCTCGGCGAGCATGTTGTTGACGACCTTCAAAATCACCGCCTCGTCCAGGGTCAACGACATCACCCCGTCGGCGGATCCGGAAATGCCGATGGTCCCGGTGACGTCGCCCACCGCGGACCGCTTGCGATTGATATACGGTTTGCCGGGTTTGACCTCCACCGAGGCCATCATGCCCAGAACACCGACAACCGCGTCCAGGAACGGATTGATGATGCCGACATCGAAGCGAACTGCCATGATCGCGAAAAAGGGAATGGCGGCCGACTACAGCAGCACGGCCGTGATTTCCTCGAAGTGAGCGTCGTGCATATCCATCAGCTTGGACAAAAAGTAAGCGTCCAACTCCAGAAGATCCCAATCTTCCTGAGTCATTCCGGGCAATGCATAGAAACCGCCGGTGGATATTTCCGCAACATTGGCCATGATGTCCGCGAGCTGAATGATGGCGGCCTCTTTCCTGGATGCGGCCTCTTCCGGGGCATGGTGGTGGCTGATGAGGTCCTTCAAGGCTTTTGGAAAACCCCACTCGGCCAGCAATACCCCCCCCACGTCGGCATGGTTATAGTCCAAGACCGTATTTTCGGCCTCCACCAGAGGAACCATGTCGCTCCGGGCCAAGAGCAGCGCTTCAACCGACGCATAGGCCATGTTTTTAAAAATGACCAATCGGCCGACGTCGTGCAGCAACCCGGCGGTGAAATGACGCTCGGAAGGCAGCTTCAACTTGGACGCGATCAGCTTGGCAAACACGGCACAACGCAGGGAGTGGCGCCAAAACGTGCGCATGTCCATCAACTCAGGGGGAATGTTCTTGAAATAGTTGATGGTCGAAATGCCCAAGGCCAGGGTGGAAATTTCCTGAGCCCCGACCAGGGAGACCGCCCGGGAAACGGAATCAACGGTGGCGGTGAATCCAAAAAAAGGACTGTTCACCAGCTTGAGCAGCTTGGCCGAAAAACCCACGTCCGTGTTCACCACATCGGCGATGTCCCGGGCCGAACTCTTGGGATTGTCCAGGACTTCTCGGATTTTAAAGTAAATGTCCGGAAATGAGGCCAGACCAACCTCATGGCGGACGATTTGCGCGGCGCTGCCCACGTCCTTGATGAACTCGTCGGAAAGGTGCTCCACGTTTTTGGCCCGCAGCGCACTCTCGCAGGGCATCTCCCAACCGCTTGTCACGGCAGCGGCCGTACGCTTCACGGCGATGGAAAAAAGACTTTTCAGGGCTTCATGATCCGGATCGACATAGATGAAAAAATTCCGAACATGGCGCTCAGCCTGACGCGCGGCCTCGGATTCCAAGTCCATCTCCACGGGCAAACGCACATATGCGGCGGAGAGACCGATATTCTTGAGCAGGGCGATCTGCTCATCGCCAAGCAATGCGCCGGACTCCAGAAGAATACCTCCGTCCACCCCCGGAATTTTTTTAGCCACTATCATGCCGGGAAGGAGATATTCCGTGCAAACTCTGATCACAGCCAACCTCCGTTGCGGTAAGAAATCCGAGCGAATCGCATCACGTTTCCTTTCTGTACACGATCCCCCCGGGCTTGATCAGGGGCTTGAAGGCGCGAGAATGCTTGTGAATGGTTTCGGAGTGACCAAGCACAAGGTATCCCCCGGGCAGCAAATTGTCGTAAAAACCGGCGATGACTCTCTGTTTCATGTCGTCGTCAAAATAGATGATCACGTTGCGGCAAAAGATTATGTGCGACCGCGGTACGCGCTTCACGGCCAGCTTGTCGTTCAGATTGATCAGCCCTAGAGAGACGAGCTTTTTGACCTTGGGGTGGATTCTGTAGCCGCTGGGCTCCTTGGAGAAATACCGGTCAACGATGTCCTTGGGCGTGGTTCGCAAGGCGTGTTCGCCGTACAAGCCGTCCCTGGCCTTGGCGACCATGTCCGGGGAAAGATCATTGGCCGTGATCCGTATCTTCCACCCGATGATGGACATGCGCAAGGCCTCGTGCAGCATGATGCCCAGGGTATAGGGCTCTTCCCCGGAGGAACAACCGGCGGACCAAATGTGCAAGGCCTTGTCGTCCGTTTTGCCCCGCTCCTCCAGCACTTCCTTGAGCACATGCTTTTCAAAGACGTCCAATTGCTTAAGATCCCGATAAAAGCTGGTCTCATTGGTGGTGATCTTGGAAAAAAAGAATTTCAGCTCCTCGTCCTTGCTCGGACCGCGCCGCAGGAGCATCGTGTATTCGCCGTAACTGCGCAAACCCAGTTCCGAGAGTCGCGGGCCAAGACGATTTTCTAGGAGATATTTGCGCCGCTCCGGGATGTCGATACCGGCAAGATCATAGATATATTGGCGCAGTTCAGCGAACTCCTTGGCGCTGATCGGCGGCGATTGCCGCAGATTCAAGGTGCTTGGTGTGCTCAGAGCCATGGAACTTTCCCGATGATTGAAGATGAGCGAGGGAGAGAAAACAGTCTCACTCAAGGATTTTTAAAACAAATTTAGCAAACTCCGGCACAAAAGAAAAGCGGGGAAAAAAAAAGTGCGGACTTCGGAGTCCGCACTTTAAAAAAACTTGCCGCATCATGCCGGATAAACGCACGATGCCAGAAGGAATCCGCTGGGTCTAACTCGCGGGAACGATATTGACCCTGGTCTTGACCTTACGCTGCCGGGTGTAGCGTTCGAACTGAACCACGCCGTCGGTCAACGCGAACAGGGTGTAATCCCGCCCCATGCCGACATTCTTGCCGGGATGAAATTTGGTCCCCAACTGGCGGACGAGGATATTGCCGGCCAAAACCTGCTGGCCGCCGAAGCGCTTCACACCGCGACGCTGACCAGCGCTGTCGCGACCGTTTCTGGAGCTTCCTCCAGCCTTTTTATGTGCCATGATGCTTCTCCCTGGCTAAGCCTGAATGGATTTGACCATGATTCGGGTGAATTCCTGACGATGCCCCTGCTTTTTCCTGGAATCCTTGCGTCGCCAGAACCGAAACACGATGATCTTCTTGTCCCGTCCGTGCTCCAGGACCTCACAGGCCACCTTGGCCTCCGGCACGTACGGTTGACCGGCGGCGGCTTCATCGCCATCACCGACAAGCAGAACCTTGTCCAGGAAGACTTCCGCGCCGGGTTCGGCGTGAATCCTGTCGACCTTGAGGCTCGCTCCCTCTTCCATGCGGTATTGTTTTCC
The DNA here is from genome assembly GCF_000519265.1 of Desulfonatronum lacustre DSM 10312. Lineage (NCBI taxonomy): Bacteria > Pseudomonadati > Thermodesulfobacteriota > Desulfovibrionia > Desulfovibrionales > Desulfonatronaceae > Desulfonatronum > Desulfonatronum lacustre. Next base: position 2,102,810 of record NZ_KI912608.1, read on the forward strand.
GCCCGACTCCACGATTGCATATTTCATTATCGGCCTCCCAAATGCAGAAACAGCCCTCATATGCGAAACACTTTCGCATCGTCAAGGGCTTTTTCGATGTTCACAAGATTTTCTTCACCCCGGACGCCATGACAAGCCTCCAGGAACGTCTCCATGAGACCTCGCTCGGGCCTCAGTCGAATCAGGCCCTGGCCAGAACAAGCAGGTCGACGCGTGTCGCTCCACACCGCTTCAATTCTCTGGTCGCGGCTCGGACCGTGGCTCCGGTGGTCAGGATGTCGTCCACCAACAGCACGGACCGGCCGCGAACTCTGGCGGGGTCGGCCAGAAAAGCCCCGGCCAGGTTGCGCCTGCGTACGGCCCTGGGCAGGGTATGCTGGGGCGGCGTATCGCGCAACCGAACCAAGGCATGGGGTTCCAACCGCCCGTACCTGCCTGCGAACTTGCCTCCGAATTTGCCCCCGGACTTCCCCCCGAACTTGTCTTGGGCCAAGCCCCGGGCCAGTTCCAGGCTCTGATTGAATCCGCGCCCTCGCAGACGTCGGGGGTGCAACGGCACGGGGACGATCAGGTCATGGCCGGGGACGTCGCGAAATTCCAGCGAGCGGCGGAGTAGGCCGTGCAGCACCTCGCCAAGCCCGAGCTGAGCCTGGAACTTGAAACGCAATACCAGAGCCTTAAGCCGTCCCTCGTACGGCCCATAAAAAAAAGCGTCCTCCCAGGGCGGCGGAGCGACGCGACAATCCAGGCACAACGTCGCGGGTTCCGAGGAAACACGAAAGATCAGGCCGCAGCGAAGACAAAACCCCTCGGTCCGTTGCGGCAGTTCGGCTCGACAGGCGGCACATACGCCGAAAACCCCACTCGAATCGTCGCCCCATGCTCCGGCCCCTCCTGGAGCATCCACGTCCGCAAGAATTCCGCAAACCGGACACCGTCGCCCCAGCGCTGGAAAGCCGGATCGAAAAAAGTCCGCGACAACGCCACGACACCGGCCCGCGACATGCCGAAGCGAACTCAGGCCGAGTTCTGCTTGACTAAATTCGCCCATGCCTCCCGACCCGCGGCGATCAACTCTTCCCCGGCCTGAGGATGCATGCGCAAATCCTCGGATGCATCGATGCCGCGAAAAGCGTGGTGTTCCTGAATGGTGAAATTGAAGGTGGCCAGAAAGTACTTCAACGTCAGCAGCGTCCCTTCGAACAATCGTTCGCCCTGACGCCGACCGGCCACCAGGTTGACCACCGCCGGACGCGGGGGAAGGTTCTTAAGCAGCGGATCTCCTCGCTCCCAGCGCAGATAATATGACTGGCTGCGGTCGATCCAGGCCTTGAACTGAGACGGCAGGTGATAGAAGTAGATGGGCGCGGCGATGAAGAGCATCGGCGCGGCCAGCAAAGCCTGGAACAAAGGCGAGCTTTGATCCCGAGCGGTCAAAAAGCACTCTCCTCGCGGATCCTGTTCGCAGCGCATGCAGCCCAGACAAGAATGAACGGCGTAATCTCTGAGATAAAACAATTGGCCGCGCCCTCCGGCCAGACGCACCCCCTCCCGAAAAAATTCCGCCGCGTTGTCGCTGTTGCCCCCGCTACGCGGACTACACGAAAAAATCGCCGGAGAGGTAAAGTCGCCAACGGCGTAGGGCGCGATCTCCTCCATAGAGTCGACGGGGGGGGACATCTCCCTTTCTCCAGCAACCATGAAGGCTACTCCTCAAAAAACGGATTGGTTCGCTGTTCTTCCCGGATGGTCGTGGCCGGACCGTGCCCGGGATAAACCACCGTCTCCGGAGGCAGGGTGAACAGCCGGGAGCGGACCGAGCCAAGCAACGTCTCCAGATCACCGCCGAAAAAGTCGGTCCGCCCGATGGATCCGGCGAAAAGCACGTCGCCCACGAACACCGCGCCCAGTTCGGGAAAGTAAAAGGACAGACTCCCTGGACTATGCCCGGGCGTGAACAATGCCCGGCATTTCAGCCCAATCAGGGTCCACTCTCCCTCGCCGACGGACTCGTACGCAAAAGTCTCTACTTTGGGCATCCCCATGTAGTTGCCGCCGCCTATTCCGCTGGCCAGCAACGGGACGTCCTTTTCCGGCACGCGGATGGAGGCCTTGGTGGCCAAGTGCAGTGCCTGGTTGCCGTAAAGATGGTCGAAATGCAGGTGGGTGTTCAGGATCTGCCGGATTTGCAAATTTTTGGACGCCGCGAAATCCAGAACCGCGTCCGGGGCTCCGCCCGGATCGACGACCAGCGCCTCTTCGCCGTTGGCCACGAGGTAGCAGTTGGTTTGCAGGGGGCCCAGGGGAAAGGTATGTACGGATGGCATTTATAAAGCCTCCAAAAGAAGTTCGTCCAAGGGACGCCGCGCGGAACCGCCGGCACCGTCGAGCCGCGAGGACGGCTGGGCCGGATGGCCCAGGGCGATCACGGCCATCAGCCGGTACTCCTCGGTACGCAGTTGGAGCGCCTCCATGACCAGCGCCTCCTGGTTGAGGACCTCGCCCAGCCAGACCCCGCCCAGTCCCAGGCCGTGAACGGCCAGCAGCATGTTCTGAATACAGGCCCCGGCGGCCTGATGATCCTTGCCTTCATGATACATGGCCGGCTTGTGCAGGCACACGACGATCAAGGCCTGGGCCTCGCGGACAATATGGCCGTACTTCGTCAATCCGGCCAGCGCCGCTTGCCGAGGGTCTCCGGCCTGGACGACCAAAAAGCGCCAGGGCTGATTGTTCAATCCGCTGGGCGCCCAGCGTCCGGCCTCCAGAATCCGCCGCAGGTCCTCGAGATCCACGGGCTGATCCGTAAATTTGCGAACGCTGCGCCGCCCCAGCAGGGCCTGAAAAACGCCCATTTCGGCATGTTCAGCGGACATAACGATCCTCCGTGATAAAGCGCCAAGAAGCCGGTTCGTTCACTTCTTGCGCCGTTTTTCCTGAATGCGCTGGGCCGTGTACGCGCCCAAGCCGCCGCAGATAACCCCAAGAAAGAAAGCCCGGCCCATGTCGTATCCGAACCACACCGCCATCAAGCCGATGGAGCCCCCGATAATCGCGCCGCGAATCAAGGGATGCAGGCCATTTTGCGAATCATGTGTCATATTGTACCACCATTTCTTTTTTGAATAGCCATACAATCCATCCCCCGAACTGGCAACCGTATTGATAAAAATCCTTGTCGGGCCGAGCTTGACCAACGACCCGTTCTTGGAGGACTATAGGGTTTTAATTTTTGACGGGCAGCCGATGAAACGTCCCGCCGTACCGACCTTCAACCCATGACGCGCATCACACCAGATTTCGATAGCCTCGCCGCCCAAGATACGGCTTCTTCCGACGTCTGCCTCCCAGACGGCGCTCGAATCCAACGGTTGACCCACTTTCTGTTTGAAGTCGGCATGTTGCGCAAGACGCCGCGCACCGGGTACCAGTTTTTGGGTTCCGGACGGGAAAACGTCGCCGAGCACTCCTTCCGAACCACGGTCATCGCCTATGTCCTGGCCACTCTGACCGGGGCGAGCATGGGGCGGACCATGGGCATGGCCCTGTTTCACGACCTGCACGAAACCCGGATCGGCGATTTCAACTACGTCAATCGGATATACAACAGCCGCAACGCCCTGCTGGCCCTGGAGCACGCCCTCGAAGGGACCGGACTGGACGAAGTGCTCCAATGGTGGCACGAACTTGAAGGCGAACAGACCCTGGAGGCCCGACTGGTGCACGACGCGGATCAGCTTGACCTGATCCTGAACCTGAAGCAGGAACAGGACCTGGGCAACCCCTATGCCGCCAAGTGGATCGACTGCGCCGTGCCGCGGCTGCGCACCGACGTTGCCAAGGACTTGGCGGAGGTCATCCTGCGCACGGACCACACGGACTGGTGGTTCACCGGTCCGGATCCATCCTGGTGGAGAAAATGAAAAAGATGGAATTCCGTATTCAGAATTCAGAATGCTGAAATCAATCGCCCAACTTGGCCTTCCTGACCCCTGAATTCTGACTTCTGACTCCTGAATTCTGACTCCTGACTCCTGAATACTAAATACTAAATACTGACTCCTGAATTCTGCCCCCAGCCCCCATGACCCAACTTGTCGCCTCTCTCGGCACCATCGCCCTGACCATTTCCCGGGAAACCGGCCGGATGATGCTTCTTTTTCTGGAGGCCGTGGGCTGGCTGTTCCGCCCGCCCTGGCGCTGGCGGCTGTTTTTCAAGCAGATGGAGTTCATCGGCGTGAATTCGGTGTTCGTGGTCGCCCTGACTTCGCTGTTCACCGGCATGGTCCTGGCTCTGCAAACCTACTACGCCTTCCGGATGTTTTCCGCCGAAACCCTGGTCGGGGCCACGGTGGCCCTGTCCATGACCCGCGAATTGGGGCCGGTGATCACGGCCTTGATGGTCACGGGGCGGGCCGGCTCGGCCATTGCCGCGGAGATCGGCACGATGCGCGTCACGGAACAGGTGGACGCCCTGTCCGTAATGGCCATCAACCCGGTCCAGTATCTCGTCCTGCCCCGGATCATGGCCGGGGTGATCATGCTTCCCCTACTCACCGCCTTGTCCGACTTCATCGGCGTGGTGGGCGGGTATCTCGTGGGGGTCAAACTGCTGGGCATCCACGGCGGGATATTCATGAACAAGATATATGAGTACGTGGAACTCAGCGACATTTACAACGGGCTGATCAAAGCGGCCTGCTTCGGTTTGATCCTCACCTTGGTGGGATGCTACAAGGGTTTTTACACCAGGGGCGGCGCCGAGGGCGTCGGTCGGGCCACCACCCAATCCGTAGTCCTCTCCTCCGTGTTGATCCTGACCTTCGACTACGTGCTCACCGCCCTCATGATGTAGCATGGCGACGAACCGATATGACACCGGAACCGATCATCGAACTGCGCCAAGTGCATAAAAGCTTCGGCCAGGAGCATGTCCTGCGCGGCCTGGACCTGGCCGTGTCCAAGGATTCGGTCAGCGTGATCATCGGACGGAGCGGCGGCGGCAAGAGCGTTTTGCTCAAGCACATCATCGGCCTGATGCGCCCGGACCAGGGCCAGGTAATCATCGACGGCCAGGACATCGCCCGAATGAGCGAACGGAAGATGGCCCCGATCCGTCGCAAGTTCGGCATGCTCTTCCAGGAATCCGCCTTGTTCGACTCCATGAACGTGGAGGATAACGTGGCGTTTCCGCTTCTGGAGCACACCAGCAAAAGCCGCCGGGAAATCCTGGACATCGTGGCTGACAAGCTGGCCGCCGTGGGCCTGAAGGACAAGGGTCACAAGCTCCCCTCGGAGCTTTCCGGCGGGATGCGCAAGCGGGTCGGACTGGCCCGGGCCCTGGCCCTGGATCCGAAAATCGTCCTTTTCGATGAACCCACGTCCGGCCTGGACCCGGTCATGGCCGCGGCCATCAACGAACTGATCGTACGCACCCAGTCCGAGTTCAGGGCCACCTGCGTGGTCATCAGCCACGATATTTCCGCGGCCATGAGCACCGGACACAAGCTGTTCATGCTCTTCGACGGACGGATCATCGCCCAGGGCACGCCGGACCAGATCCGGGACTGGGACGACGAGGTGGTTCAGCAATTCATCCACGGTCGGGCGCAAGGGCCGATCAAAGTCGTTTAATTATCTTCCATGGAGCAGAGATCGTGAGATCCGGAGCAGAAATCAAGGTAGGCGTCTTCGTCCTGATCGCCCTCGCGGCCTTGGCCTACATGACCATGAAAGTGGGTACCGGCGTATTCGTGCCCAGGGAAAGCTACGAGGTGGACGTCTTTTTCGACAACGTCTCCGGGTTGAAAACCAATTCGCCGGTGGAAATCGCCGGCATTGAGGTCGGCTTGGTCCAGGCCATCAACCTGGATGAGAACCGGGCCCGGGTGACCCTCCAGTTGTTGCCCAACGTCCAAATCCGCTCCGACGCCGTGGCCACCATCCGTACCCGGGGTGTGTTGGGCGACAAATTCATTGAGATTTCTCCCGGCAGTGATCCGTTTCCCCGGGTCGAAGCCGGGGAGCGGATCGCCCGGGGCGACACCCCGGCGGACCTGGACCAGTTGTTCACCAAGGTCGGCGAGATCGCCGACGACATTCGCGTCGTGGCCCGCAGCGCGGCCAACGTCTTCGGCGGGGAACAGGGCGAGCAGGACCTGCGCCTGGCCTTCCAAAGCCTGCGCGACGCCGCCATGGGCCTGAACGAGATGGTCCAGGCCAACGCTGAAAGCGTTGAGTTCATCGTCCGCAATTTCCGTGACTTTTCCACGGACTTGCGGGACATCGCCGGGACGAACAAGGAAGGCATCGACCGGATCGTGGCCAACCTGGAAGTCGCCTCCGGCCAGCTCAAGACCACCCTGGACCAGGCCGGAGGCGTATTGGCCCGCCTGGAGTCCGGCGAAGGCCCGCTGGCCAAGCTGATCAACGACCCGGAGATGGGTCACGATCTGCGGGAGACCATGGCTTCCCTGGAAAGCGTCTCCCGAAAAATCGACGAAGGCCAAGGCACCCTGGGCAAGCTGATCAACGAGGACACCACGGCCCAGGAACTGGACAAGGCCCTGGAAGGTCTGAACAGAATCCTCACCAAGCAGGACCAGTTCCGGACCTCCGTGGATTTCACCAGCGAGTACCTGGCCCGCCACGGCGAGACCAAGTCCGCCTTGACTCTGCGCCTGCAACCGGCGGAGGACAAGTACTATCTGCTCTCCGTGGTGGACAATCCTCGCGGCCGTCGGGAAAAGACCGAGACCTTCACCGAGCGCTGGGTGAACGGGGAACGGACCACGATCCGGGAAATCGAAGACAAGTACCGCCAGAGCAAGATCACGTTCTCCGCTCAGTTGGCCAAGCGCTGGGACAACCTGGTGCTGCGCGGCGGCCTGATCGAGAGCACCGGCGGCATGGGTCTGGAATACTACCTCTGGGACGACCGGGTGCAATTGCTTTTCGAAGCCTTTGACTTTGATCCGGACGACAACCCGCACCTCAAGGCCGGCGCCAAACTTTACTTCCTGCGCAACTTTTACGCCAGCCTGGGCATGGACGACTTTGTCCGCTCAGACCGCCGCTCCTTCTACGCCGGGCTCGGATTCTACTTCACGGACGAGGACCTGAAATACCTGCTCACCAGCGTTCCGGTGCCCGGAAACTGAACCGCCATCACGACGATTCCAGAGCGATTCAGGGCGAGTTTTCGGCTCCCGACAACTCCAGCACCTCACGCACCTTGGCCTCCAACTCCCTCAACTGATACGGCTTGCCAAGAAACCCCTTGGCTCCGGATGTCAGGGCGTCCTTGCCGTGGCCATGCGTCGCGTAGCCGCTGGCGATAATCACCTTGACCCCGGAATCGAGGCGCAGCAGTTCCTGGAGACATCCGTGACCGCCCATGCCGGGCATGTTCAAGTCCAGCAGGACCAAGTCAATGGAACGGCTCTGGTCTTGAAAAATCGCCAAGGCTTCTTCTCCGTTGGCCGCGCTGAGCACGGCATAGCCGTAATCCTCCAAAGCTTCCCGCGTCAGATCCCGAAGTTCCGGCTCGTCGTCCACCACCAGGATGGTTTCGTTGCCGCCTCGGGGTCTGGACTCCAAGGCCGCATCGGCGAGAGGGACCGCGCCGTTTTCCGCGGCCGGCCAGTAGACGTTGAACGTCGTGCCCTGCCCCGGGGCGCTGCGACACTCGATAAACCCACCATGCGCCGTGACGATCCCGTAGACCGAAGCCAAGCCCAGGCCGGTGCCCTTGCCCACATCCTTGGTGGTAAAAAACGGATCGAATGCACGATCCAGGACCTCCTGGTCCATGCCGCACCCCGTGTCCGTCACCGTGAGCAGAACATGGCATCCAGCAGCCGCGCCGGGATGCGCGAGGACGAAATTCTCATCCAGAAACGCGTTGATGGTCCTGAACTCCAGCCGTCCTCCATCGGGCATGGCGTCCACGGCATTGTTGGCCAGATTGAGTAGAACCTGTTCGATCTGCACCGGGTCCGCGGCCAAAGGCCAGATCAGGGGATCGAGCCGCGGTTCCAGAGCGATCATCTTCGGGATGGTTCGTTCCAGCATCCGCAAGACTTCCCGCACCTCTCGATTCAAGTCCACACGGATCTTCCGGAATTCAGCCTTGCGACTGAACAACAAGAGCTGCTCCACGAGTCTGGCGGCCCGCTCCAGGGACTGGGCCACGGTCCGCAACCGGGCCTCCTCGCGATGCGCGAAGGCCCCGGCCTGAAGCAATAGCTCAATGTTGCCGCTCATGGCCTGAAGCAGATTGTTGAAGTCATGGGCCACGCCTCCGGCCAGAATGCCCACGGATTCCACCCTCTGAGCCTGAAAGAGTTGGGCTTGCAGCTTTTCTCGATCCTTCTCAGCCTGCTTCCGGGCCGTGATATCCGTCAAAAAACCGTTATAGACCGGATTACCTTGGGCGTCGTGGCGCACTCTGGTATCCAGCGAGGCCCAAAAAGACTGTCCGTCGCGGCGTTTCAACTCCACCTCGTAGCCGGATGTCCGACCGTATCGACGTAGATGCTCTTTGTAGCGCTCCCGGTCCGCCGGATCGGCATAAAGCTGCGCGGCGATATCCGAAACCTGAGCGACCATCTCATCCGGGTCGACGTACCCGGCCAGCCTTGCGTATTCGGGATTGACAAAAAGGTAGCGGCCTTCCGGAGTGGCCTGAAAAATACCCAGCGGCGCCCCCGAGACGATTTCCTGGTACCGACGGGTGGCGTCTTCGGCTTGGTGGGCGAGTTCGCGCTGTCGGTCTCGCAGCCGTTGGTAGGCCTCCAGCCCCTCCAGGGCCGCGGCTCCAGCCAGAAGGAGAATAGACAGCAAGGCGTGATGGGTGTCTGGAATCGTGCTCGGATCCTGACCCAGGATGCCGACGAACATGCCTCGAATCCTGGTCGGCGTGGCCAACGTGTGCAGGACCAGGCGCATGTCCCGGCTGCTTGCGGACAGAATTTCGGGCCGCCCTCGGCGCAGGATTCTGGAGAAGGAGTAGTCGTCGATGAGCCCGTCGACCTCCCGGTCCAGGAACGCAGCATACTCCGGAGGGTCACAAAACGCTCCGGCAAAGGAATGGTCCGGCTGCACCAGAAAAAAGGAAACCGCCCGCAGGTCGATCAAACCACGGGCCTTTTCGGCGATTTCCTTGAGCACGGCATGCTCATCCGCGACCTGGAGCAAGGGCGTCTCGAAATGTCCCAGACCGGCGGCCATTTCCAACGCCTCCACGGATTGGCGGCGCTGTTCGCGTAAAAAATGAACCTCGGTCTCCAGGATTTGGATACGGTCTTCGTTTGACTGCATGAGGTTCACCTAGCCGCCCAGGAGAAATACGTGAAGAATATCCGCGACCTGGCGATCGGCCTGCCGGACCAGGGGACCGATGTCGCAGGGGGACATGCCGACCAGGTCCCAGGCCGAGTCGGAGAGCGGAGGAAGCACCCCCTGACCGCTGGCGCCGACTCCGACGGCCACGGCCAGGATATTGGCCAGATGCACGATGCCGGCCTCAAGCGGCACGGAGGCCTGCTCCGGAGCATGATGAAAGCGAATCATTTCCGTCAGGCTGTCCGGCAAGCGCCACTTCCGGCAAAGCATCCCTCCGACCTGGGCATGGTCAAAGCCGAGTAATTCTTGCTCCACCTGGTACAGGGGAGCACCTTGGGTCCGGGACAAAAACATGACCTGGGCGCATGCTCCAGGCATTTTGCTGAGCATGACCAGCCAGCCCAGATCGTGCAGGAGTCCACCAGTGAAGCAGCGCTCCCGCGAAGCCCCCCGTGCATGAGCGGCGATCAGGCCGGCATATACCGCTGCGCTGACGCTGTGCTTCCAGAACTGCTTCATGTTCAGCGTCGCCACGGGAATGCCTTCAAAGGCACTGACCACGGAAAGACCCAGGGCCAGAGAAGACAATTCCCTGGTACCCAACAAGGCCACGGCTCGGGAAATGGAATCGATCCGGGACGGAAACGCGTACAGCGGGCTGTTGACCAGCTTGAGCAGTTTCGCGGACAGGCTGCTGTCCTTGCTCACCAACTCGGCGATATGAAAGGCGGAGCTGTAAGGCGACTCCAGAACCTCCATGATTCGCCCGTATACAGCAGGCAAAGTGACCAGTTTCTCCTGGATCTGAACCAACTTTTCGGCCGCCTCTTCGCCATCTTCGGACCGCGTGACACGATGATCCGGCGCGGGGAGCTGACCCTCCATACATCGTTCAGGTTGCTCGCCCGCGGCCAGTTCCAAGGCCGCCCGTTCCACCGTGACGCGGACGATTTCCCGTATCCCGGGATGATCATCCGTCACGCAACGCAGGAACGGCTCCAGCAGCAACCGGCTTTGTTCCAGATACTCCGGACCGATCTCGTTCACCCTGGCCGCGTTCGCCTGGTCCTGGTCCAGACCGAGAATATCCACCCGCCGGACTCCCCATGCCTTACCGGTCTTGATATGACGATCCTGCAACACCATACCCTGGGGCAACAAAAAACGCCCATCCGAGGTCACGAGATCAGCTCCTAAAATCATACCCTCTTCAAGGCATTCAACGCCGACCCATCCCATGCAAAAAACCCCTGCGGTGCTTGATTGTTTGCTTACGGTTACAAAAAGAACCGGCCCCCCGACAATGGCATGGTCCCTGGCCACGATGACCACGATAACCACGCTCGAATGGAAAGAATGTAATTCATATCGATCTCCCTGTCTCCTGGCAAAGAAATCCCGACCATGAAATTCTCGCCATGGAAGCGACGCCGTTTTATCGGCTCATCAAGAACGAAGCGAATCGATGGTCCAAAACTTGCTTCGCTCCGGCAATGGACCTGTTCTCCTTTGATCCCAGGATTTATCTCAGCTTTTTTCTGACGCTGTTCCGAATCAGCCTGATCGTCTTCATGCTGCCGTTTTTCGGCGGGGAAAACATTCCCCTGCCGGCAAAGGCGGCCTTGTGTTTGGTCCTGGCCCTGGGGCTTTGGCCGCACCTGGCGTTTTCAGCGGACTATTTCCCGGCCCACCCCATCATGATCGCCTTGATGATCCTGGGCGAACTGATCTTGGGGCTAGCCCTGGGGCTGATCGTTCGGGTGCTGTTCGCCGCCATCCAGACCGGCGGGCAGTTGATCGGCTTTCAGATGGGCTTTGCCATGGTCAGTGTCGTGGACCCCAGTTCCGGGGTCAGCATGGCCGTGACCGCCCACTTCCTGTACATGACCTCCCTGCTCATTTTTCTAAGCCTCAACGGGCACCTGCATCTGCTCCACGCCCTGACCCACAGCTTCACTCTTGTTCCTCCGGGCGGGCTGTTGCTCACGCCGGCACTATCTGAACAAATGATCCGCTTTTCCAGCCAGATATTCATCCTGGCGGTCAAGATTGCCAGCCCGGTGATGGTGGCCCTGTTTCTGATCGACCTGGCCCTGGGCCTGGTGGCCAAGGCCGCGCCGCAGATGAACGTGATCTTCGTCGGCTTTCCCCTGAAAATCGCCGTGGGATTTCTGTTTCTCGGCACCATGTTCACAATCATGGGGCTCTACGTGCAGGACTTCATTCTGATGCTCGGCTCCATGTTCCAGGGCGTCATGCTCAGCGGACGCTGAGCGTTTCCCGCGTTGCTTCACGCAACATAGACTAAACGAAGAGGAGCTAAAGGCCGGACCATGCCCCAGAGCGATCCGAGTAGAACCGAAGAAGCCACCCCGAAACAGCGCGACAAGGCCAGGGAAAAGGGCAATGTCCCCAAAAGTCAGGAGTTGCCCAAGGTCACGGTGCTGCTGGGAGGCTTTCTCGCCCTGCTGTTCATGATCCAAATCATGGTCAACCAGATGAACGACCTTTTCGTCTGGACGTTCAGCCAAAATCTACTCACTGAATTCACCCCGGAAACCGTCTACTTGCTCTTCCAGACGGTCTCCTGGCGTATCGCGGTGATGGTCCTGCCGGTGATGTTCACCTGTGCGCTGGTGGCGTTCCTGACCGTGCGCCTGCAAGTCGGCCATCTCTGGACCTTGAAGGTCTTCGAACTGTCCAACTTTTGGAAAAAACTCAATATCGTCGCTGGTATAAAGCGACTATTCATCAGCACCCAGACCGTGGTCCGCCTGCTGCGCAGCCTGTTCATGGTCATTGTCGTGGGGTTCGCACCTTACCTTGTACTGAAAATGGAATCCCCGAATTTCATTCCTCTCTTTTATCAGGACGCACTGACCGTAGCCAGCTACATGCTGATCACCGGCGCGAAAATGGTCATCTACGCCCTGATACCCATGCTGATCATCGCCATCGCGGATTTGGCCTACACCCGCTGGGATTACGAGGAAAACCTGAAAATGACCAAAGACGAGGTCAAGGACGAACGGAAGCAGGCCGAAGGCGATCAAGCCATCAAGAACAAGCAGCGTCAAAAAATGATGGCCGTGATGCAAAAGCGGATGATGGAGAGCGTGCCCAAAGCCGACGTGGTCATCACCAACCCGACCCACCTGGCCATAGCCCTACGCTACAACCCGCTGGAGGCCCCGTCGCCCATGGTCCTGGCCAAGGGAGCGGACTTCATGGCCGCGAAAATCCGGGAGATCGCCCAGGAGCACAACATCCCCATCCGGGAGAACAAGCCCCTGGCACAGGCCTTGTATAAAAGCGTTGAGGTCGGCCGGATGATCCCCGAGGAACTGTTCCAGGCCGTGGCCTCCATCCTGGCCCAGTTGCCAAAATTCCGGCGCAGGTAATCGCCGGGCAAAGAGAATCCGACGAGTTCCACTCGCAACATGCTTAAAGATTACCGCAAACAGAGCATCCTGCCCTAAAGGACGAGCGTCAAAACCATGGCTCAAGCCGCGATCAGCCTCAGCAATATCGACTACTCCCGTTTCTCCGGATACGGGAACATCTTCCTGGCCGGCGGCGTGGTGACCATTCTGTTCGTGATGCTTATCCCCATGCCCACGATCATCCTGGACGCCATGCTCACCCTGAGCATCTCCCTGGGATTCGTGGTGCTGCTTTCGGCCATGTACATGCGCTCTCCCCTAGAATTTTCGATCTTTCCCTCCCTGCTCCTGGTGACCACCCTGCTCCGACTGGCCCTGAACGTGGCTTCCACCCGTCTGATCCTGCTCAACGGCGACCAAGGCCCCGGAGCGGCCGGCAAGGTGATCGAGGCCTTCGGCCAGTTCGTGGTCGGCGGAAACTATGTTATCGGCGTGATCATCTTTCTGGTCATCTTCATTCTGAATAAAATGGTCATCACCACCGGCACCACGCGCATCGCCGAAGTCGCGGCCCGGTTCACCCTGGACGCCATGCCCGGCAAACAGATGGCCATTGAGGCGGACTTGAACGCCGGACTGATCGATGAGACCGAGGCGAAGCTTTCCCGAGAAAAAATTCGGAAGGAAGCGGACTTTTACGGAGCCATGGACGGCGCGGCAAAATTCGTCTCCGGGGACGTCAAAGCCGGTATGATCATCACCGCCGTCAATATTGTCGGCGGCCTGTTCATCGGCGTTTTTCAGCACGGCATGGCCTGGGGCGACGCCGGGGCCACCTTCACCATCCTGACCATCGGCGACGGCTTGGTGGCCCAGATTCCCTCGCTGATCATTTCCACCTCCGCCGGCATCATCGTCAGCCGGGCCGCCGCGGAAGCGGACATGGGCCAGGAATTCATCGGCCAGTTGACCCTGCACTCCAAGGCTCTGCGTCTGGTATCCGCGATCCTCCTGGTTCTGGGATTGGTCCCGGGAATGCCGACCTTTATGTTTCTCGTATTCGCCGGCATGCTTTTCGGCATATCCCACATTGCCGGCCGCGGCCATGCCGAGGCCGAGAAGCTCGCCGAGGAGTCGCAAAAACCCAAGACTCCCAGCCTGGATACCCCGGAAGAAGTTCAGGCATTACTGCCCCTGGACGCCCTGGAACTGGAAGTGGGCTACGGCCTGATCCCCCTGGTGGACGAGGACCAAAACGGCAACCTGCTGGCCCGCATCCGCTCCATTCGCCGTCAATTCGCCCTGGATATGGGCGTGATCATTCCCTCGCTGCATCTGCGCGACAACTTGCAGCTCAAGCCCGGCCAGTACGTAATCATGATCAAAGGCAATCAGGTGGCCTCCGCGGAAATTCTCATCGACCACTTCCTGGCCATGGACCCCGGAGACGCCAAACACCGCATCCAGGGCGTGGAAACCCGGGAACCGGCCTTCAACCTGCCGGCCCTGTGGATCCCGGACAAGCAGAAAGACGAGGCCATGCTCGCCGGGTACACCGTGGTGGATCCTTCCACGGTCATCGCCACCCATGTCACCGAGGTCTTCCGCCGCAACCTGCACGAGTTCCTGGGTCGTCAGGAAATCCAGTCCCTCTTGGACAATCTGGCCAAGCGCGCCCCAAAGGCAGTGGAAGAGCTGGTCCCGGGGATCATGCCCCTGGGAACCGTGCAGCGGGTGCTGCAGAACCTGGTCCGCGAACAGGTTTCCATTCGGGACATGCTGACCATCGTGGAAACCCTGGCCGACTTCGGGCCATCCATCAAGGACCCGGACCTGCTCACGGAATACGTCCGCGGACGCATGGCCCGGACCATCGTCAAGCCCTACCTGGCAGGAGGAAGCAACCTGGCCGTGATCATTCTGGACCAGGACTGGGAGCGCCTGCTTCAGGAGAACCTGCGTAAGACCGAACAGGGGACCTACCTGAACATCGACCCCGGCCACGGCCAGAAACTGATCCAGGGGCTCCAGTCGGCCATGGAGCAGGCCATGGTCTCCGAGGGCCAACCCGTGGTGCTGACCACGCCCAGTCTGCGCTCACACCTCGCCCAACTCATCACCCGCTTCATCCCCACACTGCCCATCATTTCCCAGGCCGAAATTCCCGCGGGGATCAACCTCCAGTCCGCAGCAACGGTGAGGATGGCCAATGCAGGTTAAGACCTTTCGCGGGCCGGACACGCGGACCGTGCTCAAGCAGATCCGCGCCGAACTGGGGCCGGACGCGGTCATTCTCAGCACCCAGAACGGAACGGAGAACGGTCGGCCCTGCTGCGAAATCATGGCCGCCCTGGAGCCGCCGACAGCGGGAAACCGGCTCAAGAATCCGGAACAGCCGGATATCACCGCCCCTTCCGGGAGTGGCTATCCTGGCTGGAAGCAGATGCACCAGGAGTGGACGTGCCTCAAGGAGCACCTGTTCAGCGTCCTCAAGCCCCAGGCGGACTACAACCTGCTCTCTCCCCGCCAGCGCCAAGCCCTGGAATACCTGGAGCGGGAGGAAGTCCTGCCCGAGGTGGCCATGCACCTATGGCGGGCCATGAAAAACGCACCGGAAAAGTCCATCCTGGAGGAGCTGCGGTCCATCGTGGCCGTCAAACCCTGGACCGGTCTGCACTGGCCGGAAAAGCTGCACGCCTTCGTCGGCCCGCACGGTTCGGGCAAAACCTCGTCGCTGTTACGCCTGGCCCTGAACCTGCGCCGGGAATTCCCCAACCGCAGGATCGCCCTGGCCAACGCGGACCAGCACCACGGCAAGGGCCGTTTGTTGCTACAGCATTACGCGGAGTTGGGAGAGTTTCCCTTCGTGGATCTGCGCTCCCCCGAGGATTGGCGACGCCTGCTCCGCGAAGCCTACGACATGGTCTTCATCGACCTCCCCGGCCTGCCGGCGGGGGAGCATCTCGACGCCTGGCTGATGGACAAGGAAATCTCCCTGAAGGGCAACTGCGCCGTGCATTTGGTCCTCAGCCCCCATTATTCCAACACGATCCTCCAGCGCTTTATTGAAAAATTTCAGGTCCCGGCCCTGTCCAGCCTGATCTGGACCAAGCTGGATGAGGCGGAAACCTACGGTTCGCTGGTGAACATCGGCTATTCCACCCGACTTCCCGTATCCGCCCTGTCCTACGGCACGTCGCTGAATTCCAGCCTGGCCCCGGCGGATCACCAGAACCTCTGGAAACTGGTCTTCACCCACCGGCTGCCCACCACCATCGGAGGCGGGGCGGAAAGACCTTTGCACTGACGACGAACTTCACGTATTCGCGAGGAAACCATGACGCGCACGAACGAGCACAACCCCCTAGTTCTCTCCGTAACTTCCGGCAAAGGCGGGGTGGGCAAAACCAACCTCTCCGTGAATTTGGCCTACGCCCTCCAGCGGAAGGGCAAGCGCGTCCTGCTGATGGACGCGGACCTGGGGCTGGCCAATGTGGATATTCTGTTGGGCCTGGCCCCGGAATACAACATCTTCCACCTCGTCTACGATGAAAAAAAACTGGAGCAAGTACTGGTTCGGACGGAGTACGGATTTTCCATTCTCCCGGCCTCCTCCGGCGTGCCGGAAATGCTCAAGCTGTCCACCGGCCAAAAGCTGGAGCTGATCGAAGCCCTGGAGCCCTTGGGCCAGGAGACGGACATCCTGATCGTGGACACCGGGGCCGGGATCGGGGATAATGTCATGTACTTCAATCTGGCCGTACAGGAGCGGATTCTGGTTCTGACCCCCGAACCCACTGCCTTGACCGACGCCTACGCGACGATCAAGGTCCTGCACAACAAACACGGCGTACACAGGTTTCGAGTGGTCGTGAACATGGCCGCGGACCCGAAGCAGGCCAAGCAGACCTTCCAGCGACTGACCGCGGCCTGCGACAAATTTCTGGACGGCGTTTCCCTGGACCTGATCGGTTCGCTGCCTCAGGACCCGACGGTCAGACAGTCCGTTACCCGCCAGGTGCCGTTCTGCCATGCCGTTCCGTCCTCGGCGGCGGCCCAGGCCGTGAATAAAATCGCCGAAAACATCCTGGCCTGGCCGCAAACAGCCAAAACCGATGGCAATATCAAATTCTTCTGGAAAAAACTCCTCTTCAACAACTGACCACTGGCAGCGCTATGAAGACGGTCAGTTGGCGTGGAGCACCGCCGGCCCCGAGGTCCGAGGGGCCATTGTCGCGCACTATGCCCCGAAGATAAAAATCATCGCCCTGCGCATGAAGGCCAAGCTCCCCCAGCATATCGAGCTGGGAGAACTGCTCAGCGCCGGCAGCCTCGGCCTGATCGAAGCCCTGGAGAAATTCCAGGTACACATGGGCATCAAGTTCGAGACCTATGCGGAAAACAGAATCAAGGGGGCCATGCTGGACGAGCTCCGGCGCATGGACTGGTTCACCCGCGGGTTGCGCCAACGGGTCCGGCTCTTGGAAGAAAGCGTACGCAAGGTGGAGCAACACTCCGGTCGCGTCCCCACCGCCGAAGAACTCCAAGCCATGACCGGCCTGAGCGCCAAGGAAGTCCAGGAAGGCCTGGAAGCTCTGCAAAATCAAATCTGTATCAGCCTGGACGGTCTGGAGGACCATCTCCTTCGTTCCACGAGCACCACGAAAAACGACCCTTTCTCCCATACTCTGCACCAACAACTGATTGACAAACTTGCGGAACTTATCGATGAATTGACCTCTAGGGAGCAGATGGTCCTTTCCCTGTACTACGCCGACGAGTTGAACATGCGGGAGACGGCCCTGGTGATGAACATTACCGAGGGCCGGGTTTCCCAATTGCACTCCCAGGCCCTGGGCAAACTCCGGGACAAGTTCGCCAAGCTCCAAGCATCCACCCCTCACCAAAAGAAAACAAGGAGACAAGCCTGATGGGTTACGACAAAAACATGCGCGTTCTCGTCGTCGACGACTTCTCGACGATGCGGCGGATCATCAAGAATATTCTACGCCAGTTGGGATTCACGAACATCGTCGAGGCCGACGACGGGACCACGGCCTGGGAAGTCCTGAACAAGGAACGGATCGACTTCGTGATTTCCGACTGGAACATGCCCAAGATGACCGGCATCGAACTGCTGCGCAAAGTCCGGGCCAGTGAGGAATACGCCGACGTCCCCTTTCTGATGGTCACCGCCGAGGGCCTTCAGGAGAACATCATCGAGGCGGTCCAGGCCAAGGTTTCCAACTATATCGTCAAGCCGTTCACCCCGGAGACCCTCGGTCAGAAGATCGACAAGATTTTTGCATAACATCCCGTATTCCATTCCCTTCACGGCCCACCGGGCTTCGTGCTCCTTTTTAGTTGATCGGGCGCGTCCGAAAGAGGGAGGATGGAGCCCGGGCGCCTCCATTCCGGACATGAACATCGAACCTCGGCAACAGCCTTGAAAACCCAACGAGGACCAGCAAAAGGCATCGTCCATGGCCACTCCCCCGGCACCGCCGCCCAATGAAGTCAATCCCTTGGAACGGGATGAGGAGATCCTCGAGCTTGAGCCGAAGTCGACCCAGGCAACTCAGAAGGTCACCCTGGACCTGGACGATGCTCCGTTTCTTGACGACATTGAAGAAGAAGCGCCCCCAGAAGAGGAGGCCAAGCCCGAAGCACCGGATGCTGAAAAGATCGAGGACGAACCTCAATCCGGAAAGTCGTACCGCCTGGCTCTGATCATCGGCGGGGTCGTCGTGGCGCTTTTGCTGGCCGGTCTGGCTTTCTGGCTTACGCGGCCGCCGCCGCCCCCGGAACCGGCACTCCCTGAACCGGAACCGCTCCAGCAACCCCAACCCGCGCCCGAACCCAAACCCGAGGAATACACCGTCGACCTCATGCCGTTCTGGGTCGCCTACACCCAGGGTGAGGATGTCGCGTTTCTCACCTTGCACCTGACCCTGAGCATGGAAGGCTCGACGAGCTACGTGGAAGTCCAGCGCAAGGAGATCATTCTTCGGGATGCGGTTTATTACTTTTTAAACAACCGCCCGATTCCCGAAATCAAGCGCGAGGATGCCGCCGATGCGCTGAAGGCGGACCTGATGTCGGTCATGAACCAGCACCTGAGCAGCCCACTGACCGACATCCTGATCGAGGAGTATCTGGTGCGATAAAATGGTCCAACAGGTTCAGCTTCCCGTGCTCCTTTCCCTGCTGCCCAAGGTCGGCAAGATGATCCAAGCCGAGCAGGATCGGCCGTTCATGCAGCAGGCCTTGGCCGGAAGTCTGATGCAGGAGGCCTTGAAAAAGGAACGGGAGCGAATCCCGGAAGTAAAGAAGACCGAGGAATCCTTTCATGTCCGTCCGGAAGATGAACAGGACCAGGGGCGGGGCGGTCGCCAACCCCGTCGGGATCATCGACGTCAAGGAAAGCCGGAAGAAGAGCCCGCGGCGGGAAAAGACCCCTGGTCCGGGCAGATCGTGAACCTCAAAATTTGAATATGGACGCAGGCGGTTGAAACGTCGTTTTTTTACGGTCAGGGACCATGCACATCTCATACTGGATCATACTCGTCTTGAGCCTGCTGGAAGTGGCCCTTCTGGCCGGGGTGGTCACGTTCTTTTTTCGCCTGCGCCGTTCCGAGCAACTCCTGGCCCAGCTGCAAAAAAGTCAGAACGAGTTCCTGGGCAAGATCGAAAAAAGCGTAGACCTGGAGCAGCAGTTTCTGAACAATTTCGCCGAGCGGCAAACCGAACTGCTGCACCTGGAGACGCAGCTCGCTGAACGGGAAAAACAGCTTCGCAACCTGCTCCAGCAGGCCGAAGGTCTCGCCCAGTCCCCCCAATTTCTGCGCCAAGTCATCCTCTCCGGGCACCGTAAGGGCCGGTCCATTAAATCCCTGGCCCAATCCACGGGCCTGAGCACCGATGAAGTCGAACTGATTCTGGAACAGGGCGGATCAGCATGAGGCGTTGGGGCGCTCCAACCTCCCCGTTCCACGCGACGCCTGAACGGGTGGAACGCTTTCGCGCCGACAATCGGGTCGGCGAACGGATCTCCGGCACGTTTCTGGGTTGGGACGCTCCCGGCATCGGCTGGGTAAATTTTCAAGGGACCAAACTGCTGGCCAGTATGGCCTCGCGGCCCGAAGTCGGCACCCGCCTGCATTTTCTGGTCAAGCAGCTCTTCCCGGACATCATCCTGCAAGAGTTGTCGCCCTCCGGCCTGCCCGGAACCTTTCCCCTGCTGCAACGCCTCTGGACTGAGCAGAACCGTCTGGAAGCCTCGCTGGCCTCACTCTGGTCGTCCGTTACGCCGGGGAATGACCATCGCGAACAAGCCCAGTCTCAGGCCCAAAACGAAACCCCAAACACGGCACAAGACTGGACCCGTTGCCTGGCCGCTCGCCTGGCTGCCTGGCGGAAACTCCTGAACCAACATCCCGAAGCACGCCAGGTCCTCCACCGCCTGAACGCGGCCCTGGAGCCGATCAACACGGAACTGGCCGCCAGGGGGATCGGCCGGTTCTTCGCCCTGCCCTGGCTGTCCGACCGGGTGCGCGGGGCCGGGCTGCTCCTGGGCGGGGCCCCGGTCCATCCCGGACAAAGGGCCTCCGGAACATCCGCCCCGCAAGCCGTGTTCACCTGCACGCATCCGACCCTGGGGCAAATGGAGATCCATTTCGTGCTGCCCAACCCTCACTTAGGTCCTCACCCGGACTCTCAACTTGGCCCTCAGCTGGGCCCTCAACTTGTCTGGGCCCTGCACCTGGACCTGAAAGCACTCCCGTCGCGAACCATCGCCTCGGTCTCGGACTGGCTCCAGCGGGCCTTTTCCCGCCTCGAGTCCGGCGCGCTTTTTTTTCAGGGCGTCAGGCCCCTGCCCCCGGACAACCATTCCGGCCTCCTGCCGCGCTTGCTGCTCGCCTCGACCGCGGGGCGCCCTCGGCTGCACATCAAAGTATGACCCATCCCACTTCACCGCCACATCCACCTTTGCCCATAGCTCCGGAGCAACCCTGGCTGGCCCCGCTGGCCGGCTTCTCGGACCTGTCCTTTCGCCTGCTTTGCCGGGAGCAGGGGTGCGCAGCGGCCTGTACGGAAATGGTCAGCGCCAAGGGCCTGATCTTCAACAACATGGCCACGGAGCGCATCCTGACCACCAATGCCGAGGATCACCCACTGGTTGTCCAGGTCTACGGTCCGGACGCCCAGACCTTGGGCCGAGCCATGGACCTCCTTCTGGAGCGAGGCGCACGCTATTTCGACCTCAACGCCGGCTGTTCCGTGCCCAAGGTGACCAAGACCGGCAGCGGAGCCGCGCTGCTTCGCGAACCGGAGACCCTGACCCGCATCGTCGCGACCATGATCGCCAAGGCCGGGGAAGGCCGGGTGGGCGTGAAACTGCGCCTGGGATGGCGACCAGGAGAGGACGTTCTGCCGGACCTGGCCAAGAGACTGGAAGACCTCGGCGTGGCTTGGCTGACCCTGCATCCACGCTGGGCTGCCCAGGGTTTTTCCGGGCGCGCGGATTGGGATCGGTTGGCCCGGTTGCGAGAGCACGTCACCGTGCCGATCATTGCCAGCGGCGATCTGTTCACGGCCGAGGACGCGTGGCGCTGCCTCAGGCAAACCGGGGTCAACGGCGTGATGTTCGCCCGCGGAGCGTTGTGGGACCCGGCAATTTTCCGCAAGTTTTTGTCACTGGGACCGGACGGGCGGCCCTTTCACGCCACCCCGATCTACAGCCTGGGCATCGTCCGGCGGCACATGGAACTGGCCAGGACACACCAGGACGACCGCCGCGCCCTTTTGGCCATGCGCACCATCGCCCCGCGCTATCTGCGCCAGTTCCCCGGAGCCAAACACCTTCGCACCCAACTGACCCGAATCGAATCCTGGACGCAGCTTGAAGACCTGCTCGACGAACTCACGGTCGTGCTCAACGAAACGACCGACCTCCCCAATGAGGACGCATCATGAACATCATCTTGGCCCAAACCGCCGGCTTTTGCATGGGCGTGGACATGGCCCTGCGCAAACTGGACTCCCTGCTTCACGGCCCGGATCGGAAATCCGAGGTCTGCACCCTCGGCCCGATCATCCACAACCCCCAGGTGCTCCAGGAGTACGCAGCCCGGGGCGTGTCCCAGGTGAACGACCCGGAAGCTCTGACCCCGGGCCAGACCGTGGTCATCCGGGCCCACGGCATTCCCCGCAATATCGAAACCACTCTGCAAAACAGAGGCGTGGACCTGATCGACGCCACCTGCCCCAAAGTCAAGAAGGCCCAGGTGCTCATCGCCAAACAAGCGGCCAAAGGGCGATTGATGATCCTGCTTGGAGAAGCGGACCACCCGGAAGTGCGTGGCCTGCTCAGTTATGCCGACAACGGAGCCTACGTCGTGGACTCGGAGGCAGGACTTGAAGAACTGCTTCAAGACCGGCTCGGCCCCTGCTTTCTCGCGGCCCAAACCACCCAGGACCAGGAACTGTACGCCCGGATGGCCGACCTGCTGCGCCGACGGCTCGACCCGGACATTCCGGTCCTGGACACCATTTGCGCGGCGACCATGAATCGCCAGGAAGAAGCCCGTGTCATCGCCGAACAGGTTCAGGCCATGGTCGTGGTCGGCGGACGCGAGAGCGGCAATACCCGGCGGCTGGTCCAGGTGGCCGAACAGGCCGGCATCCCGTGTTATCACGTGGAAATCGCGGACGAGCTGCCCCTTGACCAGCTTCGGGGCCTGAACGCCATCGGTATCACCGCCGGTGCCTCCACGCCCAAAAACGTCATCCAGGCGGTTGTCCAACGCTTGGAAACCATGTAACGCCCAAATCGTCCACCATTGATCCAACCTCTAGAGGGAGAACACCGTGAGCCAGACCAATATTCTGTTGGAAGCCGGAACCAACGAACTCGAAGTCGTAGAGTTCACCCTGCTGGAGCAGCCCCCCGGCCAGACGGAGGCCTACCATGGACACTACGCGGTAAACGTGGCCAAAGTGCTGGAAATCATCCGCATGCCCAAAGTCACCGAAATGCCGCAGCTGTCCGACCCTTCGGTGCTGGGCGCGTTCAACCTTCGCTCCTCGATTATTCCGCTGGTGGATCTCAGCGTCTGGCTCGGCAAGACCAAGGCCCCCCCAGCGGAGGGCGAAGAGGAAGGCAAGGTTATCGTCACCGAGTTTAACGGCGTAGTCACGGCGTTCCTGGTTTCCGGGGTCAACCGCATCCATCGGATCAACTGGGAAGAAGTCATGTCGCCGGGGGCGTATCTGGCCAGCTTCAGTTCGGACTGCATCACCGGCGTGATCAATCTGGAAGGCCGGATCGTCTTCGTGCTGGACCTGGAAAAAATCGTGGCCGAACTGAATCCCTCCATGGCGTTGCACCTGGATCTGGACTTCGAAGCCCACCGGGGCAAGGCCATGAAAGCTTTGATCGCCGACGACTCGTCATTGATCCGGAACATGCTCCGCGACCTTCTGGAAAAAGCCGGCTTCACCGTAGAAACGGCCTTTCACGGCCAGGAACTCTGGGACCGCCTCCAGAAGCTGAACCACGCCGCCAAGGAACAGGGCCGGCAGCTGACCGATTATGTTCAGATCGTGATCACGGACATCGAAATGCCCACCATGGACGGTCTGACGCTGTGTAGAAAAATCAAGGACGACCCGGACCTGGGTCGATTGCCGGTCATTCTGTTCTCATCGCTGATCACGGACAAATTGCGGCACAAAGGCGAAGCCGTGGGGGCGGACGACCAGATATCCAAGCCCGAAGTCACGCAGCTCGCCCGCCGGGCCCGGGACTTGATCGAATCTCGATTGCAGGAAAGTTCGTAGTCGCTCGAATCAGAATGTTCTGTCCAAGACCAGATGTGAGCAGTACCCGGTGACCGAGGCGAGGTAGAAGGGCAGGACCGAGGCGAAAGAGCGCTCGTAGAAGACCATGGGCAGGATGATGATCGGCAGGGGAACCAGGAGCATGGCCCACCAACTGTGGGTCCAGCCCCGATGGTGCCCCACGGCTGGGAGCAGGGCGCAGAATCCCAGCACCGCGGCCAGCCGGAACCGCCCCTGGATCATCAGCACGAGGTAGACCAACAACAAGGCCCCGTAGAACAGCACGCGGCCCTTGGAGTCCGTATCCACGTCCGGAAACAGGGCGCTGAGCAACGCGATCAGAGCCAAAAACAGCAGGGTTTGCTGATCCGGCTGGTACACGCCCAGCCAGAGCACCGTTGCCAGAACCAAACCAAAAAAAAGCGCACCTCCGAACAGGTGCGCCTTGAAACCGGGCATTTCCTCGCTCCCGTCTAGAACATGTCTTTTTCCGACTCCTGAATCGTCTTGTCGATGGTCCGGCGCAGCTTTTCAGGCAGGCCCATGATCTCCACGTTCAGAAAGCCGCGGACAATGGTGGACGTGGCTTCGTCCTCGTCCAGGCCTCGGGCCATCAGGTATTCGATTTCCTCCTGGGCGATCTTGCCCACCGCCGCTTCGTGGGACAGTTCCACGCCGGAAACCGTGCCTTCCAGTTCCGGAATGGCGTGAATGATCCCGTTGCCCAGGATCAGCCCCTTGCATTCCAGATGCCCCTTGGCCGGGACGTGGCTGCCGATGATGTGTCCCCGGGCGATGATCTTGCCCCCGGTGGTGATGGTCCGGGAAATGATCTCTCCACGGGTGTCCGGGGCGTTCAGGTAGATCCGATTACCCGTGTCCACCAGCGAGCCGGTGGGGGCGACGATCACCGAGTTGAACCGGGCCACGGCCCTGGGACCGTTCAAATAAATGGACGGATAAGACTGCACCGACTCTACGGGCTTGAGCAGGACGTAATTGCTCTGGAACTCGCCGTCCTCCTCCACCACGCCCACGGTGCGCGGCCGGACCATGACTTTCTCGCCCCAGTTGTGAATCATGGTGAAGGTCAGCTTGCCGCCCTTTTTCACGTAGAACTCGGAAATGCCCAGATGCAGCGCTGACTGCCGGTCGTGGGCCGTGGCGCAGCCGGTGATCACGTGCAGCTCCGCGCCCTCTTCCACGACAATGATGTTGTGGACGTTCTGGGCCACGGCCTCGCCCTTGATGAACAGACAGGACTGAACCGGCTCCGCGATCTTCATCCCGGCCTTGGCCCGCATGAAATAACCGCCTTGCAGCTGCTCACGGGCGGCCATCCGCGTGAAGTCGTCCTGATCCGGTTTCACCGCGTTCCAAAAATACTCCGGCAAACCGTCGTAGCGCCGTAGCGCCTCGGTGATGTCCAGGATTTCCACGTTGGGATCGCAAGTGTCGCAGTGGACGCTCTTATCGTCCACCTGGAGATACGAACCGCCTCGGCCAGCCAGATCCAGGTCCACGCCGGACATGAGCAGGCGCTCCCTGTCCTCCGGACTCAGGGACCGGATGTCCGCGATTCCCGAGCCCTTCCCGGAAAACGCGAACCTGGAGACGTCGGCCCCGGGAATGCCTTGAGAGCCCCCTTGGGGCTTGGCTAATTCAGACATCGTACGCACTCCTTGTAGCCGAATTTTCCAATATGTTCCAAAATCACGCGTGGGTTGGCCTGGCAACACAGTACGCCCTTATGGAGCACCTGGCCCCGGTCCGCGTGAACGTAGTCCAGAATGTATCCGGTATGGGTGATGATCAGCCCCGAGGTCTCCCGTTTGGCTCGGAGATCCTTCATGCTCTGGTTCGGCTTGGGCTCCTGGGAGCCGTTGAGCAGTTCCCGCACCGTGTTCCCGATCAGGGCCATGTTTTCCAGATCCACCCCGGATTCCGGCTCGTCGAACAGCAACAGGGAGGGCTTCTGGGCCATCAGTTGCAGCAACTCGGAACGCTTGATCTCTCCGCCGGAAAACCCGGCGTTGATGTCCCGTTCCAAAAACTGATCGAAATTGACCTTGCGGGCCAGGGCTTCCACGTCCACATCCCGTTCGCGATGGTGGGCGCACATGCTCACGAGGTGGCGCGTCTTCAAGCCGTGAATCGTCGGTGGCCGCTGAAAGGACATGCCGATGCCCAGCCTGGCTCGCTCGTAAATCGGGGCATGGGTGATGTCGTGCCCCCGGAAGGTGATTTTCCCGCCCGTGACCGTATAGTTCGCGAAGCCCATCAACGTCATCAGCAAGGACGTCTTGCCCGAACCGTTGGGGCCGAACAGAATGAACGTCTCCCCTTCCTTGATTTCCAGGCTGACGCCCTTGAGCACTTCCTGGCCGTCAATGGAAACCCGAAGATCCTCAATCAACAACATAAGCTTTTCCTCTCCTGCAAGTAGGTGAAAATCGCTTAGCATCGTATGCCCATCCCCCACCCAAGTCCAGTTGCCCCGGAGTCGACGATCCAAGCGAGAGAAACAACATGCAAGCATGGCAAAAAAAATCTTGCCAACGGAGAGGGTTTCACATAAAGAGGAACGCGGGCGGTTAACTCAGTGGTTAGAGTGCCATCTTCACACGGTGGAAGTCCGGGGTTCAAATCCCCGACCGCCCACCACTGAAAAACAAAGCCCTCTGAAGTAACCTTCGGAGGGCTTTTTTCGTATCTTCTGAAAAACTTGTGGCAAGCATGATCTGGATTCCCGCCTTCGCGGGAATGACTTGTTTTTCAGTGCCACCTCCGAGTCAATCATACCCTACGAAGGCGGGCGCGTTACCGCTATCCAGGTCGCTTCTACTCGGATGAGCTCAGTAATTACGCCATCTCACACCTTCTCAAAATACCGGCGAATCATGTCGGCGTGCATTCTTCCGGGGCCTGGGCGCGCATTTCGGCGATGATCGTATTCAATTCCACGGCCATGCCCGCCATCTGGGAAACGCTTTGGGCGGACTGGTTCATCACCTCGCTGGTTTCCGAGGCGATCCGGTTGATCTCGTCCACCCCGCGATTGATTTCCTCGCTGGTGGCGGACTGCTGTTCCGCCGCCGTGGCGATGGAGCGGACCTGGTCCGCGGCCTGCTCCGCCAAGCCGAGGATCTCCTGAAGAGACCGCCCGGAGAGGTTAACCTGGGAGGTGGCGTGCTCGATGGCTCCCACGGCTTGATCCATGCTCGTGATGCTGTCCCGAGTGCCCTGCTGAATGGCTGAAATGGCGTCGCCCACTTCCTTGGTGGCGTTCATGGTCTTCTCGGCCAGCTTGCGGACCTCGTCGGCCACCACGGCGAACCCGCGCCCGGCGTCCCCGGCCCGAGCCGCCTCGATGGCCGCGTTCAAAGCCAGTAAATTGGTCTGATCCGCGATGTCCTCGATCACGTTCATGATCCGTCCGATCTGTTCGGCCTGCTGGCCGAGCTGGCCCAAACTGGACCGCACTTCCGAAGACTGTGACTGAACCTTGGTGATGGCCGCCACGGACTCGCCGACAACCTTGGCCCCCTCCACGGCCTTGCCCCTGGCCTGATCCGACGCCTCGGCGGCACTGGAGGCGTTTCTGGCCACCTCCAAGACCGTGGCGTTCATTTCCTCCATGGCCGTTGCCGTTTCCGCGGTCCGGGAACGCTGCTCCTCCGCGCCGTGCCTGGCCTCATCCACCTGAGCGGCCAGGCCCGCGGCGGCCGCGGCCAACGACTTGGACACCCCGGTGGCCTTGCCGGCCGCGGAGGAAATGATATCGTTCCGTTCGCACAATTTGGCCTCGGAGGCTCGGATGTCGGACAAGTCCGTATAAATGCACAGAGCGCCCATCAGTTGGCCTTCGATATCGAACAACGGCGCGGCGTCGATGTGGATGTTCCGCTTACCGCCCTTGCGCCCGGTGAACTCCACCTCTTTGCTGATGGAACGATTCTCCTTCATGGCAATCCCCAACACCGTCTGCCGCTTTTCACCGTAAAAAAACATGGAGACGTCCTGCCCGTAGTAGTCCTCGGGCTTGCCTTCGTGCTCCAGCATCCTGATCAGTCCTTGATTACCGTAAATGAAGACTTCGTTGGTATCCGTGACCACGAAGGGCGTGACCATGCTGCGCATCACGCCCTTGGACAGGCTGAGTTCATGCTTGAGATGGGTCAGCATGTCTCGCAGGCCTTCCTGGCTTTGCCCAAGCAGCCCGGAATCCGAAACCTGCTCGGGCAGTTGACGATAATTTCCCGCGACGATGGCCAAGGCGCATGTCCGATTGCTTCGCAGCACAGCGGTCAGCCCTGAAAGAAAACCCCACATCAACAGCCCGATCAACACGCATCCGGCGATCACCACGCCCAGGATCGTCCAGGTCGAAACCTGGGCCAGATGCAAGCCCACGGCAATCACTGGAATGGCCAATACCGTCCCAAGCCCGGCCAGACGAAATCCTTCCACGGATCGGACAACATGCCGCATGTTCAGCTCCTTATCTTCCAAGTGAAAAAATACGTCCCGATGTTTCGTCAAGGAACCTTGTCGGCTCCGAACCTTGAATCTCGCCGACGGAGTGTATCAGGTCGTCGAGCCTCTGAAAAACAGTTCCAAAGTAGTCGAACCAAAACCACACGTCTCCATCAAATGCAAGCCCGTGGGCGATTTTGAGCTTTCATTTCGATCTTTCTCGGCATCGTGCGTCTTCCCCCTTGAGTGTTCGCCCACCCACTGGTATTGCCAACGACGACCACGGGGCGCGGCGGCGGCCCGGAGACACTCTTTCCGTCCGGACCGACGGAGCCACCCGAGGAAAAACATGCCACCGAAAAAAAAAGAACCGGGCTTTGACGACAGGCTGACCGAGCTGCAAGGCATCGTGGCGCGCCTGGAAAACGAGGATCTGCCGCTGGAAGCCGGGGTGGCCCTGTTTAAGGAAGGCGTCATACTGGCCAAGACCTGCCGCAAGCAGCTGGAATCGGCCAAAAATGAAGTAATGGTCCTTTCCCAGGGTCTGCTGGAGCCTTTTGACCAGGATTATCCCGCCGCCAGCCCGCAACCCGGTGAATCGGAGCACAACGATGAAGTCATATCTTTCTGAACTGGGAAACGAGGTGGATCGCTATCTGACCGCGTGCCTCAAGCGCCCCGGCGTACCGGAGCCGCTCCTTCAGGCCATGGAATACAGCCTGCTGGCCGGAGGCAAGCGGCTGCGACCGGTCCTGTGTCTGGTCTGGGCGGAAATGGTCGGAGCACGCCGGGACCATGTCCTGCCTGCTGCAGCGGCCCTGGAATGCATCCATACCTATTCCCTGATCCACGACGACCTGCCGGCCATGGACGATGACGATTTGCGCCGGGGCAAGCCTTCCAATCACAAGCGCTTCGGGGAAGCTCTGGCCATCCTGGCCGGAGACGCCTTGCTCACCGAGGCTTTCGGCCTGCTCTTCTCCTGCGCCGTCCCGGCCGAGCGGATGCTCGCCGCCGGACGGGAACTGGCCCGGGCCGCCGGAGCCGCCGGGATGGTCGGAGGGCAGGTTCTGGACATGCAGTGGACCGGCGGCACGGCGACGGTGGAGGAACTGTCGCGCATGCAGGAACTCAAAACCGGAGCCATGATCCGCGCTTCCTGCGTCTGCGGAGCGCTCCTGGGCGGAGCCACTGAGGCGGATTTGGCACGGGCCGCGGACTATGGGACGCACATCGGCCGGGCCTTCCAGATCACGGACGACATTCTGGACGTCATCGGCGATCAAACCGTCTTAGGCAAACCCGTGGGCAGCGACCAGGACCAGGGCAAGGTCACCTACCCCGCCCTGATCGGCCTGGAAGCCAGTCGAGACCTGGCCCGGTCGCATACGGACCAGGCCCTCGCCGCTCTGGCCGTGTCTTCGGACGCGCCGGACATGTCGGACCTCACGCGCCGCCACGCCTGGTTCCTGCGGGAACTGGCCGAGTACATCCTGACCCGGGCGACCTGAACCCGAGCGACCTGGCCAGGTGTCAGGGCAAATTTATTCTCGATCCTCACGCGCTATCAGGATCAATATCGAAATCGAAATCGAAATCGTGATCGAAATCGAACGCCATATCCAAGAAAAGCCGAAATCGGGGTGATGCTCAGTATTTTCCGATTTCAATTTCGATCGCGATTTCGATTTTTTTGATGAGAACAGATGCCCTTGACCAACTATATTGCCATTTGCCGATTCGCTCTTGACCGGGTATCCTTTTCAGCCACCATAGCCCAGCTTCACAAGTGACCCAACCATGCCCAGCCATTCCAACGCCACGTTCATGCCCAGGGAGGCAGTTCCATTGCAACAGCCCGTCGATGAAACCAGCGCCGGCCCGCGCGACGCGACTCCGCAAGCGTCGGCCCATGCCCGCAACCGAATCGAAATTCCTGACGGGCATGCCCTGTTTTCCGCCATCAATCATCCCAAGGACATTAACGAACTGAACATCGCCCAGTTGGAAGCCGTGGCCCGGGAGGTCCGCCGGGCGATCATCTCCACGGTTTCGGCCAACGGCGGGCATCTGGCTCCGTCCCTGGGCGTGACCGACCTGACCCTGGCCCTGCTCAAGGTGTTCAACCCGGAACATGATCGGCTGGTCTGGGATGTGGGCCATCAAGCCTATGCCTACAAAATCTTGACCGGTCGCCGGGAAAATTTCCATACCCTGCGCACCCTGGGCGGGATCAGCGGTTTTCCGCGCATGGCCGAAAGCCCCTTCGACCATTTCGGCGTGGGGCACTCCAGCACCTCCATCTCCGCGGCTCTGGGAATGGCCATCGCCCGCGATCTGGCCGACGAGGACCATACCGTGGCCGCCATCATCGGCGACGGCTCCATGACCGCCGGCTTGGCTTATGAGGGCCTGAACCAGGCCGGAGACCTGGGGGTGAACCTGACCGTGGTGCTCAACGACAACGAGATGTCCATCTCCCGCAACGTCGGAGCCTTGTCCTCCTTCCTCAGCCGCAAGCTCTCCAAGCGCTGGGTGCAGCGCTTCAAGCAGCAGATGGAAACCTGGATGCGCCAGGTTCCACGATTCGGGGACGACCTGGCCAACTACGCCCGGCTCAGTGAATCCTCTTTCAAAGGATTCTTCACCCCGGGAATGATCTTCGAGGCCTTCAAGTTCAACTACATCGGCCCGATCAACGGACACAGCATGCCGGACATGGTGGACATTTTCCAGCAAGTCAAGGACCTGGAAGGCCCGGTCCTGGTCCACGTGTTGACTACCAAGGGCAAGGGCTACGCCCCGGCGGAAAACAACCCCACCTATTTCCACGGCGTGGGCTGCTTTGTTCCGGAAACCGGCGAAGCCAAGAAGATTTCCGCCTGCCTGCCGCCCTACACGGAAATCTTCGGACGAACCCTGGTGGACCTGGCCGCGAAAAACGACAAGATCGTGGCCATCACCGCGGCCATGCCCGAAGGCACCGGGCTGAACTATTTCGCGGACGCCTATCCGGACCGTTTCTTCGACGTGGGCATCTGCGAGCAGCACGCCGTGACCATGGCCGCCGGACTGGCCTCCCAGGGCTACAGGCCGGTGGTGGCGGTCTACTCCACTTTTCTCCAACGCTCCTACGACCAGGTGGTCCACGACGTCTGCCTTCAGAACCTGCCGGTAACCCTTTGCCTGGACCGGGCCGGACTGGTGGGCGAGGACGGAGCGACCCACCACGGCACCTTCGATATTTCCTTTCTGCGCCACATCCCCAACCTGCTGTTCATGGCCCCCAAGGACGAGGCGGAACTGCAACGCATGCTGGTCACGGCCCTGAATCACCCCGGCCCGGCCGCCATTCGCTACCCTCGCGGCGTGGGCGTGGGCGCACCGTCTCAGGACGACCCCTCACCGCTGTCCCCGGGCCAGGGCGAAACCCTGCGCGACGGAGGAGAGGCGGTGGTCGTGGCCCTGGGCAGCCGGGTGCATCCCGCACTGGAAGCCGCCGGGGAATTGGCCAAAGAAACGGGTCGCGAGGTCGCCGTGTTCAACGCCCGGTTCATCAAGCCGCTGCCCAAAGCCCAATTGCTGGAACTGGCTCGAACTCACTCCCGGATGCTGATCGTGGAGGAAAACGTGGTGGCCGGCGGCTTCGGGTCCGCGGTGCTGGAACTGTTCGCGGCCCAAGGCATGCTCCGCGGCCAGCGCATTCGCTTGCTGGGCATCCCGGACGTCTTCGTGGAGCACGGTCCGCAGCGAATGCTGCGCAAGCAACTCGGCCTGGACAAAACCGGGATCAAGGATGCGCTGGGCGAGCTCTTTGCCGCGGCACCTCTGAGTCAAAAGGATAGCTGACTCGACGGGGCGCATGTCCAAATTCCTGATCCTGATCACCGTCTTTCTCATCGTCACCGGCTTGTTCCGGCCGCTCCTCCGAAAACTCCGCCTGGGCAGACTTCCCGGCGATTTTCTGATTCAGCGAGGCAATTTTCGGCTCTACCTGCCCGTGACCAGTTCCATCCTGGTCGGCCTGGGCCTGACCGTTCTGATTTGGCTGTTTCGTCACTGACCGATCCCCGGCCCCACGCCGCGTCCCCGCCCCAATTCCTAACAGGAGCACTCCGATGACCAAGCAAGACCTTCGGGATCTGTTCGTCCAGACCTCCGTTCAGCCGGATTCCCGGTCAACCGTCGCCATGCCCGACCCCAGCCCCGGCACCGGTCGCCACCTGCCCCCATGCATCATCGTCGTGTTCGGGGCATCCGGCGACCTGGCCATGCGCAAGCTTTTTCCCGCCTTATACCACCTCCACGGCGGAGGCCACCTGCCGGACCATTTCGCCATTGTCGGATGCAGCCGGACCGAATTCGACGATCCCGGATTTCGCGACCAAGTCCGAAAATCCCTGCCATCTCCGGACAATGGCGACCAGGAGCGCCGCGACGCCTTTTTGCGATCCATCTGCTACCAGCAACTGCAATACGACAATCCGGACGACTACATGGCCCTGAGTCGCCGTCTCGAATCAGTGAGTAGCCTTTTCGGTACCCAGGGCAACACGCTGTTCTACCTGGCCGTTCCTCCGCAACTCTACCCAGAGATATCCACCCGGCTCGGTGAGAGCGGCTTGGCCCAGGAAAAAGACAGGACCCATGAATGGTCCAGGGTGGTCCTGGAAAAGCCCTTTGGCCACGACCTGGAATCGGCCAAAACGCTCAACGACGTGCTGCACCGACATTTCGATGAACACCAGATATTTCGCATCGATCACTACCTGGCCAAGGAAACCGTGCAGAACGTGCTCATGTTCCGGTTTGCCAACACCATTTTCGAGCCGCTCTGGAACCGCAACTACATCGAATACGTGGGCATCACCGCGGCGGAAACCCTGGGCGTGGAGAAACGGGCCGGGTACT
This sequence comes from Desulfonatronum lacustre DSM 10312, assembly GCF_000519265.1. Lineage (NCBI taxonomy): Bacteria > Pseudomonadati > Thermodesulfobacteriota > Desulfovibrionia > Desulfovibrionales > Desulfonatronaceae > Desulfonatronum > Desulfonatronum lacustre. The sequence continues at coordinate 2,135,767 of NZ_KI912608.1, forward strand.
ACGAGCAGGCCGGGGTGCTCCGGGACATGTTCCAGAACCACATGATGCAACTGCTTTCCCTGGTGGCCATGGAACCGCCGGCCCGTTTCCAGGACGAGCCGGTCCGCGACGACAAGACCAAGGTCTTTCGCTCGTTGCGGCCTTTTGAACTCCAGGGCAAATTCAGCGACCTGGTCCTGGGCCAGTACGCCGCGGGTCGAATCGACGACAAAGACGTACCCGGGTACCGGGACGAGGAGAACGTCGCCCCGGACTCCCTCACCCCCACCTACGCCTTGCTGCGCTCCTATATCGACAACTGGCGCTGGCAGGGCGTGCCGTTCTACATCTGCTCCGGCAAGCGCCTGGCCAAAAAATTGAGCCGGATCATCATCCAGTTCAAGGACGTCCCCCACGCCATGTTCCGGCACATTCTCGGCGAGCAAATTTCCTCCAATCGTCTGATCCTGGGCATCCAGCCGGACGAAGTGATCAACCTCACCTTCCAGGCCAAGATTCCAGGAATGAACAACATCCTGCGTACCGTGACCATGAATTTTGACTACAACCAGGAGGGTAAGACCGTCATCAAGGACGCCTATGAAAAGGTGCTCATGGACTGCCTGCTGGGCGACCAGATGCTGTTCTGGCGTCAGGACGCGGTCCGGCTCTGCTGGGCCTACCTCACCCCGATCCTGGAACTGTGCGAGTCCTGCGGAGACCGGGCCAAACACCTCAACTTCTACCCGGCCGGCGGATGGGGACCGGAAGAGGTCGCCACGCTGTATCCTGATTATCTCAAAGACCACGCCTGACATATCGAAATCGAAAAAAGCAACTGTCGCCACCATGCATTGGATCCAGCCCGCTCAAGACCGATTTCGATCACGATTTCGATTTCGATCGCCATGAGGTACCGAGCCGGTCCGGATCCATGGGGCAATCCTGCCCTGGGCCGCGACGACGGAGCGGTCTTTGACAATCCACCCGGATGCCCCTAAGCCGCATCTGCATCGCAACCATTTGGGAGTCATCCATGAAAACTGCATTGATCGGATTTGCCGGGGCGGGCAAGAGCGAACTGTTCGCGGCCCTGGCCGGAGCGGCGGCCGTGCCCTCCGGGCGGGCCATGGTCAAGGTTCCTGAACCGCGCCTGAGGCCCCTGACCGAACTGTATAAACCACCCAAGATCACGTTTACGGAAATCGAACTGCTGGACCTACCCGGCGCGGCCGGGGCCAAGGGCGGGGGCCTGGGGGACCGGGTGCTCAACGAAGTCCGACCCTACGACTGCCTGCTCGCGGTCCTGGACGGCTTCTCCGGCGCGGCCGAGCCCCTGGACCAGCTTCAGGCCATGGAGGCGGACTTTCTGATCGCCGACTTGGCCGTCGTCGAAAAACGCCTGGAACGCATCGCCCAGGACAAGAAAAAGACCAAGCTTCTTCACGATCCGGAAGAGGAAGCGGCTCTGCTACAGGCCAAGGAACACCTGGACCGGGAGCGCCCCTTGCGGGAGAACGAGGCTCTGCTGGCCCTGCCCAAACTGCGCGGCTTCCGCTTCCTGTCGGCCAAGCCCGTGCTCTGGGCCTGGAACGTGGGTGAAGACAGGCTGGCCGACGTCACGGTCCCGGAAGCCGGTCCCGGAATGGTGCATATCGCCGTTTCCGCCCGCCTGGAAAGAGAGTTGGCCGAGTTGCAGGACGATGAGGAACGCCAGGCTTTCATGCAGGACCTGGGCATGAATCGCTCGGCCCTGGATCTGGTGGTCGGGGGAGTATACAACTTGCTCGGCTTGATCACCTTTCTTACTGCCGGAGAGAAGGAAGTCCGGGCCTGGCCCTTGCGGGCCGGCCAGCCGGCCCAGGAAGCCGCGGGCGTGATCCATTCGGACATCCAACGCGGCTTCATCCGGGCCGAAGTGCTGGGCTGGGAGGATTTCCTGGCCTGCAAGACCTTCAAAACCGCCAAGGAACGCGGCCTGCTGCGCCTGGAGGGCAAGGAATACGTCGTTCGGGACGGGGACATCATCGAGTTCCGGTTCAACGTCTAATACCAATTCCACTTCGTCAATGCGTTTTTCGCTTGAGAAAATGCAGTTATCGGGGTCGGCGTCGGGATCGGTATCGGGATCGATACTGTTTGTTCGCCAACAATCCTCATTCGACTCCGATACCGATTCCGATACCGACCCCGAATGAGAAGCTTTGAATTAGAAATGGACTAAGCCGATTGCCGGGATCAAATGCACCAGGAATCGCCTTCCATGCCTCTCGACCACGATCCCGCGGCGGCCCTGCTCCGTCAGCGCCTGGCCGTGGTCCTGTTTCGCCCCAAGTTCGCTGAAAACGTGGGCTCCACGGCCAGGGCCTGCCTGAACATGGGCTGTGAGCGGATTCTGTTGGCGGCGCCTCGGGACTACGCCCAGGAGCGGGCCAGGCCGCTGGCCACGGTCCACGCCGAGCCGCTCCTGGATCAGGCCCGGATCTTCGCGGACCTCCCCTCGGCACTGGCCCCGTTCACCCAGGTCTACGGCACCACGGCCCGCCTGGGCGGTCGGCGCGCGACCCTGCTCTCCCCGGCCCAGGCCGCCCGCCAAATCGTCGGACAAATTTTGGAAGGCCATGACGTGGCCCTGCTCTTCGGACCGGAAGACCGCGGGCTGACCAACGCCGAGATCGACCGCTGCTCCCACCTGATCTCCATTCCCACGGCCACGGCCACCGTCTCCTTGAACCTGGCCCAGGCCGTTTTGCTGATCCTCTACGAATGCCTGCAAGCCGCCCGAGGCGCACCGTCACCGATCCCCAAGCCCCTCCAAGCCGACTTCGTCGACCACGCCGAGCAGGAAGCATTATTCGCGGCCCTGCGACATCTCCTGACGGCGATCGACTTCCTCCCCAAGACGAACCCGAATTATGGGATGCTCAGGCTGCGCCGGCTCTGGCATCGTCTGGGAATGCGACGGAGCGAGTATGCCTTGCTGATGGGAATCTGCCGTCAGATGCAGTGGGCCTTGGGAAACAAAAAGAAAGAAGGGTGAAGACGGAGGGAGAGAGAAGAGAGAACTCGTGGAGCAAAAAGGACGTGACGACTTCAGAGAACCCGGCGTACGGCAATCAAACGTTGTTGCCAGTAGCTGGCGAACAGGCTTTCCTCCCGAACCCGTTGGCCCGGTCTAGGACTGTGGACGAAGGTGCCTCGTCCCGTGGCGATGCCCACGTGGTACGATCCCCGCATGCCAATGCGAAAAAAAACCAAATCTCCAGCCTGAAGCTGTCTCAAGGGAACCGAAACACCGGACCGCGCCTGCTCCCGCGCCGTGCGAGGCAATTCCACGCCATGCTTGCCAAAGATCCAGACCACGAGCCCGGAACAGTCAAACCCGCTGGTGGGGGACGTTCCTCCTCGGACATAGGGCCGCCCGTTCTTGCTCAAGGCGGTCTGGACCACGGACTCGGCCACGCTGCCGGGAATAGCGGGGCGGGGCGGCGGATGTCTGGCCCCGCAACCAGCCAGGGTGGCCAGGAAGGCAAGCGGCAAAAGCAGGACCGCGAGCCTTTGAAGACTCGTCCTGATATTCAGGCGGACCAGGAGAGTGAAAGCTCCCGACGCCGCGAAAGCGTTCTTGGAAATGGCGGAATTCCTCATGCGTTGGGGCGTTGTTTACGGCATATCCCAATTCAAGGCAAACCCGCGAGAACCGACTTGAGTTTGCCGCGTTCGTCTTCTATCTTCCCCTACTTTGGCCGAAAAAGCTTCGGCCTTGCCAAACCCGGTCAAACGTCGCGCCACCATGGAACACTGCCGCAGCAATCCCGCCTGGAGCAGAAAAACGCTGCTCCGATACGCTTTGTTCCAGGTTCCGGGCATCATCCTGGTCGGGGTCTTCTTGTGGGTGCTGCACGCGCTCCTGGGCGTCTCCGCAAGGATTGCCTGGGTGCTCCTGCTGCTCTGGTTGGTCAAGGACGCCCTGATGTTCTTTTTCGTCTGGCCGGCCTACCAGGGGAGTGAAGGCGATGGATGGTATTCCCTGGTCGGTTTGCGGGGCGAAGTCCGTCGTCCGCTCCGGCCCGAGGGCTATATTCGCATCCGCGGAGTGCTCTGGAAGGCCAGGGCCGAGGACCAAACCGCGCAGATCCCTCCAGGAACGCAGGTTGACGTGGTAGGCCGGGACGGCATTCAACTGATTGTCCGTCCCAGGCCGTGAATCTCTCCCTCGCCGATCACGCCACGACTATTCCGGTACGCACCACTCGGCTTCCCGCGCGTCCGCGAAGGCCAACACCCGCTCTTCACGCAGAAAATAGCAATACTCCACCGGCACGTAGGCCTGCCGCTCCGCATCCTTGAGGCTCATCCGCACCAGACCGACAAACCCCGCCAGGTTCACTTCCTGGACCGGGGCCACGCCTTCCGAAGGGGGGCGGACCACGATATTGCGCAGAACCAAGTCTCCGGGATAGGTGTCCGCGATATGCTCGATGACGATGTCGCGAAAAGCCGCGGGGAACGGACCGGGGTCCGCATGGTCCGGGTCAGCGGTCAGGGAAACGTGTCGCGTTCCGGATTGCGATTCAGGCTGATATCCGGGCTGTGTTCCGGGGGCACAGGCCAAAAGCCCTCCAAGCAGGATGGACAGGAGTACGGAGACGGATGCGACGAAGCGAAAAGCGGACATGGGAACCTCCGGAAGCGATACGGTTGAAGGTGGCGTGAAGACTCCGCCCCAGGCCGGCGTCAGGCCGAGGTCCTCGCGCCGACGCGGCATATTGCCCAATACGCAACACTTTCAACAAGAGCAATCGTCCACCAATGAAAAAAGGCGCATAACGCGCCTTTTTTCGATCCTGAACGGTGCTTGCACCGTCAAGCTTTCGTTCAATCAAGCTGCTACCGACGACCGCGATCGCCACGACCCCGATCATCCCGGCCCCGGCCGCCGTCGCGGCGTGGGCCGCCGGAAGGCCGGGCCGCGGAGGACATGTCGAAGACCTCGCCGCGCTCTTCCATGATCACGGCCTTGCGGGACAGGCGGACCCGACCCGAAGATTCCACCTCGATCACCTTGACCTTCAGTTCCTGACCGAGTTGGACCACGTCCGCCACTTCCTCCACCCGCGACGTATCCAGTTGGGAAACGTGCACCAGGCCTTCCACTCCGGGCAGGATCTCCACCACCGCGCCGAATTCGATGATCTTCTTGACCCGACCGGTGTAGTCCTTGCCGATTTCCGGAACCTGATTGTAGAACGTGACCATTTCCACGGCCATGTCCAAGGCGTCCTTGGTCGGAGCGAAAATGGATATCTTTCCGGAATCGTCGATATCCACGGAAGCCCCCGTGGCCGCGGTGATCGCCTTGACGGTCTTGCCGCCGGGGCCGATGACCTCGCGGATCTTTTCCGGGTTGATGTGCACCACGCTGAGTTGCGGGGCGTAGGGCGAAAGCTCCGTCCGGGGCTTGTCCAGCACGCCGTTCATTTCCTTGAGAATATGCAGCCGGGCATCACGAGCCTGCTCCAAGGCCCTGCTGAGCACGTCCGTGGGAATTCCGGCGATCTTGATGTCCATCTGGATCGCTGTGATGCCCTCGGCGGTCCCGGCGACCTTGAAGTCCATGTCTCCGAGATGGTCCTCGGCACCAAGGATGTCCGTCAGGACCAGGTAATCCTCGCCTTCCTTGATCAGGCCCATGGCGATCCCGGCCACGGGTGCCGAAATAGGCACGCCCGCATCCATCAACGAAAGGGATGCGCCGCAGACAGTGGCCATGGACGAAGAACCGTTGCTCTCCATGACCTCGGAAACGATGCGCAGAGTGAACGGGTAATCCTCGGGCTGGGGCAGGACCGGGGTCAGGGCACGCTCGGCCAGTTGTCCATGGCCGATCTCCCGACGGCTGGGGCCGCGCAGCATCCGGGCCTCGCCAACACAATAGGGCGGGAAATTGTAGTGCAGCATGAACCGCTTGGTGCTCCCCCCGGCCAGAGTGTCCAGGCGCTGCTCGTCCCGGGTGCTGCCCATGGTGGCCACGGCCAGAGCCTTGGTTTCACCGCGGGTAAACAGGGCCGAACCGTGGGTTCTGGGCAACAGACCGACCTGGATGTCGATGGGCCGAACCGTGGTCAGATCCCGACCATCCAGGCGGATGTGCTCGCGGTGAATCCGGGCGCGCATCACCTCTTTCTCCAGGACTTCCATGATTTCGTCCACCTGGGAGCCCACGGCCTGGATGTCCACGCCTTTTTCCACCAGGGCTTGGATCACTTCCTGATGCACGGCCTTCTGGGCTTCCTTACGCGCGGCCTTCACCGGAATCTGCAGAGCGGTTTCCAGTTTGCCCTGGGCCAAATCGCGGACCATGGTGGTCAGGTCCGGATCAATGATGGTCAGTTTGGGCGCGATCTTGGGCTTGCCGATCGCGTCCCGCATCTCGTCCTGCAGGTCCAGCAGGGGAATGACCTGCTGCTGACCCCACTCCAGGGCCTTGGCGATCAGGGATTCCGGAACAAAGGTCGCCCCGGCTTCCACCATGACCACGGCGTCGCGGGAAGCGGCCATGACCAGATTCAAGGTGCTTTCCGTCAAATCCTTGAAGCTGGGATTCAGCACGAACTCACCGTTGATGCAGCCGACCCTGATTCCGGCGATGGGCCCCAGGAAGGGAATCCGGGAGATGTGCAGGGCCGCGGAAGCGCCGGTGAGCGCCAGGACGTCCGGGTCGTTGTCCGGGTCTGCCGATAAAACCGTGGCGATGACCTGGATTTCCATGGGAAATTTTTTCGGGAACATGGGCCGGATGGGTCGGTCGATGACTCGGGATACCAGAGTTTCCCGGTCGCTGGGACGGCCGATCTCTCTCCGGAAAAAGTTTCCGGGGATCTGGCCCGCGGCATACGACATTTCCTGATAATTCACGGTCAAGGGCAGGAACGAAACTTCCCGGTCCAGGGCCTGGGCCACGGCCGTGACCAGCACGACGGTGTCGCCGCACTGCACCCAGACGGCGCCGTCGGCCTGATTGGCCATTCTTCCGGTTTCAATGATGAATTCCTTGCCGTTCAGGTTCGTCGACAGGCGTGTGCAGTTCATGAGATCATTCATAATACGTAGACATATCCTTGGCTGAAAAGAAGTGAACGGAGCCCCGGCAAGGCGATGGCCGCCGGGGCTCCAAAGGCATGCGCGAAAACTACTTGCGCAGTTTGAGTCGTTCGATCAGATCGCGGTAACGCTGCACGTCCTTCTTCTTGAGGTAGTTCAGCAGTCCCCTGCGCTTCCCGACCAGCTTCAACAGCCCGGTCCGGGAGTGAAAGTCCTTTTTGTGGGTCTTGAAATGCCCGGTCAATTCGTTGATGCGGTGGGTCAACAGGGCCACCTGCACCTCGGGCGAACCAGTGTCGCCCTCCTTCAACCGGTACTCCTCGATCACTTTGGCTTTATCTTCGATACTCATGACCACAGCGGATTCCTCCTTGTTTGTTCCCTTCGGGAAATGATTCGGGTCCCGGAAAACGACTCGCGTTCGGCTCCGGGTCCTGGGGCTAAAACAAGCCGCGCAGGATGGTCCATTGCAACAAGCCGTCCGCTTCGCGCGACTCGACCAAGGCCAGAGGCTGTTCCCGGTCATCCAGAAACAAGGCCCTCGTGCCCGGAGCCGGAGGCTGTTCGCCCTGCGGGCCATTGCCGGAAAAATTCCAGGGCAATCTTCCGCCATGACGGACGATCCGGGCCTGCTCCGGAGAAAGGATATGTTGCGAAAAATGCGGCAAGGCATCCCGCAACGCGATCACTTTCCCCGAAAACGACTCCGGCTCCTCCAACACGGCCTGGAGGCCGTGGGCCTGGTCAAGGGCGAAGGGATGGCTGCGCTCCCGGATCAACTCTTCCAGCACGGCCCCGCAGTGCAGGCGTTTCCCCAGGCTGTGGACCAGGGAACGGATATAGGTGCCGGCGGAACACTCCACCCGGAAGCGCACCAGGGGAAGGTCCATGGAAAGAACCTCCGCCTGAAAAATTTGAATCGGTTTTCGTTTCACCGGGACGTCCCGCCCGGATCGACTCAGGGCATACAACGGCTTGCCCTGGTGTTTGGCCGCGGAATAGGGAGGCACCTCCTGCTCGGTGAGCCGCTCCCACTCCAGAACGGCGGCGCGTATTCGCGGGGCGTCCGCCTCCGCGGGGTCAATGGAGTTCAAAACCTTTCCCAAAATGTCGTAGGTATCGGTTTCAACGCCCAAACGCAACACGCCCTGGTACAGCTTGCGACCCTCCGTCAGATAGGAGGCGATTTTCGTGGCCTGGCCCAGAAGGACCAGCAAGACTCCCTGGGCCAACGGATCCAGGGTCCCGGCATGACCGATCTTCCGCTGCCCCAGGGTGCGCTTGATCCGTTCCAGGCACTGCGTGGACGAGGGCCCGGACGGCTTGTTCAGGACCAGCACGCCGTGGGCTTGGTCCGGTTTTCGCGTCAAGGTCTCGGAATCCATTCGTTGGACAGGTTCCATACGAGGCGGAGACGTCACAATGCGGCGGAAGGATTTTTATCCGCCAAGGCGAAATACTGACGGACCATCCGCACCAGAAGTGCTTCCGCGTCCTCCAGGGGATGATGCAATTCGCCGCCGGAGGCGTTCTTGTGTCCACCACCGCCCACGGAGGAAGCGATTTCCTCCACATCCGTGTCACCGGAGGAACGAAGGCTGAATTTGATCTTGCGGGGCTCGTCTTCGCGCAGGCTGACCGCGATTTGCACCCCCTTGACCCGCCGGATGTAGTCCACCATGTCGTCGCAATCCTCGATGGTGGCTTGTCGCTCGTCGCGAAAGGTCTTGGGAATGGAAAGCACCCCGATTCGCCCGTCATCGAACAATCTGGCCCGACTCAGGACGTCGCCCATCAGCTTCAATCGGTTTAACCGCCACTGGTTTTGCAACAGGGCGTTGAACCGTCCTGGATTCAGCCCTTGTCGGATAATGGTCGCCGCCAGCTCCAGCACCTTGGGTCCGGTATTTTCGTAGCTGAAGGATCCCGTGTCCGTGGTCAAAGCAAGGTAAACGGCTTCACCCAGAGGACCGCTCAGGGGGATGTCCAATTCCTGAGCCAGGTAACCGATCATCTCCCCTACGGAGGACCGATCCGGCTCCACCAGGTTCACCGCGCCGAAATCCCGGTTGCTGACATGGTGGTCGATGTTGATCGTGCGCTCCAGAGGCAGGCGGCCGGCCAAGTCCTTGCCCACACGCTTGACGTCGCCGCAGTCCAGCAGAACATACCATCGCGGTTCCCAGTCCGGATAAACCTGTTGCAAGGGCTGGGAGAAGCGCAACCAGGAGAACCGATCCGGCACCGGGGACTCGTTGTACAGCCAGTACGTTTTGCCCAGTGCCTTCAGCAGCCATCCCAGGGCCACTGTGGAGCCCAGGGCATCGCCATCCGGATTGTTGTGCCCGGCCACCAGAAAATTGTCGCCTTCGCGCAACAGGCGCAACACACGGGCCCAACTGTCCGCCGTACTACCTTTCATGGTGACCGTCATAAACCATGTCCTCCAGAAAGATGTCCCGTTCGAAGCGCAGATCCGGGGTGGAGCGCAGATTCAGGCGTTTGCCCAGCAAGGTGCGCAGATATCCCTTGGCCTTGCCCAGGGAGACGGCGATTTCCTCCAGCCGGACCGGATCATCGGTACAGGTATAGAACACCTTGGCGATGCTTAGGTCTGAGTTGAGCCGTACCCCGCTGATGGTGACCAGTTCCAGCCGGGGGTCCTGGATCTCCTCCTGGAGCAACTGAGCCAGTTCCCTCTGGATCATGTCCGCGAGGCGAATTGATCGCCGGGACGGACCGCGCATTACCATGAGCCTCCTTCCAGCAGGTCCGCGCGGATATCTCCGGGGTCCTGCGTTGATCGAAATATTTCCGTGTTGCCCTGGACGAATTCCACCGGCGCGGCAGCCTCGGCCAGGGACATGGCCTTGTGCAGCCGACTTTCAACCCGGGCCGCGTCGTTGGAAATCGTGACAGCCCCAAGGATCAGCCGTTCATGCTCGTCCATGGCCTCCACTTCGGACACGGCGAGATTGAACTTGTTGCGCAGCTTTTGTTTCAGACTCTGGGCCACCTTGCGCTTGCCCTTGAGGGAGTCGTTCCCATGCAGCCGGAACTCCAACCGCAGGACGCCGATGATCATGGGGCGGACATGCTCACAGCGTCGCCGCTTCCGAGACTTCCTCAAAAGCCTCGATCACGTCGCCGACCTTGATGTCGTTGAAGTTGGCCAGCCCCACGCCGCATTCAAAGCCCTTGAGCACTTCCTTGGCGTCTTCCTTAAAGCGCCTCAGCGAGCTGAGTTTGCCGGTGTAGATCACCACGCCCTCGCGCAGCAGACGAATCTTGGCGTTGCGCAGCAGCTTGCCGTCCATCACCGCGCACCCGGCCACCATGCCGATCTTGGGCACGCTGAAGGTCTGGCGAACTTCGGCCTGCCCCAGGTAGGACTCCCGGATAATCGGCGAGAGCATTCCGGTCATGGCGTCACGGATGTCGTTCACCAGGTTGTAGATGATGTCGTAAAAGCGGATTTCCACGCTCTCGGACTCGGCCACTTCCTTGACCTTGGCCACGGGCCGGACGTTGAAGCCGATCACGATGGCCGAAGAGGCCGCGGCCAGCATGACGTCGGATTCGGTGATGGCCCCGGCGCCGGAGTGGACGATCCGCACCCGGACCTCGTCCGTGGACAGCTTGAGCAGGGACTCGGAGACCGCCTCGGCGGACCCCTGCACATCGGTCTTGATGACCAGATTCAGGAACTTGGCCTCGCCGGCCGCCTTGGAGGCCAGGAAGCTGTCCAGGGTGACCTTGGTGGCCTTGGCCAGGGCCTTTTCGCGCTCCTTGGTCATGCGGGACTGGGCGATCCGGCGGGCGATTTTTTCATCCGCCACCACCACGAATTCGTCCCCGGATTCCCCCAGACCGTCAAAGCCTTGCACTTCCACCGGAAAGGCCGGACCGGCTTCCTTGATCTTCTTGCCCTTGTCGTCGAACATGGCCCGGACCTTGCCCTGGTACAGGCCGCAGACAAAGACGTCGCCGTCGCGCAGGGTCCCTTCCTGGATCAACACCGTGGCCACCGGCCCGCGGCCCTTGTCCAGACGGGCTTCCACGATCCGCCCCCGGGCTCGCTTGGTCGGATTGGCTTTGAGATCCAGAACCTCGGCCTGGAGCAGAACCATTTCCAGCAGTTCGTCCAGACCGATGCGCTGTTTGGCCGAGACGTTGGCGAAAATCGTGTCTCCGCCCCAGGCTTCGGCCAGCAGCCCCATTTCGCTCAACTCGCGGATCACCCGTTCCGGGTTGGCGTCTTCCTTGTCGATCTTGTTCACGGCCACGACGATGGGCACCCCGGCGGCCTTGGCATGGTTCACGGCTTCCTTGGTCTGTTCCATCACGCCGTCGTCCGCGGCCACCACCAGGATGACCAGGTCCGTGACCTGAGCTCCACGGGCACGCATGGCCGTGAAGGCTTCGTGACCGGGCGTGTCCAGAAAGGTCACCGCGCCGCGATTGGTCTCCACGTGATACGCGCCGATATGCTGGGTGATCCCCCCGGCCTCGCCCTTGGTCACGTTGGACTCGCGGATGGCGTCCAACAGAGAGGTCTTGCCGTGGTCCACGTGGCCCATGATGGTCACAACCGGAGAACGCGCCACGAGATCTTCCGGCTTGTCCTCTTCACGGATGTGCGTGAACCCTTCTTCCATGAACCCGACCTGCTCCACCTCGTAGCCGAACTCCGCGGCCACCAAGGTCGCCGTATCCATGTCGATGGATTGGTTGATGGTGGTCATCACGCCCATGGAAAACAGGGTCTTGATGATCTCCTGGGCCTTGAGCCCCATCTGCTTGGCCATCTCCGAAACCCGGATGGCCTCTTCCATGCGGATTTTACGCTTGGCGGCCTTGATCGGCTGGGTTCCGGCCTGACCGGCCTGACCTTCGGCTTCGTGACGAAACTTAGGGCGCGACCGCTTGGCCCGGAACTTGCCGCCGGTCCGATCCTGAACCGGAGTGGTTTTCTTCTTTTTCCAGGACGGATCACCGCGGTCCTGTTCTCCGAGCACCGTAGGCTGGGTGATCTCCACAGTGCGTTTGCCCTTTTTCTTCTTCTTCCGATCCGAGGCGCTATCGCCCTGCGCACCGGCGTCCGCCCCGGCCCGGGCAGGCGCTTCCGCAGCGCCGGGCGTCCGAACCGGAGTGGGGGTGTACGGCTTGCTTTCGGGCTTATAGGAAAAGTCCGGCTTGGCTTCCGGCTTGGAAATGATCCGCACCTGCGGTCCGCTCTGGATCAACGGCTCGCGCTTCCGCGGTTTCCGCTTCTTCGCCTTTTCACCGACGGCTTCCGATGCAGCCGCATCGGACTCTTCGCCGGTGGCCGCCTCGGCGGGAGCCGCGGCTTCCACGTCCTCAGTTTTTGCATCACCCGTCGCATCCTCGCCGGATACGAATCCGTCGTCGGACGTGACGCCCTCCGTCCGTGTATCCACCGTACCGGAAACATCCGACACATCCGGCATATCCGACACATCCGGCACATCCGGCATATCCGACACATCCGGCACATCCTGCGCGGCTGGAGTATCCGACGCAACACGCGCCGCCGTCTCTTCGGAGGCAGGTGTGGAAGGGGCATCCGCCCCGACTTCTTCTGCGCCTGGTTCTTTCATGTCCGGGGCGACAGGCTCTTCGGATGTGCCGATAATCCGTGCCGGGGGAGCGTCCACGGTCTTTTTTCCAGCCCGACGCTGAGCCGGCGCAGCGGCCTCGGTCGCATCCTCAGCTTTCTCCGCCGCTCCCTTGACCGCATCCTGCTCCAAACCATCCGTTCTCTCGGGAGCCGGGACATCCTCGGGCTGATCTCCGGAGGCGTCCGAAGCTTCCTGGGCGTCCGGCTTGGCGACCTTCCGTCGCCGCCGCAAAATGACCCCGGGTTGGATCTCCCGCTGCTGAACATCGACAGGGGCGTCCTTGCGCTGCATTCTCTCTCGAACCTGGGCGGCCTCCTCTTCGGAGATGCTGCTGACATGGCTTTTCACCGGGATGTCCAGCTCGCGCAAGACTTGCAGCAATTCCTTATTGCTGACCCCAAGTTCAGAAGACAATTCCATAATGCGTATCTTATTGGCCATGCATTTCTCCCTTGCACCGCTTCCGACGTTTCCCTGTCGACGTCAATTTATCTAAACATAATAAATGATTGCATACATAAAACCCCCGCCCGGGCAATTGCTGGCGGAGATCAACAAGAGCCCCTTGATCCGAGTTGCGCACGAAACGGCGCAACTCGATCTTGGGAGCTTTCCGGCGGCAGACGACGCACGTCCGTAGGGGCACGTGCCCGACGCGTTTTTCCGGCTGGTCTGCCAATGGGTCTCCCAAAGATTCTCCTAAAAGTTCTCCGGAAGAGCCGTTGGCCGCCCCTTGCGACTCATTCTCGATCACGCTCCGCCTCGGGATCCGCGCTTGGGTCCGTCTCCCCGACGAAAGCGACTTCAGCCCCTTCGATGAAAGCTGCTTCAGTCTCTTCGTTCGCATCAGCGGATTCATCCGCATCTTCCCCGGACTCGCCTTCGGATTCTGCCTCATCGAGATCAGGATCAGCAACCGCCTCCGAAACGGAGTCGGCGGCCTCTTCGTCGCTCTCGCGGTCCTCGCTCTCATCGTCTTCAGGACGTTCGATCAAGCCAAGGAAATTGATGGCCGAACGGACATCGGCGACCTTGGCCTCGTCCAGTCCCTGAATCGTCAACAACTGCTCGTCGTCGGCCTCGGCCACGGCCGTGGGGCTGTTGAAGCCGGCGGCCAAAAAGGCTTCCAGAGGCACTTCGGCCACGCTGACCAATTGCTCCAGGCCCTGCCGATCCTTGTACATGGTCCCGTAGCGACTCTCCGTAAAAATATCGATCTTCCAACCCAACAGTTTGGCGGCCAACTTGACGTTCTGTCCCTTGCGCCCGATGGCCAGGGTAAGCTGATCGTCCGGGACCACGACTTCCAGGACGCCGTCCTCCTCGTCCACGGTAATCCGGGAAATCCTGGCCGGGGACAAGGCGTTCACGGCGTAGGTGGTGATCTCCGGGCTCCAGACGATGATGTCGATCCGCTCGCCGCGCAGTTCCTGGACGATATTCTGGATTCGCGAACCGCGGACCCCGACGCAGGCGCCCACCGGATCCACGTCGCGATCCGTGGACATCACCGCCACCTTGGCTCGGCTACCCGGGTCCCTGGCCACGCCCATGATCCGCACGAAGCCATCTCCCACTTCCGGCACTTCGCGATGAAACAACACGGTCAGGTAATCCGGGTGCGACCGGGAAACAATGATCTGCGGGCCGCGCCCTTCCTTGCGCACGTCGAAAAGCAGGGCCTGAATTTGATCCCCGCGCCGGAACCGCTCCTTGGGAATCTGCTCTTCCTTGGGCAACAAGGCCTCGGTTCGGCCGAGGTTGATGATCCAGCCGGAACGATCCCGGCGCTGGATGGACCCGCTGACGATCTCCCGCTTGCGGTCCTTATATTCCTCGTAAATGATTTCCTGCTCCGCCTCACGCATCCGCTGGATGATGACCTGCTTGGCGGACTGGGCGGCGATCCGGCCCAGGTCTTCCACTTTCAGTTCAAAACCGAGTTCGTCATCCAGCTGAACATTAGGGTCGTGATGCTTGGCGTCCTCAAGCAGAATCTCGCTGACCGGATCGACGACCTCTTCCACCACCCGCTTGAACTGATAGACGTCGAAGCCGCCCTTGTCCTCGTTGAAGGAGACCTCGATATCCACATCTTCGCCCAACTTTTTGGTCACCGAGGACCGCACGGCCCGTTCCAGGGTGTCAATGAGAAGATCCTTGTGGATTCCTCTGTCTTTACTGATTTGCTCAATGGCCTTGCGCAGTTCGGCGCTCATCTCATCCTCCAGGATAATATCAGGGCCGGGGCCGTTTCGCGCCTCCGGCCGACAACAATTATCATTGTTTTCGGCAATCCTTCATATGTGTCGAAACCCTGCGCCGATTCACAAAGCCCTCTCCGTACCGGAGTCGTCCGGCGGGTTCGGGTCAAAACGCATGGATCAAATGAATCTTCTTTATTTGGTCCCAATCCAACGCAATCGGTGCGCCGTTTTCCACAAGCGTGACCATCGGGCCGTCCACCGCGGACAGTTCGCCGCGACAGGTTTTGCGTCCTTCCAGCGGTTCATGGAGCTGGGCCTGGACGGTCCGCCCAAGGTAGCCTTGGAGTTGCTCCGGCTTGAAGAACCGACGCTCCAGGCCGGGCGAGGAGACCTCCAGGTTAAAAGCGCCGGGAAGTCGCTCGTCGATTTCCAGAGCAGGGCCAAGCTGGCGGCTGACCATGGCGCACTGATCAATGGTCGCTCCGCTCT
This sequence comes from Desulfonatronum lacustre DSM 10312, assembly GCF_000519265.1. NCBI lineage: Bacteria > Pseudomonadati > Thermodesulfobacteriota > Desulfovibrionia > Desulfovibrionales > Desulfonatronaceae > Desulfonatronum > Desulfonatronum lacustre. The sequence continues at coordinate 2,151,188 of NZ_KI912608.1, forward strand.
CCGCATCGATATAGATGCGGATCAACGCCTTGCGGCCCAGGGGCAGATACTCCAACCCCCAAAGTTCCAGGCCGAGGCCGTGAACAACGGGCAAAACCAATAACTCCAGATGGCGAAGGATTTCTTCCGACCGAGCGCGGGAAGAAGGGGGAGAAGTCTGCATGGCTGTCTAAAAATCCCAAAAAAAAAGTGGACCACATGGCCCACCCCGTTCGTCGTCTCTGCTGCGCGGCCGGGCCGCTACCGATCAGGATGCTGCGAATAAAGATGGAGCGGGCGACGGGAGTCGAACCCGCGACACCAAGCTTGGGAAGCTTGTACTCTACCAGCTGAGCTACGCCCGCCCGCGAAACGCAATCGTTCATATGCTCAAGGGCCCAGAACTTGTCAAGCATCCAGACCAGAAAAAATGGCTTGGAATTTGCTTGCATCCAAAACCAGGAGGAATCGCGATGCAGACCAGTATGTATAACGCCCTGTTCGGCGCCCTGACCCAGGAACACCGCTTGGCAAATACCGCCAACAATTTGGCGAACGTGAACACCACGGGCTACAAGCGTGAAACCATGGCCTTTCGGGACGTCTTCATCCGTTTCGGCCACGGCATGCTGGACCCCATTTCCGCCATCAACGAAAAATCGCTGCTTCCTGTCCCGGACGAAATGGCCCAGAACCGGATCGCCCTGACCCACATCGACTTTGCTCAAGGATCGGCCAAGGAGACCGGCAATCCGTTGGACGCGGCGCTTCAAGGCGAAGGCTTCTTCAAAGTCCGCACCCTGGAGGGAGATTTCTACACCCGCAACGGCAACTTCCGCCTGACCCCGGGCGGCGAGTTGGTCACGGGGCAAGGCTTCCCCGTGCTCGTGGACGGCGGCCCCGTGAACCTGGAGCCCAACGCCCGGATCGTCATCGGTCCCGATGGAGCAATCCAGGCCAATGGCGAGCCCGTAGGCAATTTTGACCTGGTGACCTTTGAAAATCCACAGGTATTGGAAAAACTGGGCCAAAACATGTTCCGACTCCGTCCCGGAGTCCAGGCCGCCGAACTGCCCGCGGACAACGCCACCGTGATGCAGGGCTACCTGGAAGGGGCGAATGTGGAAGTGGTCAGCGAAATGGTCAACATGATCGAGGCCCACCGCAGTTTCGAAGCCTACCAGAAGGTGATGCACACGGCCCAGGAAGCGGACCAGAAGGTCATCCGGGAAGTGGCTTCACCCCGATAGCAATAATACACTGAAATAGATGGAGGAAAACCTCAATGATGCGCTCTCTATGGACGGCGGCCTCGGGCATGATGGCCATGCAGATGAACATCGACGTCACGTCCAACAACCTGGCCAACGTCAGCACCACGGGCTTCAAAAAAAGCCGGGCCGAATTCGAAGATTTAATGTACCAGACCATGAAGATCGCCGGGGCGGCCAATGCCGCCGGAGACCGGATTCCCACCGGGCTTCAGGTGGGCATGGGGGTTCGCCCCGTGACCGTGCACAAGGAATTCACCACCGGGTCTTTCCAGAACACCGGCAACCCCTTGGATCTGGCCATTGAAGGCGACGGGTTCTTCCAGGTGGATGTGAACGGCGAGTTCGCCTACACCCGGGCCGGGGCCTTCAAATTGACCAACGAAGGTCAGGTGGTCACGGCCAACGGCTACGCCCTCCAGCCGGAGTTCATCGTGCCCCAGGATACCCAGAACATCGTGGTCACGGAAAACGGACGCATCGTGGCCATGGACAGATTCGGCGAGGAGTTGGCCGGTGCGGACATCCCCTTGTTCACCTTCGTCAACCCGCCCGGCCTGAACAGCATCGGTCGAAATATGTTTCTGCCCACCGAAGCATCAGGAGATCCCATTGAGGGGGTTCCCGGCGAGGAAAACGTCGGTACTATTGCCCAGGGTTTTCTGGAAGGCTCCAACGTGGACATGGTCGAGGAGATGGTTCGGCTGATCACCGGCCAGCGGGCCTATGAAATCAACTCCAAGGCCATCCAGACCTCCGACCAGATGCTCCAGACCGCCACGCAGCTTAAGCGGTAGTTTTAGTGGGAAGGTAAACAGATGAGAAGGCAGGCCATGCAAACTTCTCTCACTCGTCTCTTTCTGGCTCTTGTGCTCTTGACTGCGGCCGGCCTGAGCGTCCTTGCCGAACCCAGCGCGGCCCAGCGCGGCTACTGGCATTACATGATCCAGCCCGTGGCCGCGGTCCAGGGCGAGGTGGTCCGGTTCGGGGACATCGCCGTGCCGTTGACGGATCATGGCCGCGCCCAATGGACGAACCTCGCCGACCGGCCCATGTGGCCCGCTCCGGACAGCGGCAAAACCATGACCTTCTCCCAGGACCGACTGGCCGGAATGCTTCGGCAGTACGTCGGTCACGCCGCCGCCTCCACGCGCATTCCCGGCCAGGTCGTGATCCAGGGTGGGGGGCAGGTGGTGCTGGAGGAAGAGCTGCGGTCCCGCGTCGTCACTTTTTTGACCCCAAAAGTCCGCCAACTGGGAGAAGAAATCACCGTTCGCGACTTTCGCCTTCCGAGCCATATTTTTCTGCCCCACATCCAGGACACCCTGGAGCTGGAACTGGCCGCGGACCCGCAACCCGGACGCAACAGTCTGCGCTTTTTGGTCCGCTCCGTGGACGAGCGAATCACCCGCCGTCTCACCGGCACGGTCTTTCTGGACGTCTGGCAAACCGTGCCCACGGCAGGTCGCCCGTTGAACCGGGGAAATCCGCTGGCCCTGGACGACGTCACCTTTCAGCGCAAGAACCTGGCCTATTTGCGGGAACAGGTCTGGGACGGGACCGGCGGACCATGGCAGATTCGCTCCCCGGTGGGCATGGACCAGGTCATCTACCTGTCCGCCCTGGACCCCTTGCCCGCCGTACGCCGCGGAGAAGTGATCACGCTGGTCTATGAGGGCGAGCTGGTCCGGTTGCAGATCCAGGTCCAGGCGCTCCAGGACGGAGCCATTGGGGAAACCATCACGGTGCGGAATTTGCAGAACAACAATGAAGTCCTGGCCCGGATCCGAGATCACGAAACCGTGATGGTCAGGTAAGCCGATGCGTGACCGTGCGACGCTCCCGAGCCGAAGAACCGACCAAAGCAAGCAAACACGAGGATAATGCGATGACCGACAAAATACTCTCCATACGCCCAGCCGTAGCCGTGCTCATGCCCCTGGCAATGCTCCTCGGGCTGAGCGGGTTTGCCTGCGCCCCGGCCAGCACTCAAAGCATGCCGAGCCCGATCCTGACCCAAACCGTGGACTACCCCCAACCGGCCGAACTCAATCCCGGTTCGCTGTTCAACCCGGCCAGCGCGGAGCTGCTCTTCGCGGACAATCGGGCCAGGCGGGTGGGAGACATCGTCCGGATCAAGGTCGTGGAGGAAAGCAAGGCCACGAACAAGGCCACCACGGACACGTCCAGAGAGTCCGACATCGGCATGGGCATTGAGCACCTTTTGGACCAGCGGCTGATCAACGCGGGACTGCCGGTCTTGGGCATTGAGCGAGGCCAGTTTGGAGAAACTCCGCTGATCAGCGCCAGGACCTCCAACTCGTTCAAAGGCGACGGGGAAACCAAACGGGAATCCACCATCACGGCCACGGTCGGCGCACGGGTGGTCAAGACGCTTCCCAACGGCCTGATGCAGGTGGAGGGCGCCCGGGAAACCCGAGTGAACAACGAAACCCAGATCGTCGTGGTTCGGGGGCTGGTCCGGTCCACGGACATTGATCCGGACAACACCATCCTCTCCACCCACATGGCCGACGCGACCATCGAATTCTACGGCATGGGTGTTCTGGCGGACAAACAACGGCCCGGATGGCTGACCCGGATCCTGGACAATGTCTGGCCGTTTTAAGGAAAAGTATACGAAATCAGTATTTAATCGTTGTCGAAATCGCAATCGAAATCGAACTAAAATATTGATTTCAACGCATTGAAATGTCTTTTTGCAACATCGATTTCGATCACGATTTCGACCTGATCCCGATACGTGCGAGCAGGACAAGACCTTTGCCCCGGCGGCAATCCGGAGGAAATAGTATGTGGAAGAGGTATTTCAAGGCTTCAGCCGTGCTGGTTCTCGCCATGGGCTTCTTGTTCGCGCTGATGGGAACGAATCCGGCCCAGGCCAGCGTCCGGATCAAGGACATCGCCACCGTGGCCGGCGACCGCAGCAACCAATTGGTGGGTTACGGCCTAGTTGTCGGTCTGTCGGGTACCGGCGACCGCCGAGGCGCGGAGTTCACCATCCAGTCCATGTCCAACATGCTGGAACGGATGGGGGTGCGGGTGGATCGCTCCAGGTTGCGGGTGCGTAACGTGGCCGCGGTGATGGTCACCACCCAAATGCCGGTTTCGTCCCGGGCCGGTTCCAGCCTGGACGTGTCCGTGTCCTCGGTGGGCGACGCCACCAGTCTTCTGGGCGGCGTCCTGCTGATGACCCCGCTGCGCGGCGTGGACGGCCAGACCTACGCCCTGGCCCAGGGCCCCTTGCTCCTGGGCGGATTCAGCGCCGGCGGCGACGCGGCCCAGGCCCAGAAAAACATCACCACCGTGGGTCTGATCCCCAACGGAGCCACGGTGGAACGCTCCGTTCCCTTCCAGTTCAACCAACAGGACAACGTGGTCCTGCATCTTCAGACCAAAGACTTTTCCACCGCGGTCCAGGTTGTGGACCGGATCAACGCCAACTTCGGCACCCCTTTGGCCCGGGCCATGGATGTCTCCACCATCGAAGTGGACGTCCCGGACATGTACCAGGGCAATCTGGTTCCCTTCATCGCGGCCCTGGAGGGTCTGCCCATCACCCCGGACTCACGGGCCCGGGTCGTGGTGGATGAGAAGACCGGCACCGTGGTCGTGGGCCAGAACGTCCGTTTGTCCAAAGTCGCCGTGGCCCACGGGAATCTGCATATCGTCGTGGCCGAACGCCCGGAAGTGGTCCAGCCTCAACCCTTCTCCCTGGGTCAGACCGCCGTGGTCCCCCGCACCGAACTGGGCATTCGCGAGGAAGACCGCCGCCTGACTCTCCTTGAAGGGGCCACGCTGCAAGACCTGGTCAACGGCCTCAACGCCATCGGCGCGACGCCCCGCGACCTGATCTCCATCCTGCGCACCCTGAAGTCCGCCGGAGCGCTGCACGCGGACGTGGAGGTGATCTAAATGATCGGCCTGCCGGATACGAACACCCTGCTGCTCGGTCACGGGCAGAACGATGTTCACCGGCGTTTCGACGCGCTCCGGGGACTGCGCTCCGGTGAATCGACCGAAGATTCCCAACGGACCTCCCAAAAAGGCGACCCGCAAGACGCGGCGACCGCCAAGCACGAGAGCAAACTGCGGGAGGCCAGCCAGGACTTCGAGGCCATGTTTCTGCATCAGTTGATCAAGCAGATGCGGGCCACGGTCCCCCACCATGACCCCCTGCGAGGCAAAGGCGAGGAGTTCTGGCAGTCCCATTTCGACATGGAAATGGCCTCGGTTCTGGCCCGAAGCGGGGGGATGGGTCTCGGCGACATGATCTTCGAGCAGCTCCGACAGACCCAGGTCCAGGCCACCAAGGACAGCGACCCGGTGGGCAAGCCCATGCCCTTGACCATCCTTGCCCCGCCCCAAAAACCAACTTTGGCCGCCGACGCAACCGCCTCGGAAACCGATCCGGAACCCTCCCTGTCCGCGACCTATCCCCAGGTGGCTTCACTCCAGGGGCCGTTCGCGGCTCCCGAAGCCACGGGTCGACCCCAAGGCTCTTCCTTTGACGCCGTAAGCATTCCCGGGACCACCAGCACCATGAATATGGTTCGCTCCCTGGCCCGGTCCATTGAGGAACGCGGCGGGGTGGTTCCGGAACATCCTGGGTCCGTAAACGGTCCGAGCCGAACCGGGTCCGTCGACGGCCCGAGCCTGACCGGGAACATCGATTCGCCCTCTCCGATCCTGCCCCCCATGCACTGGCCCCTTGAAGGCCGGGTCAGCTCCGGGTTCGGCTGGCGTCAGGACCCGTTCACCGGGGAGCAAGCCTGGCACTCCGGCGTGGACATGGCCGCCTCCAAGGGGACGCCCATCGGCGCGGCCTGGGACGGTCGGGTGGTCTTCGTGGGTCAACGCGGCGGCTACGGAAATATGGTGGTTCTGGAGCATGCCGGAGGATGGCGCTCTTACTACGCCCACAACGACCGGAACACGGTCAAGGTTGGAGACAAAATCCAGGCTGGGCAGCAGATCGCCACGGTGGGCTCCACCGGTCGCTCCACCGGCCCCCACCTGCATTTCGAAGTCCGCCAGGGCACCACGGCCTGGAATCCGAAACAAATCCAGGACCGCCTGGAAGCCGGATTGCACATCGGTAAGCAGGACTCGGCCTAGTTTTTGAATATGTCGACAGTATGCCGGACACCCCGGAAAAATTTGCATCCAACCCCGCGAGGTCGATCATGTCCCGAGCCATACTGCAAAATCTGCATCGTCAAAAACAAGCGCTTTTTCTCCTGTCCCACCTCCTGGACGAGGAGTTCCAACACCTGAGCAAGAGCGATCCCCAAGCCGTAGCCTCGGTGGAATTTTCCATTCAGGAACTGCTGCGCCAGATCGCCGAGGAACGCCGGGGACTCAAGAGCGCCATCCACCAGATCGACCCCGCCCTGCCGGGCATTCGCGACCTACCGTTGATTCTGGATGAGTCCACCCGAGACCAGGTCCGGGACACCCTTCGTCAAATCGACGTTCAGGAACAGGACTGCGCCCGGAAAGCCGCCCAGAACGCCGTGATCACCCGCGGCCTGATGGACCAGAACCAGGCCCTCCTGGATTACCTGACCAACGAAATCCGGCCCAAAAACGGACACACCTACTCCCAACGCGGCAGATGGCTGCACCCCGGCGACACGGGTGCCCTGCTCAAAGGCAGACTGTAGGATATTCCCATGACCGTCGGCGTAAACTCCCTCCTGAACACCGGCAAGGGCGCGCTCCTGGCCTTCCAGTCCGCCATTCACGTCACCGGCGAGAACATCGCCAACGTGAATACTCCGGGTTACAGTCGGCGCTCCGTCCGTCTGGAGGAAAACCCGAGCATCGATTATCGCCCAGGGCAAATCGGAACGGGCGTGACCGCCAAGGAAGTCATCCGCCATTACGACTACTTTATTGAGCGCCAGTACCTGGACAAGTCCTCCACCATGCACCGCTGGGATTCCCTGCACACGAACCTGCGTCAGGTGGAACTGCTGTTCAATGAGTCCATCGGCGACGGCCTGAACGACGTGATGGCCAAGTTCTGGGCGGACTGGCAGAACGTCTCCCTGCGCCCGGACGACATGGCCTCTCGTGGCCAGCTCACCAGCACGGCTCAAAACATGACCCAGATCATCAATCAGTTGGAACGCGATCTGGGTCTATTTCAGCGCCAGATGGACGACTTCATCCGTCAGGACGTGAACCGGGCCAATGAATTGCTCCGGGAAATCGCCGAAATCAACAGCAGGATCACGGTCCACGACATCCCCGGACAGAACAACGCCAACGCCCTCCTGGACAAACGCGACTCCATGGTCCGCGAACTCGCCGGCCTCCTGGACATCCAGACCCAGGACAAGGGCAACGGCGAATTCTTCGTCATGACCACGGCGGGTCATACGCTGGTGGACGGGCAGAATTTCTTTGCGTTGAAGTTTGAGGGGGCGCAAGCATTTCAATCTCTTGCGGCAGGTTCAACGAGTAGTATTAATTTTTCTGGTACATCAGAACGGGAGTACCTTGTCGAAGTGCTGACGGATGGTCACGCAAATGGCAGTTTGCCTGGGGCGGCGACCTATCGGGTGTCATTGGATGGCGGTGTCACTTGGCTCAAGGATGACAATGGAGGTCAACGCGAGTTCATCACCCAGTTGCAAGATAACAAGGTAACGATCGAAGGTCTTGATATCTGGTTTGATGCCGGAAATTTAACCGCGGGGGACAAGTTCACCATCGTGCCCAAAAGCGGGCTGTATTGGTACGAAAATACGTCTTCAAAAATGAACATCACTCCCCAGATCCATTTTAACGGGGAGGACAACCGCCGAAGAATCACCGGCGGCTCTCTGACCGGCTATTTCAACTTCCGAGACGACTATATCGGCAACTTCCGGGAAAAACTGGACTCGCTCGCCTCGACCATGGCCTGGGAAGTAAACCGGATTCATAGCCAAGGGGCGGGGCTTGAAAAATTTGGCCAAGTTCTGGGAACGTATGGTGTTGCTGATAACGACGAGCCACTGAGCAGTTTGTCTTCTGGTTTGTTCTATGGGGATAAGTTGCAAGACGGAAGCTTGACGATTTGGGTATTTGGTTCTGGAAGTTCAGGTACTGCCTACAACATCGATTTTTCATCCATCAACCCTCCAGGCCTGACGAATTTTGATCCAACACAGCATACTCTTCAGGATGTCCAAAGTGCCATTAACAACAGCTTGACAGGAACTGGCGTAAATGCATCAATTGTCGATAATCGCTTACAGCTTACGGCTGCTACCCCCCCCGGCAACACTTTTGCCTTCGGCTCCGACTCCACCGGCCTCCTGGCGGCCTTGGGCATTAACACGTTCTTCGACGGTACGGACGCGCGCGGCTTAAGCATAAACCAGGATGTTTTCAACAATCTTTCGCTGATCAATGTCGGGCACGTCAATGGAGCCGGCGAAATCAACACCGGGGACAATGAAACGGCCAAGGCCGTCGCGGCCCTTCAATACGAAAAAGTCAATTTCAGAACAAGCTTCCAGGGAAAAACCTCGCAAACCCTGCAAAGCTTTTACGGTTCCCTGGTCGGCGACGTCGGGGCGGCCACGAGCAACGCCAATTTCAACCATAGTTTCAACAAGGCCCTGGCCGACGATCTGCGAAACCGCCAGGAAGAAATTTCCGGCGTGAACCTGGACGAGGAAATGAGCAGCCTGATCAAGTTCCAACATTCCTACAGCGCCGCAGCCAAGCTCATTTCCACGGCGGACCAGATGTTTCAGACCATCTTGGCCATGAAATAGGCGCAACGTCGGCAAGGAGCGACTCCCCATGCGTGTCAGCCATCGAAATATCTACGCAAACGTCCTCAGTTACATGAACCGGTCGCTTTCGGGCTTGGTCGAGTTGAACCTGCAGGCATCCAGCCAGAAAAAGATCAACCGACCCTCGGATGACCCCATCGGCATGTCCCGTGTGCTCTCCTACCGGGATTCCATGGCCTCCATGGCCCAGTATCGGAAGAACATCGATACGGCCCAGGGCTGGAACGGCCTGGCCGACGAAAACCTGATTCAGGTCAACGTGGTCATTAGCCGACTCAAGGAGCTTGCCCAACAAGCCGCGACGGGCACGTTGTCGGGGGACAATCGGGAACAGATCTCCTTTGAGGCCCGCCAGCTTTACAGCCAGCTGATCACCCTTTCCAACGCATCATATGAAGGCAAATACATCTACTCCGGCCATAAAACCGACACGCTGGCGTTTCGGGAGGCTTTGTTCGCTCAGAGCAATGATGGCAGTATCGCATCAAATCACATTCGCGAAATCGCTGGTGGATCAACCTCAACAGTTCTGGTGCAATTCCTTGATGACGGAACAGTTGGAGCAGCCGATCTCGATTACCGATACTCCAAAGATGGCGGGAAAACTTGGCTTGAAGGCACCCTCCCTCAGTCTGTAGCCCCAGGTGACGCAGTTGTGATGGATCTTGGCGGTGTCCAGGTGACGTTAACCCCCGGCTCTGTGGTGACGGGCACGGCCCCAGACAATCCGAACGACACCAACGGCACTTGGCTGTGGGTCCGGCCGACCGCCGTTTACCAGGGAGATGACGAAAACAGCATCGCGGTGGAACACTTCGGCCCCACGGCAACGGCAGACCTTGATCCTGAGGCAACCGGTGTTTTCAAGAAAAACGTCAATGTCCGGGTTGACTCCGTTGCCGGTGGCAACGTCAATTATTCCTACAGCACGGACGGCGGACGCAGTTGGGTGGAGGGGAATACGGCTCCTGCGAACGGTAGCCCATCCCTCCCGGTTCCCGGTGGTTTTCTGAACCTTGACGACGATCCGACTGGAGGCGACCAATTCGTCATCCGCCCCAACCGTGCCTTGATGCATGTCGAAATATCCCAGAACGAAACCATCCAGATCAACAACATCGGCATGGATGTCTTCGGCGGGCTGTACAACGGTCAGCCGGTGGAGCTGCGCGGCAAGATGTCCAGCAATCTTTTTGAAACCGTCGGGAAACTGGTTGGATATCTGGAGACGAACACCCAGCAGGGTGCTCAGGAAGCCCTGGACGATCTGACCGACGTACAGAGTCACATCTCCACCTATCTGGCCGGAGTGGGAGCGCGGCGGAATCGGTTGGATATCACGGACAACATTTTGTACGGATTGCAGTTGAATGCATCCGAGCGCAAAAGCAGCATCGAAGACGTGGACGTGGCCGAGTTGATGACCCAGATGCACATGCAACAGATCACCTACGAAGCCGTGTTGAAATCCTCCACCACCATCATGCGCATGAGCCTGGTCAACATGATGTAACCACCATGGCACGGATCAACGAACCATGCTTATTTTGACCCGAAAAGCGGGGGAAAGCCTGTACCTGGGCGACGACATCAAGGTCACCGTGCTCAGGGTCCAGGGCAATCAGGTCAAGCTGGGGTTCGACATCCCCAGGGATCTGACCGTGCATCGGGAGGAGGTCTATTTGCGGATCAAGGAAGAAAATCTGATGGCCGCGCGGGCCACGGAGCAAGACTTTTTCATGGCGACGGAATTATGGTCCAGAAAAAAGAAAGAGTAATTCATTCCCGGGTCGGGCCGCTGCATGTAGAGCAGGATCGCCTGATCCTGTTCCCGAAGGGGTTGGTGGGTTTTGAAGCGCAACGGGATTTCGCCCTGGTCCGATTGCGGGAGGACTCGGCCTTCTTTTTGTTGCAGAGCTGTACGGATCCGCAACTGGGCTTGATGGTCGCCGACCCCTACGTGTACGTGCCGGATTACCGGATCAAGATCAGCACGGTGGAGCAAGAACTGTTGCGGTTGAGGAACATTCGCGAGGCCGTGGTCCTGGTCACGGTGACCATCCCGCCGGGCAAGCCGGAAGACGCGATCTTGAACCTGGTCGGCCCCTTGGTCATCAACATTCGCCTCCGCCGGGGGATGCAGGTCCCGCAGAACCAGTTGCGGCACCCTCCGAGGCTGCATCTGGCCGGCGGCGGTCAAACAGGCGAAGGACCGCCATGCGAACCTTCATAAGCGTCAGGCGTCAAACCGACCGTTCCCAGAGGCCGCTTTCCTGTTCCACCAGTTTTTCGGCGGTCCTGCGACTGTTCATCTCGTAGGTATTGGTCTCCACCTGATGCCTGAGCTGCTCGACCCGCTCCGTGCGCACCCCGGAACCGGCTTGGGCAGCGGTCATCGCGGCGCGTAGGGTCTGGGCACCGGCGGAGAGGGTGACCCGGTCGCTCTGCTGAGTCGAGGCTCCCGAAGCAGGCCCGCCACGGGTTGGCTTGTTGCCGACATCCCGATTTTCCGCGGGACGAAAGGTATCAATGAGATTTTTGATTTGCATTTTTTGCCTCCTTGCTCTCTAACCGTATATCGGCAAAATCCTGTCGGACTTTAGGCGCGGGCATCGGTCAGGGCCCACTACAGCATCGTCTCGCTGACTTTGTCCAGGGTAATGCGCCAGAAGCGTTCAAGAATAGTGGTTTTTTCCTCACCGGTGACCTCGACCCGTTCTTCACCGTTCTTGCGCAGAATCTGCATTTCGGGCTCCAGAGGAAGATACCGAAACTCCATGTCAAAGCCGAACTCCCGTTGCAGATCCCGTTTGATGTCCAGGACTACGGGATTGTTGCTCCCGGAGACCATCAGGCTGTCCATGATCTCGGTGGCGATCTTCTCCACCAACTGCTTGCGACGGGCATCCTGGGACAAATTGATCACGTCCCCCGGCGAAGCCCGCTGGAGCAGCATGCGATATCGCGCCATTCGCCGCCCCTGGTCCAGGTGCTGGTCGTAGACGCGAAGCATGTTTTGAACTTGGAACGGCCGAATGGTCACAATGGATTACTCCTCATGACTCTTATCGGCGGACTTCTGAAAAACTTTATATCTAGAAGCACCTGAAATATTTTGAATTGCGAAACTCAATCCCTGCTCAGTACGTTCCTTCGTAGATGATGCGCCACTGGCCGTCGGCTTCGTGCCTCCAAAACTGACGTTTGCGGGAAGAGGACTGAAAATTATCGCTCCAATAATCCTGGAAAAAAGTGGCCACCATGACTCCAGGAGCTTCAGGGTATTCAAAGAGGTTGACGTTGGTCAGATGGACCCGAATTTCGCTTTTTCCGGCGTTGACCCTCCGCTTGTGTCGCGCCCAGGCGGCATGGTTCTGGGACCCGCTTCGAAAATCCCGTGAGTAATGCGTCAAATAAGCGTCGGTATTCAGACTTTCCCAATCTGAACGCCACGCTTCCAGCATGTCCAGCATTTCCTCGCGGGTCATGTCCAAGTCCCCCGGATCAGCCCAGGACACTCGCCGGGCGATGACCACGGGGACATTACCGTGCTTGAGCAACGGAGCCAGGGCTTCCAGGTCCTTGTTGTGCATGGTCACGCACCCGTCGCTGTCCTGGGGCGGACGACTGAACGTCCCAGTGGGATTTCCGTGCAGCCAAATTCCGTGCCCGGTCTTACCCAATCGACGGTCCAGCGGATTGGGATAATCCAGAGTGAAGGCCCCCCAGCCATACAAATTGGGAAGACGGCTTCCTGGAATATGCTCCTGAATGAAATACACGCCCAAAGGCGTCCGTCGGTCGCCTTCCCGGTGCTTCTCCGGGCCCTCCTTGCCTCCGGACACGTAATAGTCGTCCACAATGCGCAACCCGTCGCCTATATTCGCCAAGACGTACATCCGGGACAGTTCCAGATCCACGACCAAGGCGTACGGCTCGCTCTCACCCAGGGCGACCAGGTTGGACGGCAACAGCGCGCCGTTATTCGGCCGTTGCTGGTAGTACAGCCATCGCCGACGGACTTCATCCGCCAGCCCGGCCAGTTCCTCGTCAGGAACAACCCCCGCTCCGAGCCCGCGCAACGCCCCGGCCCGAGCCGCCAAAACATCGGCATAGACCAGTTGGGCCAGACGGAAGTCCGGATTGTCCCGAATCAGGTCCTCCAGCAGGACCTGGGCCTGGTCCAGGCGCTCACGCTGCACGTTCTCCAAGGCGTTGAGCAGAAACACCTCTGGTTCTCGGGTAATGCTCAACCCATGCCCCTTGGCCAGAAGTTCCTCCACGTTCGCCTCGGCCGGCCGACTTGGAAGGAATAGCAAGCAACAGGTCAGAGCCAGGAGCGCAACCCCGAGGGAAACGACTCGGCGTGCAAGCTCATGAACGACGAAGGCGGATCCTTGCAAGGCCATGGTTTCTTATCCGTAAGTGAAGGTTTAACATGAGCAGTCTGTGCCTTGGAGAGCAAACTCACGCGAAGCCGCGAAGAATGATTACATCTCTCCTTCGCGTGAGATACTTTACCGTACTACCTCACGATATCATGATCGCGGCAGCAGGCGCTCCCTGGTGATCCGCCACTGGCCGCCTTCCTTGCGCAATTGCAATTCCTTGGACACCTCATCGTTGATCACGTTGGATCGGTAGCGTTGGGCAAAGCGAACCTGAGCCGCGTTCTCGTCCAGAATGGTGACGACGATATTGGAAAGGGTCACATTGATAAAGGGCGGAGCAGCCACCCGTGTCCGGCGCTGTTCTCGCCATTGCGCCAGACTGAGCCCGCGTTCGGGCTGAAAATTTCCGCTGTAAAAAGACAGGTATGCTTCTACGTTCTGGCTCGCCCAGGCATTAGCCCAGTTCAGCACCACGTCGGTGATGGCCGCCTTGACGGTATCGGGGCTGGGACGCGGCGCGGGGGCTTCAGAGGCCGGTGGCGCGGGAGGGGTTACGGACGGAGGAGCTGGGGCCGTCGGAGCCGGGACGGGTTCAGGTGCCGGAACGATCACCTGCTCCGGAGTCGCCGGCCGGGGTGCGACGGGTTCGGGAGCCGGTTCGACAACAGGTTCGCTGACCGGCTCAGGTACGGGCTCAAGTACAGGCTCAGTGCTCGGCTCGGGAGCCTCAGGGACAACGAATTCGGCTGCCGACGCAGGGCTGGACTGTGGACTGGTGGTCGGCGTGATTTCCGGGGTGGCTTCTGGTGCGGCTTCCGACGCGGCTTTTGGCGCGGCCGCGATTGGCTCCGGGGAAGGTCCAGGGGCCGCCGGAGAGGGGAGAAGTGGTGGAGACTCCACCACTGATGCGGGACCATGAGGGGCGACTGAGGCCACGTAAAGGGTCGCCGCGGGCAGCGGCATGTCCGGGGTACCGGACAGTTCTTCCAACGGGTCGAGACGCACGAGAATCCTTTCGTCGTCCTTGCCCAGGACCCGGCGGTACGCGCTGCTGGCCATGGCCGAATAAATCCGGCTCAGATTTTGATGAGCCGTGGCATAGCTGGGATGCGTCTCCAGGGCCCGTTGCAGGGTGTCCTTGGCCTCCTCGAACCGCCCCGCGGCCGCCAGCAGACCAGCCAAATTGTTGTAGGGCTCGGGCAGTTCCGGATGACGTTCAATCAGATCGTGGTAGACCTCCATGGCTTCGGAGAACCGCCCCAGGCGTTCTAGAATGACACCTTTCAAAAACAATCCTTGAGTATCCTTAGGATGGCGTTGGAGGTGGCCCTGGATGGCCTGGTAGGCGTCGGCGACTCGCTCTTCGGCAAAAAATTCCTGGGCCGTTTCCAGACCGGAAGGAGCCGAGAACAGGGGAGTGGCACTCCAAAACAGAACACATAACGCGGCCAGACAGGAAATATACTTCATCAGGATTCGGAGCCTCTTCCATACAAGGTCGTCATGTCCAGGAGCTTTTTGCGAACCCCGCCTTCCAAGTCGCTCAACACCTCCGGGGGCATCCGCCAGGACCAGTTGCCGTTGGCTACGCCGGGCACGTTCATTTTTGACGCTGCTCCCAAACCCAGAATGTCTTGCAGTGGAAAGATGGCCACGTCCGCCACGGACTGCATGCCCATGCGCACGAAGGCGGTGGCCACGATTTCCGAGGTACAGGAAGCGCCGAGATAGGCGTCCACACGGGCCAGGGTCTCCGCATCGGCCTCTTCCTCGAACCAACCGCGCACCGTGTTGTTGTCGTGGGTACCGGTATAGACGTAACAGTTTTGAACGTGGTTGTGCGGAGCATACGGATTCGTGGGCAGGTCCGGACCAAAGGCGAAGAGCAGGATCTTCATCCCCGGCAGCTTAAATTCCCGCATCACGTCGCGCACCGCGTCGTCGATGGTTCCCAAATCCTCGGCAATCAGCGGCAAAGGATCAAAGGCTTCGGCAAGGGTCCGGAAAAAAGCCTGGGCCGGAACCTCGGCCCACTGGCCGTGCATGGCGGTCTCGTGTCCGGCCGGAACCTCCCAGCAGGCCACGAAGCCCCGAAAATGGTCCAGACGAACCAAGTCGAACAACTCCACGTTGCGCCGGATGCGCCGCACCCACCAGGCGAAATCGCCCCGCTCCATCCGCTGCCAATCATAGACCGGATTGCCCCAGAGCTGACCGGTCTCGCTGAAGTAGTCCGGAGGCACCCCGGCCAGAACACGGGGCCGAAGCTGATCATCAAGCTTGAACAGCTCCGGATTGGCCCAGACGTCCACGCTGTCCTCGTTCACATAGATGGGCACGTCGCCGATCAGTTCCACGCATCTGTCGCGGCATGATGCCCGCAAGGCCCGCCACTGCTGAAAGAAAACGAACTGCTGGAAACAGATCAGGTCTATCTCGTTTTGAAGCGTGTTGCGGTAGCCGTCCAATGCCAAGGCATCTCGTCGCCGCGCATCCTCCGGCCATTCCGTCCAGGGGCGACCCTGGAAGTGGGCTTTCAAGGCTCGAAACAGAGCGAAATCCTCCAACCAGACACCCTGTTCGGCGCGAAATGCCGCAACGGCCCGTTGGATTTCGGGTCGCACGCCCGCATCGGCAAACGCCTTGGCCAGCAACACCTCCCGAATTTCACGGGCCGTGGCGTACTTGACCCGGTCCACGGGAATCTCGGCGATGTTTCGAAGATCGTCCGGGCGAAGCAAGCCGTCCCGGACCATGTCCTCCGGGCTGATCAGCAGAGGGTTTCCGGCAAAGGCCGAGTCGCTGCTGTAAGGAGAGTTGCCGTGCACCGGAGACGTGGGGTTCAAGGGCAGCATCTGCCAGTAGCGCTGTCCGGAGGCCGCCAGAAAGTCCGCGAAATTCCTGGCCTCCGGCCCCAAGTCGCCCACGCCGTACCGCGAAGGCAGAGACGTAACGTGCAGCAGGATGCCGCTGGATCGGTTTCGGATCATCTGGTCAGCTCAGCTTCTTGAGAAAAAAATCCACGGTGGGCGACTCCGGAATCTCGGCGTAAAGTTCGTTCCGGCACACCACGTCCCCGTCGTCGGGACCGTCGCTCTTGAAAAACACCACGCCCAGCGGCGGCAACGTCAAAGCCAAAGAGGAGTACTGGCCATGGCTGGGCAGGGGAGAGGCTTCCACGCCGCCCATGTTGCCCATGCCGCCGCCTCCGTATTCCTGAGCGTCGCTGTTCATGATCTCCCGCCAGAACCCGCCCCGAGGCACCCCGACCCGGTAGTTTTCCCGGGGCACCGGGGTGTAGTTGGCCACCACCAGGATCAGATCCTGGGTGCAGGCGCCTCGACGCAGGAAGCTGATCACGCTCTGATCCGCGTCGTTGCAATCCACCCAGGAAAACCCGTTCTGGTCGAAATCCAGTTCATACAAGGCCGGCTCGGCCCGGTAAAGATGATTCAAGTCCTGCACCCAACGCCGCAAGCCATCGTGTTCCGGTTGGTGCAGCAAATGCCACTGCAGGCTCTGCTCGTGGGCCCATTCGGACCACTGCCCGAATTCCGCGCCCATGAACAGCAGCTTCTTGCCGGGATGACCGAACATATACCCGAACAAAAGCCGCAGGTTGGCTCGTTTTTGCCAATCATCCCCAGGCATTTTGTTCAGCAGCGATCCCTTTCCATAGACCACTTCGTCGTGGGACATGGGCAGGATGAAGTTCTCGGCAAAGGAATACCAGATGCTGAAAGTCAGCTGGTTGTGATGGTGCCTGCGATGCACCGGGTCCAGAGACAAATAGTCCAGGGTATCGTGCATCCAGCCCATGTTCCACTTCATGCCGAACCCCAAGCCTCCAGCATCCGTGGGCCGGGAGACCATGGGCCAGGCCGTGGATTCCTCCGCAGCGGTCTGGGTATCCGGAAAGTTGGTGTACACGGCCTCGTTCAGGGCGCGCAAAAACTCGATGGCTTCGATGTTCTCCCGCCCGCCGTACCGGTTGGGAATCCATTCCCCGTTCTCACGGGAGTAGTCCAGGTAGAGCATGGAGGCCACGGCGTCCACCCGCAGCCCGTCAATATGATACTTGTCCAGCCAGAACAGGGCCGAACTGATCAGGAAGGAGCGCACTTCATTGCGACCGTAGTTGAAGATATAACTGTTCCAGTCCGGGTGGTAGCCCTGACGGGGGTCGGAATGTTCAAAAAGATGGGTGCCGTCGAAATAGGCCAGGCCGTGTCCGTCTCCGGGAAAATGCGAGGGCACCCAGTCCAGGATCACGCCGATTCCGTTCTGGTGGAGTTGGTCCACGAGGTACATGAAGTCCTGGGGCGGACCGAACCGGGAGGTCGGCGCGAAATACCCCAGGGTCTGGTAGCCCCAGGAGCCGTAGAAGGGATGCTCCATCACCGGCAGAAATTCCACGTGGGTGAAGCCCATCTCCCGGACGTACCCGGTCAACCGGGTGGCCAATTCGCGGTAGGTCAGATAACGGTTGGACTCCTCGGGCACCCGTTGCCAGGATCCCAGGTGGACCTCGTAGACGGATTGGGGCGCGTGCAGGGCGTTGCGCAGCCCGCGTTCACGCATCCACTGATCATCGTGCCACTGGTACTTCAAGTCCCAGACCACGGAGGACGTGTTCGGGGGAATCTCGGTGTGCCGGGCGAAGGGGTCGGCCCGGTCCGTGCTGTACAGATGATGCCGGGATCGAATGTGGTACTTGTAGAGCTGCCACGGATGGACATCCGGGATGAACCCCTCCCAGATGCCGGAGCCGTCCCAGCGTGGGTGCAGCACGTGGGCATCGTGATTCCAGTCGTTGAAGTCCCCGATCACGCTGACCCGCTCGGCATTGGGAGCCCATACCGCGAACAAGGCTCCCCAACGTCCGTCCACTTCCATAGGGTGGGAGCCGAGTTTGTCGTAAAGCCGGAAATGTCGGCCTTCCTTGAAGAGATAGCTATCCGTTTCCGTAAACAGGCTGACGCCGGGAATGACGTGGTTCATGTCGGCACCTCCATGAGGTTTTTCAAGCCCTTGAGCGGGAGATCCACCCAGTCCAGGCGATTGTTCAGTTCGTAGCCCAATTCGTAGACCGCCTTGTCCAGGACGAAGATCTCCAGCAGGCTTTTGATCTCTTCGTCCTTGTCCGGCAGAAAAACGTGTCCCCGGGCCAGTTCCAGGTAGCTTTTCAGGAACATCCCGGAAACCGCCGAAGACCAGGCGTCGATCCACGGGGCCAACACGGCCGCGTCGGTCTTGCGCAGGGAGATCTGGTCGCGCAGGACCATTTGGGCCAGATAATCGAACGAGCGCAACATCCCGGCCACGTCCCGCAGGGCCGAGCGCTTCAAACGTCGCTCACTCAAGGCCCGGGCCGGTTCGCCCTCAAAGTCGATGATCACGAAGTCCTTGCCGGTGTACAGGGCCTGGGCCAGGTGATAGTCCCCGTGAATCCGGATTTTTGAGGCTTGAATCTTATGCCGGTGAATGGTCCTGAACCGCTCCAGGACGGCCTTCTCCGTTTCCAGAACCTCACGGGCCAAAACGCTCTGCTCTTCATCAAGCCGCTTTAAATTCTTGCGCAGCAAGCCAAAGACCGTTTTCAGCTGATTCTGCAGGCTCTGAAACACCGAGCGTTGATACAGATAGGAAAACGGTTCCGGGGCGAAGGCCGGATCATCGGCCCGCGAGGCCAGGGCGATGTGCAGTTCCGCGGTACGCCGGCCCAGCAGAGCGGTCATTTCCAGATAGGGACCGATCAAATCGGTCACCGCTTCCGGAGTGCTGCCATGGGCCGCATCCCAGTACCCGCACGGACACTCAGGGGCCGCCGACTCTGCGCCTAGAGACAATACCGCCTCCACGTACCGTTCCAGAGCGTCCTGACTGTACTTCCAGGCGTCGCCATGGCTGGGAACGAACTGCTGAAGCACGCCCAAAACGGAATCCTCGTGCCCGTTTTGATGATACGTCAAAGATCCGACATACAGCGGAATATTTCGGAACGATGTCCGTTCCGTGAGAAACCGACACAACTCCAGCTCCGGCTGGGGCCCGCGCTCCAAGCGACGATAAATTTTGAGGATCAGTTCGGAGCCGTAGATCATGGAGGAATTGCTCTGCTCGGATCGAGACAGTTGCGGTTCCAAACGCAAAATGTCGCGCTGGCGCAAATCCCGACCAGGCCAGGCATGCAGTTCGCCCCGGCGGCCCCGAAGGTGTTGGCGTTTGCTCAGAAACTTGATTAATCGTTTGCCAAAATCCGGAGCGTACACGGCCTCGAACAGCACGCCCTGCTCTTCTCCCTGCCGGGTTGTCCTGACGATCCGGCTGAGCACGTGGGCCGTCTCTTCGGCCGCGATGTCCCGCGCGTTGTCGCCCCAGGCCATGGTCAAGGGCAGCACGTACCGTTCCTCCGACCCTTCCACGTAGTCCACGGTCAGAATCAGAATCAGGGACACCTGGTCCGAATTGTTGAACTCCAGGACGTCGTCGATGGCGACTTGCTGGATCGTACGCGCCTTGCCTCGGAACCAACGGCGCTTGGGCAAAAACCTGGGTAGGATGTCCTTTTCCAGGCGCTCCCCCACCTCGCCGTTCCAGATGTCCTGTTCCACGGAGCGGATGGTCAGCTGAGGCAGATCCCGGACCTCTCCGCCCAGGCCGGGCTGCTCGGCCCGGATCATCTGGAAGAAGTAGTAGCCGTAGGATCCCAGGGTCAGCGTATAGCCGCCCTCCCCGACCGGACGGAAGCGGTTGCGGCTGAAGACCTCCTCGGGAATCCAGTCCGCATAGCCACCCAGGTCCAGATCCACGGACTGACAATGCCGGGAAAGGTTGGCCACGACCAGGAGATGTTCGTCCTCATGGCGGCGTAAAAAAGCCAGGACCTTGGGATTTTCCGGGCGCAGAAACTCCATGTCCCCCCGCCCGAAGGCCCGGAAACGCTTGTACATGGAGATAAACCGCTTGTTCCACCACAGCAGCGAGGCTTGGTTCTGGGCCTGGGTCTCCACGTTGATGGCCTCGAAATGATACTCCGGGTCGATGACCACCGGCAGGTAGAGACGCTGCGGGTTGGCCCGGGAAAAGCCGGCGTTGCGGTCCGAACTCCACTGCATGGGCGTGCGCACCCCGTCCCGATCCCCCAAGTAGTAGTTGTCGCCCATGCCCAGCTCGTCTCCGTAATAGAGAACGACGGAGCCGGGCATGGCGAAGAGAATCGCGTTGAGCAGATTGATCTTCTTGCGGTCGTTCTCCAGCAGCGGAGCCAGTCGACGACGGATGCCCAGGTTGATCCGCGCCCGGGGATCACGGGCATACATCCGGTACATGTAGTCCCGCTCCTCGTCGGTAACCATTTCCAGGGTCAACTCGTCATGATTGCGCAGGAAAAAGGCCCATTGACAGTTGTCCGGGATGTCCGGGGTCTGCTCGAAAATATCGATGATCGGATGGGACTCCTCCATGTGCAGGGCCATGAACAGCCGGGGCATCAATGGGAAGTGGAAGGCCATCTGACAGGAATCGCCGTCGCCGAAATAGGCGCAGGCGTCCTCGGGCCACTGATTGGCCTCGGCCAGGAGCATCCGGTTCGGATACTTGGCGTCGATGTGCGCCCGCAGGTCCTTCAAATACTGATGCGTTTCAGGCAAATTCTCGCAGTTGGTCCCTTCGCGCTCGAACAGATAGGGCACGGCATCCAGCCGCATCCCGTCCACGCCCATCTTCAGCCAGTAGTCGATCACCCGGAACAGGGCCTTGCCCACCTGGGGGTTGTCGAAATTTAAGTCCGGCTGGTGAGAGTAGAAGCGGTGCCAGTAGTAGGATTTGGCCACCGGGTCCCAGGACCAGTTGGACGTCTCGAAATCCTTGAAGATGATCCGGGCGTCCTGGTACTTGTCCGGCGTATCGCTCCAGACGTAAAAATTGCGCCAAGAGGACCCGGGCGGAGCATTGCGTGCCCGCTGGAACCAGGGATGCTGATCCGAAGTGTGGTTAAGCACCAACTCGGTGATCACCCGCAGGCCACGCTTGTGCGCCTCGCGCAAAAAGACCTTGAAATCCTTGATGGTCCCGTACTGGGGGTGAACGCTGAAATAGTCGGCGATGTCGTAGCCGTCGTCGCGCAACGGAGAGGGATAAAAGGGCAGCAGCCAGATGGCCGTGATTCCCAAATCAGCCAGATAGTCCAGCTTCTGGGTCAATCCCGGCAAGTCGCCGATCCCGTCCGAGTTGCTGTCGAAAAACGCCTTGATGTGGACTTCGTAGATAATGGCGTCCTTATACCAGAGGGGATCGTCGACCAGTTTGGCCTGCTTGATTTGGGGCATGGGAAACCTCCGCGCGAATATGCCGGGAAGAATTAAAGAGGAAAACGAATCGTGACGAACCGGGAGATCACGACGTCGTCCATCAGCCGCGATTCTGGCTGTCAGACTCCATCATAAATACCGAAAAAGCATCCTCTTTTCCAGAAGAGATTCATCACACTGAAATCAATCAACTTTACGGCTGATCTTCGAAAAAAGACAGGACATCGGAAAAGAAGAGCAGAGGAAAGGATGACGGCTTGTGACCGCTCAAGGCGCGTCCAGCGGCAGATATCGCCCCATGCCGACGCGGGTCACCACGGCGTCGACGTTTTCCAGGCTCAAAAACTCCCGCGACCGGCGTTGCGCCGCATCCAGATCAAGAAATGCGTCAATGTACACCAAAACCCATTGGCGACCCGCGTGCGCCACTTCGACGATACCAGCCGGATACCCCTTGGCCGCGTAACCGTCGCGCAACGCTTTTGCCTTGTCTTGGTCAAGAAACCCACCAACTTGGACGATGTACATCGAGTCCGCGAGTGTTTCCGGGGAGATGGCCGAAGGCGTCGCCGAAGTTGAAGGTGAGCTTGGGGCGGGCGTTGGAGACGTCGGAGACGTCGTCAATTCCGTCGTTGAGTCGGCTATTTCCGTGCCTCGCCCTTCTTGACCGCCGTCATCCTCAAGTCCGTGCCCGGTCATCCTTCCCAGAGACCGCAGGTAGCCTTCGGCCGTTTTCGCTTCCGGACCGTCCGGAGCGGCCTCGATCACCAGCAGCAGCCATTTATCGGCTTCCTGGTCGCGACCGGCGAGCAGCAGATATTCAGCCAGGGTCAGGATCATCCGGACATTGGCCGTATCCGCTTCAACGCCCCGCCGCAAAAGATCGACGGCTGCTTCCAGGTTCCCTTGCCCCACCTCGATCTCCGCGGCCAGAAGATAAGCTCGACCAAAGCGCCAGTTCAGATCCATGGCCCTGTCGGCGTACCGCCTGGCCGCGATCGGATCGTCACGTTCCAGATGCAGCAACGCCAGGTTCAGGGCCGCGATTTCCGGAGTCTGGTAGGTGGGTATTTCAAGTGCGCGAAGAAAGGCGAACTCCGCTGCCGTAAAATCGTCCTGGGCAAGATGCGCCAAGCCCAGGTTGTTCCACCCCTCGGCATGGTTGGGGTCCAGAGCCACGGTCCGTTCCAGGGCCTCCACCGCGGCGGGCCAATTTCCCAGCATGAACTGGGTGTATCCCAGGGTGAACTGGTAGCGGGGAGAGTCCGAGGCGGCCCGCTGGATTCGCAGCAACTCCCGCAGACTCATCCGAGGCTCGTCGCTGCGCAAATAGGCGTCGGCCAGGTCCAGGCGAATCCGGATTTCGCGGGGGCTGAGCCCACGCCCTTCTTCGCCTTGGGAGGGTGCAGAAGTCCCGGTACCGGCGCAGCCCGACACCATCAGGCCCAGGCAAATGATAAAAAAGACGCACGCCCATTTCCACGTCAACAATACCCATCGCCGTGGCGATGGAGTAGGAAAGGACGTGCGCCGTTTATTCACGATACTTCTCCCGGGGTTCCCGGCTGATAACGGAAAGAAGATCTTAAACCAATTCCACTTCGGTAATGCGTTATTCGTTTGAGAAAAACAGTTATCGGTGTCGGCGCTTCGCTATCGGTATCGGTATCGAATTCAGAATGTTAGTGACCAAACCGTATCGATCCCGATCCCGATTCCGACACCGAAAGCGAATCATTGAGTTGGAAACGGTCTTAGATCACCTTGTTCAAGGAATACTCGATAATCCCTTCCGCGCCTCGCTGGACCAGGTCCGGGATCAGGTCGCGGACCACGTTTTCCTCGACCACGATTTCCACGGACATCCAGTCGCTGTTCAGCAGATGAGCCACGGTGGGCGAGGTCAGGCTGGGCAGCACGGACATGATATCGTCAACCCGGGCCTGGGGCACGTTCATCTTCAGACCCACCAGCTTCTCGGCCCGCAACGCGCCCTTGAGCAGCATGTCGATCTGCTCGATTTTGGCCCGCTTGACCGGATTGGCCCAGGCGGCCTTGTTGGCGATGAGCTGGGTGTTGGTCTGCATCATTTCGGCGATGATCCGCAGCCCGTGGGCCTTGATGGTCGAGCCGGTCTCGGTGACCTCCACGATGGCGTCCGCCAGGCCCTCGACGACCTTGGCCTCGGTGGCCCCCCAGGAAAATTCCACCTCCACCGGAATGCCGGCGGCCTGAAAGTAGCGCTTGGTGAAATTCACCAGTTCCGTGGAAATCTTCTTCCCGGCCAGATCTTCGGGCCGACGATAGGGGGAGTCCCCGGCCACGGCCAGAATCCAGCGGGCCGGGCGGGAGCTGACCTTGGAGTAGACCAGATCCGAAACCACATGCACGTCGGACTCGTACTCCATGACCCAGTCCTTGCCGGTCAATCCGGCGTCCAGGGTTCCGGCCTCCACGTAGCGGGCCATTTCCTGGGCTCGGCAGATGCTGCAATTGATGGCCGGATCATTGATCTCCGGAAAGTAGTTCCGGGAGTGCAGATGAATTTTCCATCCGGATCGGGCGAACAGACTGATGGTGGCGTCCTGCAGGGAGCCCTTGGGGATGCCCAGCTTGAGTTGGTCGTTGGGTGTCGTCATTTATTTATATACCTCCTTGGGATCGAAAATCAGCGGCGCGCAGGTCGTCCACGCGCCGTTCTCCATGGTCCGGTAAAAGCAGGTTCGATAGCCCTCGTGACAGGCCGCCCCGCCCACCTGCTCCACCAGAAGCAGGATCGTGTCCGCATCGCAGTCGATCCGAACGGACCGGACTTTCTGCACGTGTCCGGACGTCCCGCCCTTGTGCCACAACTTTCTCCGGGACCGGCTGTAAAAATGGGCCTCCCCGGTGGCCAGGGTTTGCTCCCAGGCCTCTTCGTTCATGTACGCCACCATCAGGACTTCCAAGCTCGCGGCGTCCTGGACAATGGTCGGCACAAGCCCGTCGCACTTCGCAAAATCAGGTTTCACAGGGCAACTCCTCCGCAATTGTCCGAATAATGAAAAAGGTGTGGAATGCTGAAACTCGCGGCATAATTTGAAAAAAGTTGTAACCACTCAGTACATTTTATGTCCGATCTTGCACCGCCAATCGGTGTCGGGGTCGGTATCGGAGTCGGAATCGAAACAGGAAGAATTGAGAACGCATCCCAGCGTTTTCGATCCCGATCCCGATTCCGACACCGACAACAGAATTTCTCTGTGCTGTGTAGTTGCAAAAAGTATAAGACTTTTTTCAACCGTCATTCCAGGGCGGCGACATCCGCCCGCAACTGGCCACAAGCGGCAGAAATATCTTGCCCCTTGCTTTTACGCAAGGTTGCGGGGAGGCCCTTGGATTTGAGGAGGTTTTCGAAGGCCAGGACACGATTCATGTCCGGGGCGGCGTAGGGCAGTTCCGACGAGGGATGAAAGGGGATCAGATTGACCTTGGCCTTGACCTTGTTCAGCAGCCGAACCAGTTCCCGAGCATGGCCCAGGTCGTCGTTCACCCCTCCCAGCAGGACGTACTCAATGGTGATTTTCTGTCTGGGTTGCAGCGGGTAAGCCGCCAGCTCGGCAATCAGGTCGTCCAGGACAAACCGCGCGGCCCTGGGCATGATCCGGGCCCGCAGATCCTGGGTCGGAGCATGCAGGGACACGGCCAGGGAAGCCAGCCCAGAGGCCCCAAACTCCGAAAGCATGCCCGGCACCCCCACCGTGGACACGGTAATCCGCCGCTTGGAAAAATCCAGCCCCAGGGGATGATGCAGCGATTCCAGAGCCCGACGCAGATTCTCCCAGTTCAGCAGCGGCTCGCCCATGCCCATGAACACGAGATTGCGCAGCGCCAAGCCCTGGGTCTGGCCCAGGATCTGGCCTGTGGCCAATTCCTGGGTCTGGTCCGGGGTCTGGTCCTGGGTCTGGCCCTGGGTCTGGCCCTGGGTCAGCCCGGCGACATGCTCCCGGGCCACGAGGATCTGGCCCAGGATTTCCGCCATGGTCAGGTTGCGGACCAATCCCATCCGGCCGGTGGCGCAAAAGGTACAGCCCAATGCGCAACCGACCTGGGTGGAGAGACACAAAGTGAAGTGGTCCTTCTCCGGGATCAGGACGGTTTCAATGTGTTGGCCATCCGCCAGGGCCAGCAAAAACTTGGTCGTCCCATCCCTGCTGGCTTGGACGTGAACCACCTCCGGCCAAAGCACGTCCGCCGTCTGGCCAAGACGCTCACGCAGTTCCTTGGAGATATTGGTCATCCGACCAAAATCCCGCTCCCGCTTCTGCCACAGCCACTGCCAAAGCTGCCGCGCCCGAAACGGAGCCTCTCCCAAACCGGAACAAAACTGTTCAAGTTCGGAGTACGTGAAGTCGAGAAGATTGAGTTTCAATGGACAGGAGCCAGCTGAAAGGAAAACTCGTTCACATTGGTTTGCTGCTTGGCATGTTCCACCGTCATGCTGACGATATTGCCCACTGCGTCGATTTCAACCAAAGTATTTTCATTGAGATCATAAGATTCCACGATTTCACTACTGCTGAAAATCAACAGCAGGGTGTCCGTATCCGGAAAGTATTTCGCCTGCATGGTGTTTATCCCTGAAACCTGCGGTCAAAAAATGCGTTGTGAATCGTCACCCCATCCTCAAGGAGAATGACACGGAGAAACCGACCTTCCGCTTCTGGAATTCGTTTCCATCTCCGAATTCGGCCATCTTGTTGAACCACTTCGGCGTCCGGATTCGCAACCGTTTCAAAAATCCAATCCAGATTGATACAACAACGATCAGGACGGTTTCGCGTGTAAAGAAAATATTGGGTGAACCGAGCCTCCAGCATATCGGTCACTGCAACTTTTCCTTCTCCCGGTAATTGCGCACGAACTCCACGGCTTCCGGAACCGAGGTCACCTCGCCGGAAATCTGGGCCTGGAGCAGGGCTTCTCGGATCACGCCCACGGCGGGTCCCGGCTTGATCTCGGCGAAGTCCATGATCTCGTGGCCATTGAGCAGGGGTTCCAGAGCTTCTTCCGGAATTTCCGCCCGCTCCAGCATTTTCATGTTGTGGTTGAACTCCTTGTACGCGCCGTTACGGGCCTTGACGTCCGCCCTGGCGATTTCAATCAACCGCGGATAGTCGTCCACGGCGGTGAACCGGCGGATGCCCTTGTCCGTGAGCATGAAATGGAACCGCATGTGGTTGCGTACCAGGTGGCAGATCTTGTCAATCTCCTCGGGAGAAAACCGCAATCGATTAAGAATCTTGCGGGCCACCTTGGCCCCCACCCGATGATGCTGGTAGAATGTCCACTGACCGCCCACGTATTCCGCCGTGTACAGCTTGCCCACGTCGTGAAACAAGCACCCCATGGTTCCATACCAGTCGTAGGGCAACTCTTCCGGGTATCGGCGCATCAGTTCAATGGTGTGATCCAGAACGACTTCCTCGCCCTCCTCCGGATTCTTGATCTGCTTGACCCGGCTCAAGGCCGCGATTTCCGGAATCAGGCCGTGCAGGATGGTGCTTTCGTAGAGCAGCTTCACGAAGTGCCACATGTTCTCCGCTTCCACCTTGCGCCACTCGTCCATGATGTCCGAAACCGAAACATAGTCCAGAATGCGTCGGGCGGACCGGACGATGGTCATCCAGGAGTTGGGCTCAATGGGTAGATGAAAGTTGGCCGCGAAGCGCAACGCGCGCACGCCGCGCAGATAGTTCTGTTTCAGCGTCTCGTCCGGGATGCCCTGGAACCGGATTTCACCGACTCCGATGTCCGCGAAGCCGTCATACAGCTCCTTGGCCTTGGGCATGTACGGACAGGCCAATTGCAGCGGCAGGCCGCCCTCGGTCTTCTCCAGGGCCTTGATCATCCCCGGAGTGAACCGGGCCACGCATTCTTCGGGATAGGACCCGTCCTCGACATCCGCGGGATAAACACGGATCAGGACGTCGCCCTCCTTCAAGGTTCCGGTGACGTCCGGGGTCGTACCGGGTTCGAAAAGAGGGAACAGCTTATTCAGATCCTCGAAGTCCGCGTCCGTGCTGATGTCGATCTCCCGTTCCGCCTCGCCTTCCAGTATCTTTTCCTGCAACCGGGCATTGATCACGTAGGCGTCAAACCCGTTGCGCATGATGGTTTTGCAGATGCCAACGGCATCTTTCAGTGGTTGCGCCATATCAACTCCTTACGATGCATCGACGTCATGAAAACAAAATTTTGCCGGCAATCCCGTGCGCCACGACTCGCCCCGGCAGTGTTTGCCCGAGGCATGGGGTGTTTTTGCCCTTGGAGCGCAGCGTTTCCGGGGTGACCGTCCATTCCAGGTCCGGGTTGAAGAGAATGAAGTCCGCGGGATCGCCGGGTTGAAAACGGTTCACCGGCAGGGAAAACAGCGCTCCGGGTCGCGCGGACCATAGCGCGCAAAGGTCTTGCGGCGACAACACGCCTTCGCGAACCAGCTTCCAACTCAGGGACAGAGCCGTATCCAGCCCGCTGATCCCGTTGGGAGCCTCGTCCATGGGGACTTCCTTCTCGTGGTCCGCGTGGGGCGCGTGGTCCGTGACCAGGATGTCGATCACCCCTTCCCTCACGGCCTGGCGCAGGGTCAGCACGTCGTCGTCGGTGCGCAGGGGGGGATTGACCTTGGCCAGTGTATTGTACCCCTGGACCATTTCCTCGGTCCAGAGAAGGTAATGCGGGCAGGTCTCGGCGCTGACCCGCACCCCGCGGACCTTGGCCCAGCGGATCAGCTCCACGGATTGCCGACAACTGATATGGGCCAGATGGATCGGCAGGTCCAGGTATTCGGCCAGCAGGATGTCCCGGGCCACCTGCATGCTCTCGGCCACCACCGGTTGCCCCTTGAGGCCCAGCAGGCCGCTGAACCGGCCTTCGTTCATACTCGCCCCTTCGGCCAGGACCGGGTCTTCGCAGTGATCGATCACCACCAGCCCCAGATCCGACGCGTACTCCATGGCCCGACGAAACAGGTCCGGATTGGCCACCGGCATGCCGTCGTTGGAAAAGGCCACGCATCCGGCCTCGGCCAGTTCCGCCAGCGGGGCCAGTTCCAGTCCGGCCAAACCTTTGGTCAACGCTCCGACGGGATGCAGGCGTGGTCCCAATGGATGGGCCGCGGCGGCCCTGTCGCGCATGAATGAAGTAACCGCCGCGGAGTCGTTGACCGGGCTGGTGTTGGCCATGGCCAACACGGCGGAAAACCCGCCTCGGACAGCGGCCTCCAGGCCGGAAGCGATGTCTTCCTTGTATTCGAACCCGGGCTCGCGCAGATGGACATGGGCGTCGATCAGTCCGGGCAGAAGCAGCGCTCCGCCGCCATGCAGCTGTTCGCCTTCCGAGGACGGTTCGTCCGGCGGCGCCAGGCGTTGTATCACGCCTTGTCCGATCCACAGGCTGACCAGTTCGTCCTGCCAGAGCACATTGCGCACGATGAGATCCGGTCCGGGCATGGCCTAGTCCTCCTGAAGCAACGGGGATTGAGGTTGACGGGATTCGGTCTGGTCGCTGCGCACGTCTCCCTGGTCCGGAGCGTCTTTGCGGGTCAGAAAGAGAAACAATAGGGCCATGCGGGTGGCCACGCCGGCGGAGACCTGATCCAGAATCAAACTGTTTTCCGCGTCCGCCAGGGCCGCGTCGATTTCCACTCCCCGGTTCATGGGGCCGGGATGCATCACCAGCACTCCGGGATTGGCCTTGTTCAGATGCCCTGCTCCCAGGCCGTAAGTCCTGGCATACTCGCGCAAATCGGGCAAAAGCCCGGCCTTCTGGCGCTCCAGCTGCAACCGCAGACAGATGACCGCGTCCACGCCCTTGCACGCCTCGGTCAGATCTGCGAACACCTCCACCGGCCACTGGCGAACCCCGGCGGGCAACAGGGTCCGTGGAGCGCAGATCCGAACCCGGGCTCCCAGGGCCGTGAACAGCAGCACGTCGGACCGGGCCACGCGACTGTGAGCAATGTCCCCGACGATGAGCACGGTCTTCCCGGTCATGTCGTCCCCCCAGACCTCGCTCAGGGTGAACCCGTCCAGCAGAGCTTGCGTGGGATGGGCATGCCAGCCGTCACCGGCGTTGATCACCGAGCAGGACAGCCGCCGGGCCAGAAATTCACCGGCCCCGCTTTGATGGTGCCGCAGGACCAGGGCGTCCGGATGCATGGCCTGGAGGGTCAGGGCCGAATCCTTGAGGTTCTCGCCCTTGCGCAGGCTGCTGGACGAAGCGGCCAGGGAATAAGTGTCCGCGGAGAGTCGTTTTCCCGCGATGTCGAAGGAGGTTTTGGTCCGCGTGCTCGGTTCGACGAAAAACAGGATGACGCTCTTGCCCTTGAGCGTCGGCACTTTTTTCACCGGACGGGTATTGATCTCGGCGAAACGGCGGGCCATCTGAAACACGTAGAGGATTTCAGCCGCGGTCAATTGCGAAATGCAGAGCAGGTCCTTGTGGGGCCAAAGCATGGGTGCACCGTTGGTGGAGATGTGTTTGGCGGGATGAAGAAAAGCCGGCAACCCCGATCGGTCGCCCGCGTCGATCCCCCTCCTAGCGGAAAACGGCTTCGGCTTCCAGTACATTTTTCGGCATTTCATCTTCCAGGCCCATTCTTTTCGCTCCTCAAGCCTTGCGGACCATGGCTGTTGTCATTCTCGCGGTTCCGGCGTAAAAAATTCATGTTTAGGAGTTCCGCAACCGGCGCCTCCACGTTTCCCCTCATTATATTCCTTCACCTCTTTCCTCCTCCAGTGAGAGACGGACACATTCCATGCCTTCCTTGCTTGACCAGTTGATCGCCAAAAGCAAAATCACCATGCGCATCGCACCGGAAGAATTGGCTTTTCAACGCAAATACCTGTTCTTCAAAAAGCTGCTCGGCCACAACAACAAGTCCCTGCAGTTGATCAACGCCCTGGAGAATCTGCTCTACGACTCCCAGCCCTTCACCTTCGACGAGGTCCTCTGCCAGTGCGAGGAACTGGTGGGCGTGGTCTACGAGCTGGCCGAGGATCTGAACGCACTTTCCGGCGGCAAATATTCGGAACTGTTCAGCGCGGCTGAGCGGATCGGCATCCAGGTCCTGCGGGGATTGACCAGGCAGCGCAAGCTGGAAAAAACCTGTCTCGTGCTTCCGCTGGTCAGGCTGAGCCACGAAAATGTGGGGCAGGTCGGCGGCAAGGCGGCCAACCTGGGCGAAGTGTCCAACCGTGTCGGGTTGCCCACGCCCAAGGGGTTCGCGGTCTCGGCCTATGCCTGTCACGATTTTTTCCGCTCCGCGGGGCTGTACGAGGCCATCCGCGGCGAACTGAAAGGCGTGGACATCCAGGACACCACGCAACTCACCAAAGCCTGCTCCGCGGTGCAGCAGCTGATCATGGCCGCCCCGCTGCCCGAGGACCTGGAATGTCGCATCTTCTACGAGGCCAAGGAGCTGTTTCAGGAGTTCGGACCGCAAACCCGCCTCGCCATGCGCAGCAGCGCCACGGGCGAGGACTCGGAATCCTCCTTCGCCGGTCAGCACTCCACGATCCTCAACGTCACCCAGGACACCATTCTCGGTGCCTACAAGGAAGTCGTGGCCAGCATGTACAATCCCCGCGCGGTCTTTTACCGCCGCAGCGTGGGCTACCGGGACCAGGACATGGTCATGTGCGTGCTCTGCCTGAACATGGTCGACGCCCGTGTCAGCGGGGTGATGTACACCCAGGACCCCAACGAACCGGAAAGCCAAAACCTGATCATCAGCGCGGCTTGGGGCCTGGGCGTGAGCGTGGTGGACGGCTCCATGCCCACGGATTTGTGGCGGGTGAATTCTCAGGTGAATTCTCAGGTGAACTCTCAGGTGAACTCTCGGGTGAATTCCGAGGAGGGTGAGCCGGAATACGTCGGGGCGCACAAGGCCAGGCGCATCGCCATGAACCCCGAAGGTGGAATCCATGACGTCCCGGTGGAAGAGCATCTTCAAGGCCAACCCTGCCTGAGCGGCGACGAGGTTCACGCTTTGGCCGAGTACGGGCGAATGCTGGAAAAGCACTATAAACGCCCCTTGGACATCGAATGGGCCATGGACCAGGCCGGCAAACTCTTCATTCTGCAGGCCCGGCCCCTGAACCTGATGCTGCCGGAGCAGGACCCTCGCGCCTGTGCCAAGGAGGCGGCCGCGGCCCTGGAAGGGCACGACGTCCTGCTGTGCGGCGGCACCACGGCCTCCGCCGGCACGGCTGGCGGTCCGGCCTTTGTTCTGAAGACAGAGCACAGCCTGACCGCCGTACCCGAAGGAGCGATTCTGGTCACCCCACAGACTTCAACCCTGTACGTGCCGCTGATGGGCAAAATCCGGGGAATCATCACCGACGTGGGCAGCGTCACCGGGCACATGGCCTCCGTGGCCCGGGAGTTCGGCGTTCCGACCCTGGTGGGCACGGACAACGCCACCAGCGTCATTCCCCACGGCGAGGAAATTACCTTGGACGCCTCCCGCCGGACCGTCTACGCCGGGCGGGTCATGACCCTGATCCAGGCCAGGCCGCGCACCAACCTGATGAAAGGCAGTCCGCTGTTCCGGCTGGTCAAGGACACGTTGAAAAAAATCGTCCCCTTGAATCTGATCGATCCCAAGCGCGACGACTTCCGCCCCGACGGCTGCCTGACCCTGCACGATGTGGTCCGCTTCGCCCACGAAAAGGCCATGGTGGAAATGTTCCGCATCGACGACGAGATCCGGGAAGACACCCATCTCGCGGTCAAATTGAAGACGTCCTTGCCGCTGAACACCTACATCCTCGACCTGGGCGGCGGATTCAAAGCCCCGCCCGAGGGCGGAGCCGTGGACCGGGAGAACATCGCGTCCAGGCCGTTCCTGGCCCTGCTCCGGGGCATGGAGCATCCCGGCGTGCATTGGGTGGGACCGGCGGGAGTCCAGCTCTCCGGATTCGCCGCGCTCATCGCCGAGACGATCCTGAACGACCCGGACCACGGAAGCCCGAGGGGAGGGCCGAACTACGCCATCATTTCCGACGACTACCTGCACTACAACGCCCGCCTGGGCTACCATTTCGTGACCATCGACACCTACTGCGGCCAGCAGGTCAACGACAATTACATCACCTTCTCGTTCAAGGGCGGAGCCGCGGACGTGTCGCGCCGAACCAAGCGCGCGATGCTGATCGCGGCCATCCTGAAGCGCCTGGGGCTGCGGGTCGAACAGACGGGGGACATGGTGCGCGGGGAAATCAAAAAATACGATCATCCCCGGATGGAGGAAAAACTGGATTTTCTCGGACGACTCCTGGGCTCGGTCCGTCTCCTGGACATGGTCCTCTCCGACGAGGCCCAGATTCCCTGGTACGTGGAGCAGTTCTTCAAGGGAAATTATTCCTTCGAGCAGTGTTGACGGTCTTCGGACCGTCTCCATCATACCTTTATCTCTTCAAAATCGAGATCGAAATCGAAATCGAAATCGAAAAACACCGATCATCACTCCGTGATCACGCCATCTTCTTTGATATGGCGTTCGATTTCGATGACGATTTCGATTTCGATTTCGATTCGGACAGCACGTGAGGATCGAGAACAAATCCGTCTTCGGACCGCCTCACGCCCGCAACGCACCCCGAAACTCCTCCCACGACGTCACGCCCAGGTCGTCCAGCAGTTTCGGCAGGTCGGCCGCGATGCGGAAGGCCGTGTCCGGACGCAGGAAATTGGCCGTGCCGATCTGTACGGCCCACGCCCCCACCAGGATGTACTCCAGCACGTCCTCGGCCGAGGCGATCCCCCCCAAGCCGATGATCGGCAGGTCCACGGCCCGGCTGACCTGATGCACGCAGCGCAGCCCCACGGGCTTGATCGCCGGTCCGGACAGGCCGCCGATGACGTTGGCCAGTCGGGGCATGCGGGTGCGGACGTCCACGGCCATGCCCGAGAGGGTGTTGATCAGGGCCAGGATGTCCGCCCCTCCGTCCGCCGCGGCCTTGGCAACGGACGTGATGTCCGTGACATTGGGCGAGAGCTTGACGATCACCGGCTTGGTCCCGGCCTTCTCCTTGACCGCCCGGGTTACCCTGGCCGCCTGCCCCGGGTCCTGGCCGAAAAGTATCCCGCCGGCCTGGACGTTGGGGCAGGAGATGTTCACCTCCAGGGCCGCGACGCCCTCCTGTCCGGCCAGGTATTCCGCCAGCCGGGCGAAGTCCTCGACGTCGCAGGCGTACAGATTGGCGATGACCGGCACTTCGGCCCAGGGCAGCAGAGGCAGTTTTTCGGCCACGAAACGGTGCGCCCCGATATTCTGCAAACCGATGGCGTTGAGCATGCCGCAGGGCGTTTCAGCGATCCGGGGCATGGGATTGCCCGCACGGGGCTCCCAGGAAAGGCCCTTGACCACGATCCCGCCCAGTTCGGTCAGGTCGCCGTAGGGCGCGAACTCCACGCCGTACCCGAAGGTTCCGGACGCGGTCAGCACCGGATTCTTCAACCGCAGCCCGGCCAGTTCCACCGCGGGGTTCATACCTTCCCTCCAAGGTCTGCTTGGTTACCGCCCAGGTCCACGCCCAGACGCAGTTCATGGGCCCAGAACACCGGCCCCTGGGTGCAGACCTTCACGGGCAAGGCCTGATTCGTCGTCTCGGTCACGCACCCCAAACACGCCCCCACCCCGCAGGCCATGCGGTTTTCCAGAGAAAGTTGGGCCCTGGCCCGGTGCTTCACGGCCAGGGACTGGACGGCTTGCAGAAACGGATGCGGCCCGCAAGCCAGAATCAGCCCGTCCGTTCCGGCATATTCCGCGATCCGGCGCTCCAGGTCGCCCACAAAGCAGGCCAACTCCTCGGCGCAGGTCTGGCGCGAAGCCTCCACGGCCATTCCCTGCGGCAACAAGTCCAGGGGATATTCGCCGACCTCCGGTCGATGGCCGAAAAAAAGCCGCAGCGTATCCGGCCGGGGATGACGCCGGGCGTAGCCGATGAACGGCGCCAGTCCGATGCCTCCGGCCAACAGCAATGTGGGCGTCTCCGGCTCCACGACGAATCCCCGGCCCAGCGGCCCCCAGACCACGATCCGGTCCCCGCGGCGCAAGACGCTCATGGCCCTGGTCCCCCGGCCGACCACCTGGAAAAAAATGCGCAGCACGCCCCGCTCCAGCATGCAGATGGAAAAGGGCCGGGCCCACAAAGGCTCGAAGGCCCAGGAAACCGGCCGCAGCATCACGAACTGCCCGGGCGTCCATCCACCCTCACCGGGAAAATCCGCCGGCGGCTCCAAGTCCAGCAACCAGTGCGAATGATCCGGTCCATCTTTCGAAGGTGATGCGAGGTCGGCCTTCAAACCGGTTCGGCGCAGCTCCAAAACCGTGAACTCGCGGCAAACCGGGGAAGAGGCGGCGTCCGCC
Organism: Desulfonatronum lacustre DSM 10312; assembly: GCF_000519265.1. NCBI lineage: Bacteria > Pseudomonadati > Thermodesulfobacteriota > Desulfovibrionia > Desulfovibrionales > Desulfonatronaceae > Desulfonatronum > Desulfonatronum lacustre. Next base: position 2,186,372 of record NZ_KI912608.1, read on the forward strand.
GCCATGAGTGTGTCGTCTGGCATAGTATACTGACTCGAAGTTGAACGTTGCTGGGGTATGAGAAAGATAAAGCTGATGCGCTGGAGAAACAACTCCGTTCCAAGCACGAGCAAACTCATCGCGGGCCATTATAGCTATAACTCTCTCCCGTCCCCTGACTCCCGCCTCCCGCCTCCTGACTTCTGAATCCTGACTCCTGACTTCTCTCCCTACAGCGCGATGATCCCCTCAATCCCCGCCACGGCCTCGTATACAGCGATCACCATGTCACTGGAGGACATGACCATGTTCGCCGTGACGCTCAGATAACTGCCCCGGCTCGATTCCCGAACCGAAACCTCCGGGCAGGAGCTGAAAACGGCCAGCAGTTCCTCCGCCCTGGCCTTGGGGACGATGAATTTAAAGGTATACACCGAGGGCCATTGGCACTGCTCGTCCAACAGTTTCTGGAATTGTACGAAATCCTTCATTGCTGCTCACGGGTTGAGTGGGATGTAGTCTACACCGTGCATGGAAGTGGCTCGCCACGAGGCACGCCGCTCGGCACGTAGCCAGTCATAGTTTTTCCGGCCCTGAGAAGCAATTGTGTCTTCGCCTGCGCAAAAGCTGCCCGTCCCACTTGGAAGCCTGCTGGGACAGTTGCCACGGCTTTTTCCCATGCCCGAAGCCTTCCATCCCGGTGATGCGCAGGGGGTTGGAAGAAGTTGTTTTGGACATCAGGTTGACAAATAATGGATGTTCGGCTTAGCGGAGCCGAGCACGACGAGCCAAAGATTACAAGGGGTTCTGACTATATCCCGATTCGAATAACTCCATGAACAATCGCCAATCCCATCGACGACTCCGACCAAAACCGGATACATCGAACGCCCATTGATTAAAACATACGGTGATTCAGAGTGGGTGTATGGCCATACACCGTATGTGCTGGGCAGTTGCAAATCACAACACTTGAACCACAACCTCGGAGGAAAGAAATGAAAAGATTTTTTTTCGGACTGCTGATCATCGCCCTGTTGCTGGGCGGCGGACTCGGAATCGGCGGCGACGCCCAGGCGGCCCAGAAGATGAACATCCGTCTGGCCCACGTGGTCAACGAGCAGGACGGGTTTCACATCGCGGCCCTGAAGTTCAAGGAAATCGTGGAGGAGCGCACCGGCGGCAACGTCACCGTGGCCCTGTTCCCCAACGCCCAGCTCGGAGACGAGCGGACCCTTCTGGAAGGAATGCAGATGGGAACCGTGGACATGGGCATCATCACCAACGGTCCGGTGGCCAACTTCGTCGAGGAAATCGCGGTCTTTGAGCTGCCTTTTCTGTTTCCCTCCCCGGAAGCGGCTTACGGTGTGCTGGACGGGCCCATCGGCCGGGAACTGTTGGACAAGCTGGAACGGGTCAACCTGAAGGGTTTGGCCTATGCCGAGCGCGGTTTCCGCAACCTGACTAATTCCGTCCGCCCGGTAACCACCCCCGATGATATGGCGGGCTTGAAGATCCGGGTCATGGAGAACCCGGTCTACATCGACACCTTCACCACCCTGGGGGCCAACGCCGTGCCCATGGCCTGGACCGAAGCCCTGACCGCCATGCGTCAGCGGACCATCGACGGCCAGGAAAACCCGGTCAACGTGATCCATTCCTTCAAGCTCAACGAGCAACAGACCCACCTGTCCATGACCCGCCACACCTATGCCCCGGCAATTTTCGTCATGGGCCTGGCCAAATGGCGCGGCCTGAGTCCTGAGGTCCAGGAAATCTTCCTGGAGGCCGCCCAGACCGCCGCGGAACATGAGCGCCGGGTGAACGCGGAAATGGAAGCCGGTCAGCTCCAGGAACTGGCCGACGCGGGCATGCAGATCGTCATGGAGCCGGACACCGCCGCCTTCCAGGCCAAGGTTGAACCGGTTTACACCAAGTACGGCGAGCGGTTCGGCGCATACCTGCAGCGCATACTGGATGCCATCCAATAACCATTCCGGACGGATACCTCCGTCCCTGATTCCAGAAAAACTGGTCCACGGCGTCGGCAGGGCCTCAAGCCTGGTCGACGCCGTGGTCGGCGTCCTGGCTTTCAGCGCCATGGCGACCATGCTGGTGGTGATCACCCTGCAGATCGTCTTCCGGGTCTTTTTCCAGGCCCTGCCCTGGTCCGAGGAGCTTTCCCGGTATTTGCTGGTCTGGACCACCTTTCTCGGGGCCACCATGGCCTACCGCCGCGGCGTGCATATCGCCGTGACCTTCCTGGTGAATTCCCTGCCCGCGCTTCTGGGCAGGATGGTGCGTATCGTCGGCATTCTGGCCTCCCTGATCTTTTTCGGGACGGCCCTGTTCTACGCGGTGCGCTACATGCAGCTGCAATCCTTTCAGGTCACGGCCTCCCTGCGCCTGCCCATGCCCTATGTCTACGCCGTGATGCCCGCGGCCTTCGGGGTGATGATCCTCCACGGCCTGCACGCCCTGCTTCTGGAAATGTTCCCGGAACATCGCCCGCCCACCGTGACGCCGGTCGTGGACGTGACCATCCGTCATGAACCAAACCCGGTGATTCCTCCGGCCGAGCCTTCCGCCCCGGCCACCAAACGGACTTCCGGCTCCTGCCGCGGGTGCGGCGACTGACCATGGGCCTGCTGCTCTTCGGCTCGTTCCTGGCCCTGCTGTTCCTCGGCGTGCCCGTGGCCATCGCCATTGCCCTGGCCTCAATGTTCGTCCTGATCCAGGACGGCATCCCCCTGATGCTCATCGTCCAGCGCATGTTCGCCGGGACGGACAGCTTCCCGCTGGTGGCCGTGCCCTTCTTCATCCTGGCCGGAGACATCATGGCCAAGGGCCAGGTCTCGGCCCGGCTGGTGGATTTCGCCGACGCCCTGCTGGGATTCGTCCGGGGCGGGCTGTCCATCGTCGCGGTGCTGGCCGGGATGTTCTTCGCGGCCATTTCCGGTTCCGGGGCCGCCACCACCGCGGCCATCGGTTCCACCCTGGTCCCGGAACTCAAGCGCAAGGGCTACGACACGGCCTGCTCCGCCTCGCTCATCGCCGCCGCGGGAACCATCGGCGTGGTCATTCCGCCCTCCGTGCCCATGATCCTCTACGCGGTCATGGCCCAGGAGTCCGTGAGCCGGCTGTTCCTGAACGGCTTCCTGCCCGGGGTGCTCATGGGTGGGGTGCTCATCGCCATCGCCGTGCGCCAGGCCTGTGCCCGTTCCTATCCGCACGGAGCGCCCTTTTCCGCGCGCAACATCCTGCGGACCTTTTTTCGCGCCGTCTGGGGGCTGATCACCCCGGTGATCATTCTCGGCGGGATATTTTCCGGGCTGTTCACCCCGTCCGAGGCCGCGGTGGTGGCCGTGAACTACGCCCTGTTCGCCTCCCTGGTGATCTATCGGGATCTGTCCCTGAAGGACGTCTACCGGATCATGTGCCGGTCGATCATGACCACCGGGGTGATCATGTTCCTCATCGCCACCTCCGCGATCATGAGCTGGGTCCTGGCCAACTACGGCATCCCGGCCCTGATCGCCGAAACCGTGCTGGGCCTGTCCACGAATCTCTACGTGATCCTGTTCCTGATCACCCTGGTCATCCTGCTGACCGGAATTTTCGTGGAAACCGCCTCAGCCCTGATCATCCTCACCCCGGTCTTTCTGCCCCTGATCCGCCAGTTGGAGGTCAGCCTGATCCACTTCGGCCTGATCATGGTCATGGGCCTGGCCATCGGGATGATCACCCCGCCCGTGGCCATCAATCTCTACGTGGCCTCGTCCATCACCGGCCTGTCCATGGAACGGATCACCCGCTCCATCATCCCCTACATGCTCGGCCTGCTCGCTGTGCTCTGGCTGGTGGTCTACCTGCCGCTGTTCCTGCCCGTGCTGTTCTGAGGAAGGCTTTCCACAGGCAGGAAAGACATCCCCGAACGTCAACCGTTCACGGGTCAATCAAATCCCCCGTGACGTTTCCCTCCAGGAGTCTCCATGAAAATCGTCGTCGCTCCCAACGCCTTCAAAGGCTGTTTGTCCGGAACCGAGGCCGCGGAAGCGATCATCGCGGGCATCAAGCGGGTGCCCAAACCGTATCGCATCGCGAAAATGCCCATTGCCGACGGAGGGGACGGCCTTTTGGACGTCCTTTCCCAGCGACTCCCCGGAGCCATGGAAACCATGGACGTCCACGACCCGTTGTTTCGAAGCGCCCGGTCCGACTTCTTTTGGTCCCCCGGCGGACGGACCGCCCTGATCGAAATGGCCAAGGCCTCGGGCCTGGCCATGGTGGCCGAGAAGGAACGCGATCCGGACAAGACCACGTCCTACGGAACCGGGGAATTGATCCGCCGAGCTTTGGACCTGGGGGCCGAGACCATCTACCTGGGCATCGGCGGCAGCGCCACCGTGGACGGAGGCATGGGCATCGCCGCCGCGCTGGGAGTGCGGTTTCTCGATCAGGATCAAAAGGAACTGCCCCCGGTCGGCGCGTCCCTGGCCCGGATTCGGACCATTGACCGTTCCCGGACCGACCCGCGTCTGGAGCAGGTCCGGATTGAAATCATCTGCGATGTGGACAACCCCCTGCTCGGCCCCAACGGGGCCGCCCTGGTCTACGGCCCGCAAAAAGGCGCCACCCCCGAACAGGCTCTGGCCCTGGACGCCGGAATGGCCAACCTGGCCGACATCGTCGAGCGGGACGCGGGCAAGGACGTCAGGGCCGTTTCGGGCGCCGGAGCAGCGGGCGGAGTCGGCGGAGCCATGTACGGACTGTTCGACGCGAAAATCCGTCCCGGCATCGACGTGGTCCTGGACCTTCTGGACATGGAATCCCATGTCCAAGAGGCCAAGTTGGTCATCACCGGGGAAGGGCAAATCGATTACCAGACGGCCTACGGCAAGGCCCCCGCCGGCATCGCCAAACTGGCGAAAAAACACGGCGTCCCCTGTGTCGCCCTGGCCGGAAGCATCGGCAAGGTCACGGACGAACTCTACGACGCGGGCATTACCGCGATCATTTCCATCTGCTGCGGACCGGTCTCCCTTCACGACGCCATGTGCAACGGCAAGACCCTCCTGGCGGACTCGGCGGAACAAGTCATGCGCATTTACGCCGACTTCATCTGATAGAGTTGACGGACTTGGCGGCCTTCATCTCAGCCCACGAGCCGCCCGAGCGACTTGCCTTTTCTCGTTTCTTTAGCGAATAAGGCGGAAGAGCGGAAGGAAAACCACACTCCCGCGTCACGGACAAAACTCGCAAGGAGCAATCACATGAGCTTGATGCATCTCAACCGATCCCGGGGTCATTTTGAAATCGACCACCGCGACGAACCCGAATTGTTTCGGGACATCTACCCTTACAAAAATATCTGCCGGACCAGCTTCGACGATTCTTTTTCCATGCCCCGCCCGGCGGACCCGATGTATATTACCGACACCACCTTCCGCGACGGGCAGCAGGCCAGGCCACCCTACACCCTGGAGCAGATCAGCCATATTTTTGATTTGCTGCACAAGCTGGGCGGGCACAGCGGGCTGATCCGCCAAAGCGAGTTCTTTTTGTACTCGGAAAAAGACCGCAAGGCCGTGGAACAATGCCTGGCCAAGGGCTATCGATATCCCGAGATCACCGGCTGGATCCGGGCCAACGAGGACGACCTGAAGTTGGTCAAGGACATGGGGCTCAAGGAAACCGGCATGCTGACCTCGGTTTCGGACTACCACATTTTTCTGAAGCTGGGCAAAGACCGAAAAAAGACGGCCGAGGACTACCTCCGTGTCGTGGAAAAGGCCTTGGAATGGGGGATCATTCCCCGTTGCCACTTTGAAGATATCACCCGGGCGGACATCTACGGCTTCTGCATCCCCCTGGCCCAGAAACTGATGGCCCTGTCCAAGGACAGCGGCCTGCCGGTAAAGATCCGGCTCTGCGACACCATGGGGTATGCCGTGCCTTACCCGGGCGCATCCCTGCCCCGCTGCACGGCCAAAATCGTCCGGGCCTTCACCGACGATGCAGAGGTTCCGGGCCACTGGCTGGAGTGGCACGGGCACAACGATTTCCACAAGGCCCTGGTGAACACGGTCACGGCCTGGCTCTACGGCTGCTCCGGGGCCAACGCCACCCTGCTCGGCTTCGGGGAGCGCACCGGCAACGCCCCGGTGGAGGCCCTGGCCATTGAGTACATTTCCCTGACCGGCGAGGACGACGCCGCGGCCACCCAGACCATCGCCGAGATCGCGGACTATTTTGAGAACGTCCTGGGCTACGCCATCCCGGACAACTACCCCTTCGTGGGCAAGGACTTCAACGCCACCAAGGCCGGGGTGCACGTGGACGGTCTGCTCAAGAACGAGGAAATCTACAACATTTTCGACACCCGCCAGATCCTGGGCAAGCCGGTCTCCATCATCATCACGGACAAGTCCGGCCGAGCCGGAGTAGCCTACTGGATCAACAACCGCTTCGGGCTGAGCGGCGCCCAGCAGGTGGACAAGCGTCATCCGGCCGTGGGCAAGATCCACAACCGGATCGTCAAGGCCTACGAGGACGGCCGGACCACCTCCTTTTCCAACCAGGAGATGTGGAACCTGGTCAAGCGCCACCTGCCGCAACTGTTCTCCTCCGAATTCGACCAGCTCAAGAAGACGGCCCATACCCTGTCCTCCAGGATCATGCGCAAGCTGTCGGAGAACAAGGAAATCCAGTCTCTGGACTCCAAACGCGTCCGGGCCGCCATCGACACCGTGCTGGAGAAATATCCTTTTATTCAGTACCTCTACATAGTGGACACCAAAGGCCGCCTGATCACCGGCAGCATCGCCCACATGGAGGACAAAGCCAAATACAAGGCCTACGACCCGGGCAAGGACCTCTCGGACCGGGAATGGTTCATCGCCCCGGTGCAGACCGGGAAGCTCAACATCACAGACTTTTATCGGTCATTCATTACCGGCAAACTCTGCCTGACCGTCTCCATGCCGGTATTTGACGCCAACGACGACATCCAAGCCATCCTGGGCGCGGACATCCGCTTCGAGGAACTGCTCAAACGCCGAACTGAATTGGAAGAGGAAGAAGGGGATGCACCAGTCTGATTTTCTCCCTGCTTGTCCGTCGGTCGCCCCGGAAGGGTCGACCGACGTTGCCGTGGGCGTTGCCTTGGGACGGGTTCGTGCCCCATGGCTGGGAACAGCCCGAGACGTGCCCCGGACGATGCATTGGATGATGTTGGGGATGGTGCTCGGGATTCTGCTGGGGATGGTGCTACTGGTCGGGTGTGCATCCACGTCATCTCCACCCCATGGTGAGCCGCGCCCTGCGGTCAGTCGTCCAACCTCGCCCCAGGTCCCAACTCCACCCCAGACCCCAGCTCCGCCCACGGCCAGACCCTACACCGTGCTCGGCCAGACCTATCACCCCCTGACCTCGGCGGACGGGTTCTCGGAAGAGGGCGTCGCCTCCTGGTACGGGCCGCAGTTTCACGCCAAGCGCACTGCCAGCGGCGAGGTCTACAATATGTACGACCTCACGGCGGCGCACCGAATTTTGCCCATGCAGACCAAGATTCGGGTCACCAATCTGGAAAACGGGAAGACCATTGTCTTACGGGTCAACGATCGCGGACCTTTTGTCGGGAACCGAATCGTAGACCTCTCTTACAAGGCGGCACAGGAATTGGACGTGATCCGTCCGGGAACGGCCAAGGTACGGGTGGAGGCTTTGGGCAGGTGGCCGGGCGGAATTCCCGGCAGGTTCTTCGTGCAGGTCGGGTCGTTCAGCCAGCGGGAAAACGCCGCCCGCCTGATGCAGGAAATGCGCGGCAGGGGATACTCGGGCAGCAGAGTGGTCCAGGCCGAGATTGAGGGCCAGACCTTCTGGCGGGTTCAGGTGGGCGAATTCGGCAACCTGGATAAGGCCGAAGCCGCCAGGAGCCAAATCGCCCGCCAAACACCGGGAGCGTTCGTTATTGCGGATTGATTTCGGCGCGGAACTTCTTGGAAAGCCGAAAAACAACCACCTTGCGCGGGTCCAGGGTAATGGTCTCGCTGGTTTGCGGGTTGCGTCCCTTGCGGGCCTTTTTCGGGTAGGCCTCGAACTTGCCGAAGCCGCTGATCAGCAACGCATGATCCCGCTTCACGGCGGTCTTCATGATCGACAGCAGGGACTCCACCACTTTTTTCACTTCGCCCCGGCTTCGATCCACCTTGTCGTAAATGGTGTCCACGATTTCCGCTTTGGTCAGTGTTCTGCTCATGGTTGCTCTCCGGTGGTTCTCATCTTGGTTGCAGGGTTAATGGAATATTCGGGTTCGCCGTGCCTACTTGGCCGGCGTGGCCGATCAGCGCTGAAGATCACGCCGCATGGATCAACGTTTACCTGGCCAACGCCGCCCGAATGGACGCGGCGGCGGACTGCATCGCTTCCGGACTGGGGTACGCAGCTTGCGGCCAAAGCTGCAAACCGTCGCCCTCATACCGGGGGATCAAATGGAAGTGGGCATGGTCCACCAGCTGTCCGGCGGCCCGGTAGTTGTTCATCATCACGTTCAGGCCGTCGGCGTTCATGGCCGCGCGGATCGCTCCGGCAACCGTCTGCATCGCCTCCAGCAACTCATTGCCCAAATCCGAAGGCAGATCCCACAGCGTGGCGTGATGCGCCTTGGGTATAATCAGGGCATGGCCTGGATGAACCGGGGAAATATCCAGAAAGGCCATGGTGTTCGGCGTGGTGAGGATCGTCGCGGAAGGAATCGCGCCCCGGACGATCTCGCAAAAGATGCATGTGGACATGTCGGGCCCTCAGTTTTGGGTTGCGCGGCAAGCGGTTTCAAGAGCGCCTGGCCGGTGTCCGGGAGGTTCCCACAGGACTGCCCGAGGCAGGTCTTTCCGCCTCGCGAAAAAAAATCACGGCCATCGGGCATGACCGAAGCCGCTCCTGATCTACCTGAGACCGTTTACTTTTTCAACTCCTTTCCAATCTATCCCCGACAAAACAATGAACAGGCTGCGCCTTTTCCATCCGGAACCCGTCCGAAGACGTCCTCGGATCATCCCGGTTTTCCTGCCTTACCACGGCTGTCCGCATCGCTGCCTCTACTGCGCTCAGCACCTGCAGACCGGCATGAGCAACGGCGTGGAAACCGCCACAGGAGAGCCTGCACTGACAGAAATCCACGCCAAAATGCGCCAAAGCCTGGAACTCCTGACGGCAGGCGGTACAAAAGATCAAGGCGTTGCCTTTTACGGAGGGACGTTCACGGCCCTTCCCGTGATCTGGCAGGAGCGATTCCTGAAGACCGTGCAGCCGCATCAAGCAGCCGGGACCATCACCCATGTCCGCTGTTCCACCCGTCCGGACAGCATCAATGCGAAGCACCTGCTTTGGCTGCGCGAAATCGGCCTGGACATGGTGGAACTGGGAGTTCAAAGCTTCGAGCCGGACGTCCTGCGCCAATCCCGACGAGGCTATAGCGCCGAAACCGCCGTGGAGGCCTGCCTCACGGTTCGCAAGTCCGGCTTGGAGATGGGCGTCCAACTGATGCCCGGCCTGCCTGGTTCGACCATTTCCGGCTGGTTCCGGGACGTCGATCAAACCCGCGCTTTGGCCCCCGACGCCGTCCGCATTTATCCCTGCCTCGTGCTGCGCGGCACCCCGCTCAGCCAAGCCCACCGCGCGGGCTCCTATCGCCCCTGGTCCTTGTCCCGGACGGTCTGGGCCGTGAGCCGGGCCCTGAATTCCTTCTGGAGACAGGGCATCTCGGTGATCCGAATCGGGCTCGCCCCGGAGGGGGCGCTGACCCCGGCCATTCAGGGCGGCCCCTGGCATCCGGCAATGGGGCACATGGCCAAATCCCACGCCCTGCGGTCATGGCTCATCCAAGCCCTGACCGCACTGCCCGGAGCCCCACGGCAAATATACATTCCAAGACGTTTCGCCGCCGAATTCTGGGGGCACGGACGGGAACACGCCCGCACATGGCAACGCCTGGGCTTGCCCCCGTCCAATGTCCGGACGTGGAATCGTCCATATTTTCTGGTTGCATCCCTCGCGGACCGCCCTTAGAAGTAATTCCGGCTTTTCCTGCTTGCCGACCAATGCCTTGACTCCACGGACGCCTCTTTGTAAGGAGTCGAATTCGACAGTTGACGACGTGCGTCGCAATTTCGGATGGAAGCATGAGACTGCTCGGCATCCGACGTACCGGCTCGGCCTAGCCTCCGAAATATTCGACGAGATACTGGCGAGATATTGGCGAGATACCGACGAGATTCCGGGCCTGACTCGAGGACGGCACGATCTTTCTCGTTTTGATCACGACGCAGTTCAAAGCTACTTATTTGCATCCCATGCAGGACGAAGGAGAGTACCATGAAACGGACATATCAGCCGAGCAATACCCGGCGCAAGCGCACCCACGGTTTTCTGACGCGCATGAAGACGAAAAACGGCCGAGCCATTATCCGCCGCCGTCGCGCCAAAGGCCGCCAACGCTTGGGCGTTTAACGCTCAGGCCCGCGGATAAGCTCAGGGTACGCGCGGAATTCACGCAATGTTACACCAAAGGCAGGAAATACCACTCCCGGTATTTCCTCCTTTTTTTTCTGCCGGACACCGCGCCTTGTCCCGCCCGGGGGCCGCGACTGGGCATCGCCGCGAGCCGTAAAATCGGCACGGCGGTTCGCCGAAATCGGATCAAACGTTTGATTCGCGAAGCCTTCCGCCTTGGGCGTGAACAGTTCCCGGACAATACTGATGTCGTCGTGGTCGTGAAACGAGGCATCGACATTCCCCGGCTCAAGCTTGCCGATATCCAGAAGGACTTCCGAGGCGTCATGCAACGGGTTCGTCGGGAAACCGGCGTTCCTCCGCGGGAATGAGCCCCGCCCTGGACGGCCCTCAGGGTCACGCCCCAACCTCGACCTCGCGTTCGTCACCATGCGTTACTTGCTGATTCTGCTGATCCGAGGGTATCAACTCATCGTCTCCCCTCTTTTCCCTCCCAGCTGCCGCTTTATTCCCTCGTGTTCGGAATACGCCAAGCAAGCGCTGGAAACGCACGGCCTTGTGCGGGGGACCATGCTCAGCGCATGGCGCCTGCTGCGCTGCCAGCCCTTTTGCGCCGGCGGGCTGGACCCGGTTCCTGAACCCCGGTCCACCACATCCAGACCCGCCGCTGCTCCGTTCCCGGCGGCCGCCGCCAACCTCAACCCCCCCAATTCCTGAATCATGGATCACAAAAGAGCTTTCCTGGCAATCACCGTTTCCTTGTTGTTTCTGGTCCTCTGGAGCTGGATGTTCTCTCCGCCTCCCCAACAGCCCACGCCGCAGCAGGAATCCACCGAATCCCGTCCTGAAACCAGACCGGTCCCGGAAATCCAGCCCATCGACCCGGCCCTGGCTCCTCAAACCATCGCCCCGCAAGACCAAACTGGTGAGCGATTGGAAGCAGGACCGGATGTCCGATCCGAAACTCCGCTGGATCCAGGATTCATTGCCTCCCCGGCGACCCGAGGACAGCGGATCACGGTTCGCAGCCCGCTGTTCGAAGCGGTCTTCAACTCCGAGGGCGGGGTGCTGGAACAGTTCAAGCTGCGTCAGTACCGCCAGACCATAGAGCCGAACGCCCCGTTCGTGGATTTGGTCGATTCTCCTGATCCGCGCAAACGCCCCCTTGGTTTGCTCTGGAACGACCAGCCCACATGGATGCAGGGGGAGTGGACCGTCACGGGAGACAACCTGAATCTTGCCCATGGCGAGCGCGGCTCCCTGTCGTTTACCGGCCGCTTCGGGCAACTGGAACTGGTCCGCACCTTCAGCTTCACCGGAGACACCTACCTGATTGAGGAGCATCTCCAGGTCCGCAACCACTCACCAAATCAGATCGGTGCCACCCTGGGCTTTACCATGGCCAGCGAACCCTTGAGCGCCATCCAGGACCGCTACACCCCGACCCAGGTTATGTATTACGACATCAACGGGTTGGAAAAAGAGCGCAAGGACAAGAACCTGCTGCCGGGCGTCCGTTCCGACACGGGCGTCCTCTGGGGCGCGGTCCAGAGCAATTACTTTTTAGCTGCCGTGATCCCCGGCTTTTCCGACCCGGTGTTCAAGGCGCGTCTTGAAGACGGCATGCACCGCCTAGTCATGGAAACCAGAAACTTTTTTCTGGACTCCCAACTGGAAATGCAGTTTCGGTCCACCTACTACTTCGGTCCGCGGGAACGGGAAGCCCTCTCCGTGGCCCCGGCCAATCTGCTTGAAGCTCTGCATTACGGCTGGTTCGACCTCATCGCCAGCCCGTTGATCCAGGTACTGAACTTCTTCCACGGGTACGTCCACAACTACGGTCTGGCCATCATCCTGCTGACACTGGTCATCAAACTGATTTTCTTCCCGTTGTCCCAGAAGAGCTACAAGTCCATGCAGCAGATGAAGAAGCTGCAACCCATGATGCTCAAGCTGCGCGAGAAGCATAAAGATGATCGCCAGAAGATGAACGAAGAGATGATGCAGCTCTACAAGACCTACAAGGTCAACCCCCTGGGAGGCTGTCTGCCCATAGCCGTGCAGATTCCGGTGTTTATCGCTCTGTATCAGGCCCTGATGGGGGCCATCGAGTTGCGCCACGCTCCGTTCATCACCCATGTTCCGTTCACGGACATCATCTGGCTGGCCGACCTTTCGGCCCGTGACCCCTACTACGTCACCCCGATCATCATGGGGGCGACCATGTTCCTGCAACAAAAGCTGACCCCCGCCCCCGGGGACCCCATGCAGGCCAAGATCATGCTGTTTTTGCCGATCATTTTTACCTTTTTGTTCTTAACTTTCCCGTCGGGTTTGGTCCTCTACTGGCTGGTAAACAACGTCCTCTCCATCGCCCAGCAGTGGTGGGTGATGCGCGAACCCGCCAAGTCGTAGACCGCAAACCGTCGCCGGTTCGTCCATCGGTCGCGGCCCAGCCGTCCACCGATGATGAAGGAGACCAACGTCAACATGAGTGAACCAAAGGAATTTCAAAGCAAAAGTGTCGATGAGGCCATTGAGGAGGCTTGTTCGTTTTTTTCCTGTGTCCGGGATGAATTGGAAATAACGATATTGGAAGGCGGTTCAGCCGGCATCTTCGGCTTGGTGGGCGCAAAAAAGGCCCGGATCAAAGCCCAGCCGCGGGTCCGGCTGTCGGAGCTGGAAACCATGATCCGCGCGATCACGGAACGGATCACCGCCGCCATCGTGGACAACCCTCGGGTCGTGGTGGAGCATCAGTCCGATCTAATTAAGGCCACCATTCAAACCTCCGACGACATGGACCGGCTCTTGGGACGCGACGGGCAGGTGCTCGGAGCGGTGGAATACGTCGTCAACCGGATCGTCGCCCGCCGCTGGCCCAGCGCCGTACGGATCATGCTGGACGCCGACGGATTCCGGGAGCGCCAGGACCAAGAACTCAGCGCCCTGGCCGTGACCTTGGCCGAAAAAGCCAAGTCCACGCAATCGCCGCAAAGCACCAAGCCATTGCCCTCTTACCAGCGCCGCATCGTCCACGTGGCCCTGCAAGCGGTCACGGACATCCAGACAAAAAGCAAGGGCGATGGACCGTTGAAACGCGTCCTGATTATTCCCAAGGCCCCTCCTTCCCAGGACGAAGTCGCCAACGCCGAGACCCCGCCTCCACAAAATTCATGACCGCTTCGGCCCAGGAGGCCACGTCCACCATCGCCGCCGTGGCCACGCCTCCGGGCCACGGCGCGGTGGGCATCATCCGCGTCAGCGGCCCCCGAGCCAAGGCAGCGGTCCTGACCCGCTTCGCATCGACCCGTCCGAAGTTCACCGACTTTCGCCCCTATCGCCTGCACCACGGCCACATTCTGGGCGAGGACGGACGTATCCTGGACGAGGTCCTGGCGGCATTCATGCCCGGTCCGGGATCGTTTACCGGTGAGGACGTGGTGGAGATTCACTGCCATGGGGCTCCGGTAGTGCTGCAAAACGTCCTGGAGTCCATCCTGGCTCAGGGAGTCCTTCCCGCCGGTCCGGGCGAATTCACCCAACGCGCTTTCCTCAACGGCCGCATGGACCTGACCCAGGCCGAAGCCGTGGCCGAAATCATCGCCGCCACGTCTCCATCGGCCTCCCTCCTGGCCCAAACCAAGCTTTCCGGAGCCCTGAGCGCCTGGCTCCACGGCTTGCGATCCAGTTTGGAGGAACTCCGAGCCCAACTGTGTCTTGCGGTGGATTTTCCGGAAGAGGACCTGGAATGCCTCGCGCCGGAAGATTTTTCTCGCGCCGTGGAGCACATCCAAGACCAAATCCGCGCCGTCCTGGACAACTGCCGACGCAACCGCATCTGGAACGACGGAGCCCTCTGCGTTCTTTCCGGGGCCGTGAACGCGGGCAAATCCAGCCTGCTCAACCTGCTTCTGGGCCGGGAGCGGGCTCTTGTCAGCGCCACCCCCGGAACGACCCGGGACTATCTTGAGGAACGCCTTTTCCTTCAGGGGCTTGAGGTTCGGCTGGTGGACACCGCCGGCGCGCGCCACGACGCCGACGACGTGGAGCGAGCAGGTTTGTCCTTGGCACGCGGACTTCAGAAGACGGCGGACCTGATCCTTTTTGTGGTGGACAACGCGACTCCGGGAGAGGAGCCCGCCGCGGGCTCCCAGGCCGCTTTCCACTCGGAGTCGAGTTTGATGCGGCACCCGACATCCGGCCCAAAGCGAACACCAACCGGAGACGAACCGATCCTCGAAACCTTCCCCGTCGCCAAGACCCTGGTTGTGGCCAACAAGGCCGACCTTCCCCGACCAGACCCTGAACCCGTCGTCTCGCTGGCCGAACTCGGCTATCTCGTGGTACACATCTCGGCCAAGACCGGCCAAGGACTGGACGCGCTGCAGGACGCCATGCGCTCCATGCTCACGAGCAAAGCCCCGACGCCTCGGCCGGACACCCTGACTCCAAATCTGCGCCAGTCGTCGGCCTTGGAACAGGCGGACCGGGAACTGGCGCTCCTTCGAGCCGACATCCATGCGGGACTGCCCTACGACCTGCTCGGGGTACGGCTGGAATCCGTCAGCGTCATCCTCGCTGAAATAACCGGAGAAATCACCTCATCGGATGTCCTGGACTCCATCTTCAGCAAATTCTGCATCGGAAAGTGACGCCGTCTCGAAAGCGCGTCGCCCCTGCGCGGGACGCTCCGGAATCGTCCTCTCTCGACAAGGCCGGATGGCTCGGGTTCAGATGCGTGAATCACGGGGTTGCGCCGCCTGCACCTGCTCCAATCCCCATGTTCAGGGCCATCCCTCTTCAACGAGAACCTTGACCGTCGCCAACATCGTCGACGCCGACGTCGGTCGGCATGTCCGTGTCGTCGACTCGCCCCAAGCCGCCGTGGCCGCTCCCGCCGTTTTATTCGGCATCCCCTTGCTGGGCGTGCTCTGCGGCGCTCTCGGAGCGTATTGGGTCGCACCGTTTCCCACAGAGGATCTCAACGCCCTGATCGGGGCCGCGGCCGGATTGGCTTTTGGAATCGCCGCGGCCCGGATAGCCGCGAGCTCCAGGTTTGCCGGCCCTGACCACTTTCCTCAGGCCGTCGAGATCCTTTCCGATCTCACGAATCCCTCTCTCTGACCCAATCCCGCCTACCAGCCCATCTCGGGGTTACAAGCCCCGCGCCCAAGCCAGAAGGTCTGGCCTCGCCGCCCGTTGCAACGAAGGACAACCAAAGGCGACCCTGAAAGCTGCCTTTAATTGATAAAGAAAATCATACATATAGACATTGAATTCTTACGCTCTATTTTTCACAATCCGCTCCCACGCCTTGACAACACGCCCCGGCTCATCTAGCAAGTCCTACTTAAAAACCCGCCTTTCAGAGAGGTTTTTCGGGTATCCGAAGCCACCCCCGTGTTCACCTGCAAGCTGTCCAACCTCCACACGGGCGGTTCACATGGAACGCGATGAATACGGCGGGGAGGCCGGGGGAGCCGTTGCTCATAATTTTATTGTCGAAATCCCCTCAAACCGGGAGGGGTTTTTGTCTTTTTCGGCCCAAGGGGTTCAGAACCTCGTTCCGCTGATTCCGGCTCGAGGAGCGGCGTTATTCACGGCAAAGGAGCGTACATGTGAAACAGTGAACATAAACATCAAACATATTAAAGTACCCGTCATCCGGCAAAGGCGTTTTTTTCACCACCGCAAGCAACTCCGCTCGATAAATTGAGAAAAAGGGAGCGATTTTCATGGCATACAGGAAACTAGTACTGGGCTTGTCCGGGTGCCTGTTCGTTTTAGTTTGCGTGCTTTTTCTACAGGCCGACGTGATGAGCATGATCAGCTCTTCCGGAAAGGATTCCGGCAGGGCCGATCTGATCATGATCCAGGCCACAGCCAAGCAGACCACGAAGCAGGCCTCCGCCGTTCAGTTTTTACACGATGCGCATACCGAAGCCCTGGCGGAACAGGACAAGGATTGCGCGGCCTGTCACATCAAGGACGACGAAGGCACGATCTCCTACAAGTATATGCGCTTCGAGGACCCCGCCGCGAATCAATTGAAAGACCTGTATCACGACAACTGTACGGCCTGTCACGCGGAGAACGCCAAGGCGCGAATGGCCAATCCCGGCCCCCAGATCGGCGAATGCCGCAAGTGCCACGTGGAACCCGCGGCCCACACCCAGGCTTGGGTTTCCGGCAGCATGGACAACATGCTGCACTATATCCACTGGGACTCGAACCTGATCGCCAAGGACGAAGGCAAGGACACCAACTGTGGACAATGTCACCACGAATATGACGAGGACAAACAAGAACTCGTCTACATCCAGTTCGCCGAGGAAGGGTGCCGTTCCTGCCACACCGCCGAACCCAAGGAGCCCGTCAAGGCCAATCTTTCCGAAGCCTTCCACGGCCAGTGCGTGACCTGTCACCTGGAAAACAAGGAAGCTCAAGCCGAGCGTAACGGCCCCCTGGACTGCGCCTCCTGTCACGGCGGGCCGCAGCGCCTGGAAATGCAGGCCAAATTCGCCGACAAACTGGAAGAGCTGGACGGTGTGTTGCCCCGCCTGCCCCGCAATCAGCCCGACGCCGTGCTGCTGGCGGCCAAGCTGCCCGAATTGCCCGAGGACGCCACCCGGCCGACCTTGATGTATCCCGTGCCCTTCAACCATGAACTGCACGAACAGGCCACGGACGCCTGCCGGGACTGCCACCATGAAACCCTGAAGAGTTCCTGCACGGATTGTCATACCCTGCAAGGCTCTGAGGAGGGCGGCTACATCACCCTGGAGCG
The DNA here is from genome assembly GCF_000519265.1 of Desulfonatronum lacustre DSM 10312. NCBI lineage: Bacteria > Pseudomonadati > Thermodesulfobacteriota > Desulfovibrionia > Desulfovibrionales > Desulfonatronaceae > Desulfonatronum > Desulfonatronum lacustre. Next base: position 2,203,653 of record NZ_KI912608.1, read on the forward strand.
GGCCATGCACGCCCCGGACAGCAAGTCCAGCTGCGTGGGCTGCCATAACGAAATGAAGCAGGATCCCACCTGCGCCGGCTGCCACACCGCCATGCCTCGCGGCGCCGAGCCCCCGGCTTCCAGTTGCGCCCTGTGTCACGTCAACCCGGACGTCCTCGCCCAGCGTCCCGCCGGGCATCAGTCAACGGATTACGCGGACTACACCGAAATGCTCATTCCGGCCCAAGCCGACGGCAGACAGCCCGCCGGAGAGCCGGTGATCGTTCCCGAGGACAAGGAAGGCCGCGCCGCTCTGGCTCAACAACTCATCGACCAGCGTCCCAAGGAAGCCCTGCTCATCGCCGAGGAAGACATTCCAGACGTGGTCAAGATCGACGTCCTGGCCGACGAGTACCAGCCGGCGGAGCTGCCTCACCGTAAGATCGTCATGAGCATGATGGAGAGGATGAAGGACGACTCCCTGGCCACCACCTTTCACGCGACGCCGGTGACCATGTGTCAGGGCTGCCACCACAACAGCCCTCTCTCCAAGACCCCGCCGAGCTGCCAATCCTGCCACGACCAGCGGTCCCAGGAAGGACGTCTTGGCCGACCGGGACTTTTGGCCGCCTACCACATCCAGTGCATGTCCTGCCACGCGGAGATGGGCCTGGAAAAGCCGGCGGCCACGGACTGCGCCTCCTGCCACAAACAGAAAGAGAACTGACAGCTCGTAAGGAGAACCGACATATGAAACGCAGATCATTCCTCGGATTGATGGGCGCGGCCGGGGCCGGGCTGGCGGCTCCGGCCGTCGCTCCGGTCGCCGCCCGGGCCGCGGCCAAGGATTTCAGAGGCTATCACGACACCCCGGGCGTGCTGTTCGACGGGACGCGGTGCATCGGCTGCCGCAAGTGCGAATTAGCCTGCAACCAGGTCAACAACCTTCCCGAACCGGAAGTGCCCTTCGACAACCTGGAAATCCTGAACACCCGCCGACGCACGGACTCGGCCACCTTCACCGTGGTCAACAAGTTCGACACCCCAGGCGGTCCCGTGTATCGGAAGAACCAGTGCAACCACTGTCTGGAACCGGCCTGCGCCTCCTCGTGCTTTGTCAGCGCGTTCCAGAAAAAATCAGACAGCGCAGTGGACTACGACGAAACCGTCTGCGTCGGCTGCCGGTACTGCATGATCGCCTGCCCCTTTGAAATTCCGACCTACGAATACCACAAGGCCTTCACCCCCCGGGTGATGAAGTGCACGCTGTGCGGTCCGCAGATGCGCTCCGGCGAACTGCGCCTGCCGGGTTGCGTGCAGGCTTGTCCCATGGAGGCCATGATCTACGGCCCCCGCCATGAACTGATCAACCTGGCCCGCCGTCGATTCGCCGCCTTCCCGGGCCGCTATGTGGAGCAGATATACGGGGAGCATGAAATGGGCGGCACCAGCTGGATGTACATCTCCGGAGTGCCCTTCACCCAGGTCGGCTTGCGCGAGGACCTGGGCACCAAGTCCGCTCCGGAACTCACCGCCGGCGCCCTGGCCGCGGTCCCCGTGGTGGTGGGCGTCTGGCCCGTGCTGCTTGGCGGAATCTACGCCATCAACAAGCGCAAGGAAAAAATCGCGGCCCAGGAACAGCAAGAGGCCGTGGCCGCCGCCCTGGCCAAAGCCAAGGCCGAGGCCGAGGAAAATCTGACCACCTCCCTGAGCAAGGCCGAGGAAGCCGCCAACCGCCGCCTGGACAACGAGGTCAAGAAGGCCGTCAAGGAAGCCCTGGCCAAGAAGGAAGAAGAACTCAAAGCGGCTGACGCGACCAAAACGGACGAGGAGGAGGGCAAATGAGCACCGTGACCAATGACGACTTCAAGTCATATTTGACGCCATTCAATATCGTAACGGGCCTGATCATCATCGCGGGCCTGATCGTCACCGTGATCCGCTTCACCGGCGGGCTCGGGGCCGTGACCAACCTGGACGACAACTACCCCTGGGGCATCTGGATCAGCTTCGATCTGCTCTGCGGCGTCGCCCTGGCGGCCGGCGGCTACACCACAGCCGCGGCCTGCTACGTCTTCGGCTTCAAGAAATACCATTCCGCGGTCCGCCCCGCGGTTCTGACCGCCTTCCTGGGCTACGCCCTGGTGGTCATGGCCCTGCACTACGACGTTGGTCGTCCCTGGCGGCTGCCCTACCCGATCTTCGTCCAGCAGGGCACGACATCCCTGCTCTTCGAAGTAGGTCTGTGCGTGTTCCTGTACCTGACCGTCCTGTTCATGGAGTTCCTGCCCACCCTGTTCGAATGGACCGGGTGGCGGAAGCTGCGGGACGCCCTGGTCAAAATGACCCTGGTGCTGGTCATCTTCGGCGTGGTCCTCTCCACGCTGCACCAGTCCTCGTTGGGAGCTTTGTACACTATCGCCCCGTCCAAGCTGCATCCCTTGTGGTACTCGGCTTATCTCCCGGTTTTCTTCTTCGTCTCCAGCATCGCGGCCGGGTTGTCCATGGTCATTTTTGAAGGTTCACTGTCCCACAAGTACCTGCACCGGATGATGGACGAGGAATACAACAGGAACCACAACGATGTTGTTCTCGGTTTTGCCAAGGGCTGCTCCTGGGTGTTGTTCGGCTACTTTGCCTTGAAGATGGTCGGCCTGACCTACGACAACAACTGGCACTACCTGGCCAGTGGCTTTGGCGCATGGTTCCTGGTGGAAATGCTCTGCTTCGTCGCCCTGCCGGCCTTCCTGTACGCCGTGGGCGCGCGGGACAAGAACTTCGCCCTGATCAAGTGGACGGCGATCCTGACCGTTCTGGGCATTGTCCTGAACCGGTTCAACGTTTCCCTGGTCGCCTTCAACTACCACCTGCCCTCGGAGGCCAAATACTTCCCTGCCTTCATGGAGATCATCATCTCCGTGTTCATCGTCACCGTGGGCGTGGTTGTGTTCCGATTCGTCTCCACCAGGATGCCCGTCTTTTTCGAGCACCCTGATTACAAAGGCCAACACTGAGCATAAGGGAGGCTATACCAATGGAATTCAACTCATTGCACGAGTTTTTCATGCATACCAAGACCATGACCTACCTGCTCATGGGCGGCATCCTGGTCGGCGCCGTACTCTGGTGGCAGTTTTTGATGGGCGAAAAGAAGCCCATCGACAACCCACACCGGACCGGTGAGGGACATGGCAATGGCCATGGTCATTAGCAAAGCGGCAAATCGGCGGAGCGGATATCCGGTACGAGAACGTGCCGGATACCTCCGAAACGAGCCCAATTGCTCATGATCCCAACCCTCTGGATCGACGGACGAAACACTGTCCGACTTGCAACAACATAAGTGATGCTCGAGGAGACGCATATGTATAATTTCTTGACTGGACCCATGGTCTGGATCACGTTTCTGGTCGTGGTCGTTGGATTGACGTACCATGTGGTGACGTACATCCGCGGCCTGGACTGGCGACTGGACCGCGTGGGCTATCGGCCCAACATGCAGCACGGCCTGAAAGGGGCCGCCAGATCCATCTTTTTCTGGATCCTGCCCTGGGGCTCCCACGGTTGGCGGGCCAAGCCGCTGTTCACCCTGCTCTTTTTCAGCTTTCACATCGGCCTGCTGTTCACGCCGATTTTTCTCGAAGCGCACAACATCATGCTCAAGGACAGCTGGGGCATCCGCCTGCCGGGTATTTCCGCCGGTCTGGCCGACTTTCTGTCCTGGGTCGTGGTCATCGGCGGCATCTTCCTGATCCTGCGCCGGATCGCCTATCCCGAGGTTAGGATTCTCACCTCGGCCTACGACTACATGCTGATCGTCATCGCCGTGTCCCCCTTCCTGACCGGCCTGATCGCCCGATACAACGTGGGCAACTACGACTTCTGGCTGCTCATCCACATCATTACCGGCCACGTCTGGCTGCTCAGCCTGGTCTTCACCAAGCTGAACCACGTGGTCCTCTTCTTCCTGTCCCGCGCGCAACTGGGCATGGACTACGGCATCAAGCGCGGCGGGATGAAAGGCACCCAGATGACCTGGTAGGCGTCTGAGAAACACAAGCTCAACGAGAGGGAGAATACAATGCCCGAAGGAATTCTTTGCAACAAGCAGCCCATTGTCACGGACGAGCAGCTCAAGCTGACGCTCGGGGACAAGAGTGGCAAGCAATACTACGCGGAAATGGAACAACTGGAGGTGGATACGGACAAGCTCTGGTCCACGATCCAAAACACCATGAAATCCCGACTGAAAACATGGTTGAACATCTGCGCCAAATGCGGACTCTGCGCGGACAGCTGTTTTCTCTATGAATGCAACGACAGGGATCCTCGCCAGGTCCCTTCGGCTAAAATCCACGCCACCTTGGGTGAGATCGTCAAGCGCAAGGGCAAGGTGGACAACGCTTTCATGCGCAAATGCATGGACATCGCCTGGAGCTGGTGTACCTGCTGCAACCGTTGCGGCCAGTTCTGCCCCCACGGCATCGACATGGGCGTGATGTTCTCCTACACGCGCGGCCTGCTCTTTTCCCAGGGATTCGTGCCTTGGGAACTGAAAATAGGTTCCGGGATGCACCGGGTGTACAAGGCCCAGATGGACGTGACCACCGAAGACTGGGTGGACACCTGCGAATGGATGGCTGACGAGAACTCCGAGGAGTGGCCGGGCCTGGAAATTCCCGTGGACAAGGAAGACGCGGACATCATGTACACCCTCAATGCCCGCGAAGCCAAACACTATCCGGAAGACATCGCTGAAGCTGCGATTTTATTCCATGTGGCCGGTGAAAACTGGACTGTACCTTCGGAAGGGTGGGAGCAAACCTCCCTGACAATTTTCGCCGGGGACTGGGAAGGCTGCAAGCAACAAGTTCTGCATGTCTATGACGCCATCGAACGTCTGCGCCCCAAGCGGGTCGTGGGCACGGAATGCGGCCACGCCCACCGGGCCACGGTCATCGAAGGGCCCTATTGGGCCGGACGCGAAGATGGCCAACCCCCCAGACCCTACATCCATTATGTGGAATGGCTTGCGGAAATGCTGCGCACCGGGCGAATCAAAATCGACCCGGCCAAACGGATCAAAGAACCGGTCACACTCCAGGACTCTTGCAATTACGTCCGCAATCAGGGTCTGAAAAACATCACCCGGGAAATCATGAGCTATCTTGTTGAACCCGGCTATTTCGTCGAAATGGCGCCGAACAAGGAATACAACTATTGTTGCGGCGGCGGCGGCGGATTTAACGGCATCGGCAAGTATCGCCCCCAGCGAAACATTGCTCTGCTTAAAAAGAGGGAGCAGATTTTAGCCACAGGGTGCAAGCTCGTGGTCGCGCCCTGCCACAATTGCTGGGACGCCATCCGCGACCTGGAGGAAGAATATCCCATAGGCATCCGCTGGAGCTTCCTCAAGCCGTTGGTGATCAAGATGATGATCGTCCCGGATCACCTCAAGCCCCAGGACGAGGAAGGCGAAGAGGAATAATCCGCCTTGTCGCACCAACAGTCAGCACATACGAGGTATCTCATGAAGAAAAAGATTCTTTTGGCGACAACCGGCTCTCCGGCAAGTTTCGGGGCCGCGCGGGTGGCCTTTGAGATGGCCAAGCGCTACGATGCGGAACTGCTGCTCTTTCACGTCGCCGGCGTACCGAAAAAAGGCTTTTCCTACCAGGAGGTCAACGACGTCCGCTCCCAGGAGACCGTTCAGGTCGACGACGACTACATGGCCTGGGTTGAGGAAGAACTGAAGAACACCTACGCCAAGCAGCTTGAGGAATGCAAAAACGCGCGCATCATCCTGGCCACGGGTCTGCCGCACCGGGAAATCCTCCGGGCGGCCCGCGACGAGGACGTGGATATGATCATCATGGGCGCGCACTCCGGGGACTCCAGCGACATCTACTCCAAGGGCTACCCCGGCAGCACCCTGCAACGCGTGGCCAAGGCGGCCAAGTGCCCGGTGATGACCGTGCACCGCGAATCCGCGTCGTATATGGGCGGTTTCTCCCATATCGTCTTTGCCACAGACTTTTCCAAGCAGTCGGAAAGCGCCTTCAAGTACGCCCTGTCCATGGCCAAGGAGTTCGACTGCGAAATGACCCTGTTCCATGCCCTGGACATCACCAGCAAGGTATTGGCTCAGAGTGACATCGAGGACAAACTGATCACGCTTCGCAAACGACTGCGAGACGTGTACGGACCCAAGATGGGAGATTTCAAGAACTTTGAAGTTGACGTCTGGGAAGGCAATCCCTACGTGGAAATCGTCAAGATCGCCCGTGAGCGCATGGCCGATTTGATCGTCCTGGCCCACAACACCAGGGAACTGGACCCGGAACAGGCCCGCATGGGGTCGACCCTGGAACAGGTGCTCCTGCGGGCCAACTGCCCAGTGGTCAGCGTCAACAGACCGGACAAGGTTTAGGCAAGTCGCGAGCATTGCGTCCACCGCCCGATGTCTCCGAACCCGGGCGGTGGAATTGTAAAGCGGCGCATGCGAGACGAAAAAACTTCGCATGCATGCCAAGTTCTCGTTGATTTCGGCAACCTCAAGGATTGGAAGTTCATTCCGAATCTCACCAGGAGGTGTACTGTGGCGAAGAAAATCATGGTCGTCGACGACGACAAGGAAATCACCTCGTACCTGACCCAATTGTTCAAGGACAACGGCTATGAAACGGTAGAAGCCAACGACGGCTCTGAAGCCCACGACATCGTGGCCAAGGAAAAGCCGGACCTGATCACCCTTGACCTGGAAATGCCCAATGAATGGGGTCCGCGCTTTTACCGCAAACTGACCCAGAACCCGGAACTGAAAAAAATCCCGATCATCGTGATCAGCGGCCTGCCGTCCAACCAGTATGCGATCCAAAAGGCCGTCGCCAGCCTGACCAAGCCTTTCGACCGCGACGAGCTGATGAAGATCGTCAAACAGACCATCGGCTGAGCCGGCCCCTCGAATATCCGTCCACCCTTATCCCGCTCGCGGGGCAAGGGTGGACGTTTTCACTTTCTTCGCTTTCCAATACCGCCCGCCTATCATCCACGGGGTGTTTTTTCGCCATGCGTGGATTGCCTTTTCCGTCCGTCCCTTTTACTCCTTTTTTTCCACCACTGGAGCTGTATCAGTACATTCCGTGCGTGGTCTCATTCCGATTCCGGATCCCTGTCTTCACGGGCATGACTGACTCGGAAACAAAAGGGTCGGTATGGCAAGAAAAAACCGTCCTTTTAGCCTGGGATGCGCTGCATGGCCCGCTTTACGTCTTCATCTTCATAATGGAGCAAACATGATCACGGACAAGAAATTACTCCTCGTCGACGACGAGGAGGGAATCAGACGGTTTCTGGGACTGACCCTGGAAGACATGGGGTACGAGGTCAAAACCGCCGAGAACGGAAGCATCGCTCTGGACGTAATGCAAGATTTTCAACCGTCCATCGTGCTTACCGACATCAAGATGCCGGTCATGGACGGGATCGAGTTAATGCGGCGGGTCAAAAAAGATTACCCCGACGTGGAAGTGGTGATCATCACCGGCCACGGGGATCTGGAACTGGCCATCGAGGCCCTGAAGCACGAAGCCGCGGACTTCATCACCAAGCCGATCAACGACGACGTGCTGGAAATCTCCCTGAACCGCGTTCGGGAGAAAATCGTGATGAAACGCCAGTTACGGAACTACACGGAAAACCTCGAACGGCTCGTGGAAGAAAAAACCCAGCACATCGTCAAGCTGGAACGCCAGACCGCCGCCGGCCAGATGGTGGAAAAATTCAGTGATTTTTTATCCGGAATCACCACCGAGGTGGAGAACCGAACCGGGCTCTTCAACGAACTGCCCTGCCTCGTTTCCCTGCACAACAAGGACCTGCGGGTCGTGGCCTGCAACAGCCTGTTCAGGGAGCGCATCGGTGATTGCAACGGCATGAACACGCCCCAGATGTACGCCCAGGAGGCCTTTGCCGAATCCGAATGCCCCGTCCAGGCGACCTTCCTGTCGGGAAACGGTCAACGCCTCAAGGCAACGCTGGCCGGAAAGGACGGAACGCCGATCCCGGTCACGGCGCATACCTCCCCGGTCCTGGACAAGGGCGGGGAGGTCGGGCTGGTCCTGAGCATTGCCGTGGACATGACGGAACTCAGCCGCCTCCGGGACGAACTGCTGGCCACCCAGCGCAAATACCAGCGCCTTTTCGACGAGGTGCCCTGCTACATTACGGTGCAGAACACGGACTTCACCGTGGCGGAGACCAACCGCCGTTTCAAGGAAAAGTTCAACGAGGCCGAGGGGTTGCTGTGTTATCAAGAAAAAAAGGGCCGCGAAGCGCCCTGCGCGGACTGCCTGATGCAGCAAACGCTCCAGGACGGTGAGTCGCATCAGATGGAAACCGTGGTCACCACCAAGGACGGCGAACAGCTCAACGTGCTGGCGATTTCCTCGCCCATTCGCAACGCCCAGGGTGATATTCATCAGGTCATTGAAATGTACACGGACATCACCGAAATTCGCCGCCTCCAGGACCATCTGACCTCCCTGGGCATCATGCTCGGCTCCATGTCCCACGGGGTCAAAGGGCTGCTCACGGCTTTGGACGGCGGCATGTACCGCCTGGAATCCGGACTGAAAAACGACCAGCCCGACCAGATTGCGGACGCCATGAACACCTTGAAGAACATCATCGGCAAGGTCCGCAAGCTGGTGCTGGATATCCTGTACTACGCCAAGTCCAGGGATCTGGATGTCCAAGAACTCGACGCGGCGAAATTCCTGGCCGACACGGCCGCACTGATCCGCCTGCGAGCGGACAAGGCCGACGTTCGGTTCGCCTTTCATGCCGAAAAAAAACTCGGCACCTTTGAGATCGACGCCGCCGCCCTGTCCGCGGCCCTGGTCAATTTCCTGGAAAACGCGGTGGATGCCTGCGAGGGAGTTGAAGACGAGCAACGCCAGGTCGAGTTTTCAGCCTCGGGAACCCCGGATCACGTCGTCATCACGGTCAAGGACCATGGCCAGGGCATGGACAAGGAAACCCGCGACAAAATCTTCACCCTCTTCTTCTCTTCCAAGGGCAGCAAGGGTACCGGCCTGGGCCTGTTTATCTCCAACCAGACCATCGAAAAACACGGCGGCTCCATCACCGTGGAATCCGAACCCGGCAAGGGCAGCACCTTCACCATCACCCTGCCTCGAAAACAACCTGCGCCCTGCCCCGACCGACAGTCGCCGAGAAGCTGACAGCTTCCCAGCTCTGGAACATACGGAGGATACATTCACATCCTAGCCGGAAACAGCGCCAACGCCCACCATGAACCGTTTCATGCGTCGAGCCAAAGCCACTCCGTCCTCAAAACTGGGTTCCACGGGCAGTGGCGCGAAGATTCCCAGCCCTTCACCGGCTTCATGAAAAGCGTCGACGTCCAGGTCAGTGATTACGATGCAATTCACCGCCGCGTTCACCGACATCAATTTACGCACCAGATGCAAAGGCTCGCCTTCGGGCAGTCCCTGGTCCAAGATCAGGAATCCCGGCGGCATGACCTTCACCGCGGCCAGGACGTTGGTCCCGTTGTTGGTGAACAATAACTCCACATTCTCCATCTCTTGCCGCAACGCTTCGCAAAAGCGGGCGAATATATCCTCTGAACGGTTGGTGGCTATCAGTATTTGCATGCAATTCCTTCCTTGATCCCGATACCTCGCGACGAGACGATTTAAAACTACTTCCTGAAAAAGATGATCCGACGCTTCCCGTGCAAAGAGCGACTCAAGGAAACACCGGATTATCGGCGTGGCAATGTGGAAGATCGGCTAGTGCTGCACTCCCCCGCCGCACGTATTCTCGGTGCTGAAGGTCGGCAGGGAATCCATCAGAAAAGCTTGCACCGCATGCCCCACGGAAGGTGCGCCGGCTCCGTGGACGACCCGCACTCCAGCCTGCTGGAATCCCATTAGCGGACGCAGCCCCATGCCACCGGCAATGAGCACCTTCACGCCGTTGCGGGCCAGGTGGTTGACCGGGGCCATGCACCCACCCTGCTGGTGAGGAACATTGGGCAGTGTGCGCACGTCCACGATCTCCCCGTTTTTGGCTTCCACGATGGTGTACAGATCGCAATGGCCGAAATGCATCCCGACGGCGGCATCCAGGCCGCCGGGGGTTTCGGACGGGACGGCGATAATCAACGTGTCCATGGTGACATCTCCTTATTCATATCGAAGCGGTTAGCAATTTTAAATCCAATATGTTGCGTTGCAACAGTCAAGCGAGACGCAACGGCCCAACGGGATACGCGACAATCTTTGCCCATATCCCACGCAATTCGTCGCCAAAGGGAGAGGCCGGCATTTCCGTGATGCACTTGCCCAGAATCATGGCCTTGGTCATCTGCTCATCGTAGGGCAGCATGCCCAACAGGCCATGCCCCTGCTCGCGGCAGTACGCGCCGATCTCCCGGCTGTTCTCGGGATTCAGGTCAAACTTATTCACGATTACAGCCACGGGGATGCGGAAATGGAGGCACAGGTCGGCCACACGCTCCAGGTCGTGCCGTCCGGACGGGGTCGGCTCAGTGACCACCACCGCCAGATTCGCCCCGGAAAGCGAGCTGATGACCGGACACCCGATTCCCGGCGTTCCGTCGCACAGGATCAAGGACAATCCCTGTTTTTTCGCATGCTGTCGGGCCTCCTTCTTAAGCAGGGCCACGAGCCGTCCGGAATTTTCTTCCCCTGGAAACAACTGTGCATGGATCATCGGCCCGAAACGCATGGTCGAGGAAAACCACTGTCCACAATGCTTTTCCACAAAATCCACGGCCTGATCCGGACAGAAATGGACACAGACCTTGCAGCCTTCGCACCGCAGGGAGTCGACCACATACCTCCCCTGGTCTTCGCGCACGGCCCCGAAGCGGCAGAACTCGGCGCATACCCCACATTTCGTGCATCGCTCTTGATCGATGACTGCTTCGTTCCCGGAGCGAAACGCATGCTCTTCCTCGACAACCGGGGCCAACAACATGTGCAGGTCCGGCGCGTCCACATCCAGGTCGCAGACCATGGCGTTGTCCGCCAAATGCGCGAACGCTGCCGTGATGCTGGTCTTGCCCGTGCCGCCCTTGCCGCTGATCACAACGATTTCACGCACGGCCCACCTCCTGGGATGCACTGACAGCGGCCCGCATGCGCTCTTTCAACTCCTGAAAAAGCCCTCTCAGTTCAGGCAGCTCCCTGGCGACGATCTCCCCCCGCGAATAGGCTTTGGCCGCGAGGATGCTGTTGGGAATGTGGGCCCAGATCGGAATGCCGGCGGCCCGACAGTAATCGTCCACGCCTTGGTCCCCGATCCCGACCCGGTTGATCACCGCGCCCATGGGCTTGTTCAGCCCGGAAAAGGCCTCCACGGCCAGACGAAAATCATACAGGCCGAAGGGCGTTGGCTCGGTGACCAGCAGGATCGCGTCGGCGTCCATCACGGCGTGCATCGCCGGACAACTCACCCCTGGAGGGGCGTCAATCAGCACGTCGCCCAGTACGTCACCCTCTACGCCGCCCTCTGCGACTTCAGGCATCCCAGCATGACTCGCTTGCTCCTTTACCAGCTGCTTGACCTGCTGCATCAGTGGCGGACTCATGGCTTCCCCCACCCGCAACCGGCCCATCACAAAACGTCCGAACTCCGTTTGGCCATCAACGATCCGGCCCAGCTCCCGTCCGCCCGGACTGAGAGCGCCCTCGGGACAGATTCTCAGACACCCGCCGCAACCGTGGCACATTTCCGGATAGAACAGCATGGTTTTGCCCATGATTGCCAAGGCCTTGTATTGGCAAAACGTAGCGCACTCGCCGCACAGGGTGCACGTGTCCGGATTATGGACCGGAACCTCCAGCATGGCCGCTGACTCTCTCGTTATTTCGGGATTCAGGAAAAGGTGCAGATTCGGTTCTTCCACGTCCAGATCCACGAGAGTCAGCGGTCCCTCCCAGATGGCGGCCAGGGAGGCGGTGACCGTGGTTTTTCCCGTCCCCCCCTTGCCGCTGGCAACAGCGAAGATCACCGCCGCGCTCCCCGGCCGCGTCCTTGGCCGCTCCCTTGGCCACTGCCTCGACCTGTCCCGCCATGCGCCTGGGAGTTGGGCGCATCGGCCACGGTCAGTTCGCCGCGCTTGAACCGTTCCACGGCCTGCCCCACGGTTACGCCCTCCACATTTTGGATGATCTGGATTCCCGCGGCGGACAAAGCTTGAAAGGCTTTGGGCCCGACAAACCCACTGATCACCAATTCCACGTCGGCGTTGGCAAGATTTTGCGCCGCCTGGATCCCCGCGCCTTGGGCCATGACCTGGGACGCGCCATTGTCGATGTAGCTGGAAGCGTCTCCGGCCGCCGGGTCCACGATGACGAAGCCCGCCGCCCTGCCGAACCGTGGATCCACCATGTCGTCCAGGCGCGGGCCCTCACTGGAAACAGCAATCCGTTTCATTTTCATTGTACAAGCTCCTTTTGTAGTTCGTCGCCGTCCCCGCCGTGCGGCACAGTCAAGCCGTCCAAGGCCGGGCATTTTGAAAGACCGAATACGGCCCGAAAACCAGGCTTGCGCCACCTCATCCGTCCTGCCGCGAATCCACGGCTCCACCTGTATCCCGGCGAAATGCAGGACTTCCCTGTCCGGGCATGCCAAGCCGCCGCAGAGCAACCATTCGACATCCAGTTGCACCAGGGTCCGCGCAAAACCCATCACGCCAAGGTCCCGCACCGTACTCGGCAATACGTGAATTTCCGGCTCACGGTTCGGTTCCGGATGCACCTGTTCCGGAGTGCCGCGCATCACCGCTTCGGGCTGTTCATGATAGAGATGAAGCGATGTGGCCGTATCCAGTAATGTTGCGATACGGTTTCCGTAGCAGGCCAAACACACTCGCATCGCCGATTCTCCGAAATGCTTCGGGGGGGAAGAAAATCGGTAACTACTCAGTACATTTGTGTCCGATCTTGCTCCGGCAATCGGTGTCGGGGTCGGTATCGGAGTCGGTATCGAAACAGGAAGAATTTAGAACGCATCCCAGCGTTTTCGATCCCGATCCCGATCCCGATTCCGATTCCGATTCCGGCAACAGAATGACGCTGTGCGGAGTAGTTACGAAAATCGCACCATTTATTCCTTCACTTGGCATATTGCATGCCAAGCAAAAATAATCATTCGTTCCAGCCTGTAAGACGAAATCAGACGAACCGGCGCAAAGCGATGGACGTATAATTCGCCCGAATCACGGCGTGAAAAGAAGTTGGACGCCGGGCTCAAGGTTCCGAACCCGGCACGACGGAAAATGAGGAAAGGGAGGATATAACAGGGAGAGGTCGAGGCGAATCTCCAAATATTGTATCTACTCAGCGAATTTTGCGTCCGATCTTGCTCCGGCAATCGGGGTCGGTATCGGAATCGGTATCGGAACAGGACTAAATCAGAACATATCCCAGCGTTTTCGATCCCGATCCCGATCCCGATTCCGACCCCGGCAACAGAATGACTCTGTGCCGAGTAGTTACGAATAAAAAACCTGGATTCCCTCCTTCGCGGGAATCCAGGCCATGGTTACCTCATTTTTTTTTTAACGGTTACGAAATTCAATCGTCACCGACGCAGCAACCGCCGCAGGGTATCCTTGGACACATCCAGTTCGCGGCAGGCGGCCATGACCCGGCCGTTGTTGCGGGCCAGCGCCTGGGCCGCGGCCTGTTGTTTGATTTCATCCATGGTGCCGCGCAAGGCCATGGTCGGCGTGGCCGGAGTGTCGGGGCACAGACCATCGGGCAGATGCTCCGGCTTGATCAAGCCGCCGGGACAAAGGATGAACGCGTATTCAATGATGTTTTCCAACTCCCGGACATTGCCCGGGAACGGATGACGCACCAGCAGACGCATCACTTCTTCCGTCACTCCCTGAATGTCCTTGCCGGTCAATACGTTCTGGCGCTTAACCACATGCCGGACCAGCAGCGGGACGTCCTCCGGTCGCTCCCGCAAGGGCGGCAGGACCAGGCGAACCACGTTCAAACGGTAATAAAGATCCCCCCGGAACTCCTGGCGGGCGACCATATCCTCGAGATCCTTGTTGGTGGCCGCGACGACCCGGACGTTCACCGGCACGCCGCGTACCGCGCCCAAAGGCTCAACCACCTTTTCCTGCAAGACGCGCAAAATCTTGACCTGCAGGGCCAGGGGCATGTCGCCGATTTCGTCGAGAAACAGCGTCCCGCCGTCGGCAGCCTGGAACCTGCCCGGCTTGTCCCGCTTGGCGTCCGTAAAAGCCCCGGCCTTGTGGCCGAACAGTTCGCTTTCCAGCAACTGCTCCGGCAGAGCCCCGCAATTCACGGCCACGAACGGTTCGCCGTTGCGGCCGCTCAGATTGTGGATCGCCCGGGCCACCAACTCCTTGCCCGTTCCCGACTCGCCGAGCAAGAGCACCGTGGATCCGCTGGTCGCGATCTGAGGCAGGATGCTCAAGGTCCGCTGAAACACCGGGCTTCTGCTGATGATATCCTCCACCCGGTACAACCCGTCCAGCTTCTTCTGAATCTGACGCAGCGCCGAAAGGTCGCGAAACGTCTCCACCCCGCCCACGATTTTGCCGCGCCGGTCCCGCAACGGAGCGGCGTTGATGCTGATGGGCACCCTGGTTCCATCGCTGCGCACGAAATACAATGACCGATTGGCACGGCTTTCGCCGGCCTCCAGAGAGGCCTTCAGGGCACAGGCTCCGTCGCAGATGCTGGATCGAAAAACTTCCCAGCACTTCCGCCCCAAGGCCTCGTCCTTCAACACCCCGGTAATGGCGCAGGCCGCTCGGTTGAAAAAGGTGATGTTCCAGTCCTTGTCCACGGTGAACACCCCGTCGGCCAGGCTGTCCATGATATGTTCACAGGAAATGTCGTGTAAAAAATGCATAATCGCCTCACTCGATAAGGAATCTCCCCCACCGGGAGAATATTGCGTCCAGCATAACATATCGGGCAAATTTTACGCCCAAACCATTTCTATGAAAAAACCCGAAAGTGTCAACCCATCAAAAATACAGGCAACTCCCAGGCGGCATGAAAGCTGCTTAGGCAATGTCAGACGGATAGCAACCAAAGGAGGTCGTTTATGCCGAATCAAGATGGAACAGGCCCCATAGGCCAAGGGAAAAACAAAGGCGGCGATAAAAGTGGTGGTTGGGGCCGTGGACCATGCCGCCAAGGTGAACAGGAAGCCAGTGGGCAAGGTTGCGGACGCAAGAGAGGGCGTTCTTCAGGCGGTACCCGGCGTGGCCCTTCGAGCACGTCTCCGGGTGCTGCGTCCAAACCGGCTGCATGAACCATCGGCTCGGGGCAGGACCAACTGCTCCGAGGCGGAGCGGCAAAACCGCCCCAAATACCGATACAATAAATGTGAACAGTTCCGCGGGAGGCGCAAATGTTCAAGCTGGTACTCCTGGCCCTGACGGACAAGGCCGACGGTACGTCCGCCCTCCGGTTGGCGACCGCAATCGCAGCCCGACACAAGTCGGGCTTCATGGTCCAGCATGTCAGCGCTCCACATGAGCGTGAGCAAAGTTGCGTGCTCCAGCTTTCCGATGAGCGGGAACTCTCGGCCCGACGGGCCGAAATCGAGGCATTCTGCCGGGCGAACATGCCCGAGAGATTGACGGCGGACGTGATGCTCGGCTCCGGCTTTGTCCATGTGGAGGTTCTCAAGACCATCCGCCTCATGGAGCCGGACCTCGTGGTCATCGGCGACCAGGGCGACGCCGAGCACTGCAGACGGGAGCTTTCCGCCTCGACCATGGACACCGCTCTGCTCATCGCCTGGGAAGCCGCCTGTCCGGTGCTCGTTCTTCCGCCGGGAATGCCGACGGCTTCGAATCGATCCTTGTCTGGAACGTTCCGCCGCATCGTCGCCGCGACCGACCTTCGGGATGGGAAACAGGACTCCCTGACCATGGCGGCGAGCATCATTGAGGCGGATGCCGGAACCCTGTTCGCGTTCCATGCCCTGCCGCTGGACGACGCCGCGCCCGACCGGGCCGTCCTGGCCAACGCACTGCACCAAGCCGCAAACCGGTTGGCTTATCTTGGCCGAAATCTGGGCCTGCCCGCTGAAACGGAATTCGTCGTTCGCGAGGGCGATCCGTCCGTGGAAATCCTGAAGTACGCTCGGGAAAACGAGGCCGACCTGATCGTCCTGGCTTCGGACTGTTACGCCGGCCCCCAGGACTCTTCCCAAAAGAAACCCGATACCTCGTCCCAAGTCATCGCCGGAGCGCGTTGCCCGGTGATGCTCGTTGGTCCGGACGCACCGGCCGCTCATTTTCGAAAACCACGTCAGACTGGGAGGAAGGCGTAAGCCATGCCACAACACATCGTCATCATCGGGGCTGTGGCCTTGGGCTCCAAAGCCGCCGCCCGCTTCAAGCGCCTGGAACCGGAAAGCCGGGTCACGCTCGTGGATCGAGACAAACGCATCGCCTACAGCGGCTGCGGCATCCCCTTCTATGTTTCCGGCGAGGTCAACGACGTCCCGGAACTGGAAAGTACGTCATTTCATGTCCTTCGGGACACTGAATATTTCCGAAAAAGCAAAGGCGTAGACGTGCGCACCGAAACAGAGGCCGTGGCCATAGACCGCGAGGCCAAGACCGTGACGCTTGCCCACGTACCCACGGGACGCCGCGAGGTGCTGGCCTACGATCAGCTGGTGCTGGCCACGGGCAGCAAACCGGTGGTTCCGCCCTTTCCGGGAAGAGATTTGGCCGGTGTACATACCGTGCATAACCTGGACTCCGCCGAAAGCATCCGCTCCCTCGTTTCCAGTGGAAGCGTGAAGCGGGCCGTGGTGGTTGGCGCGGGATTCATCGGCCTGGAAATGGCCGTGGCCCTGGTCGATCTCTGGGGGGTGGAGACCACGGTCATCGAACTCCGAGAGCAGATCCTGCCCGGCGTGATCGGGGGCAATTTGTCCCTCACGGCCCTGCGGCACATGCGGGACAAGGGCGTACGGTTCCAACTGGGCGACCAGGTGCTCAGCCTGGAGGGCGACGACCAGGGCCGGGTAACCCGTGTACGCACCAAAGACGACGAGATCCCGGCGGACCTGGTCATCGTTGCCGTGGGCGTTCGACCCAATACGGAACTGGCCCGTGCCTCGGGTTTGGCCGTCTCTGAGCGCGGTGGAATCACGGTGGACGAGTACCTGCGGACTTCCGATCCGCACATTTACGCCGGAGGAGACTGCGTGGAACTGCGCCACCTGCTGACCAACGCCAACGTCTTCCTGCCCATGGGCTCATTGGCCAATCGCCAAGGCCGGGTGATCGGCGACAACCTGGCCGGCGGCGCGACCCTTTTTTCCGGCGTGGTGGGCTCCTGGTGCGTCAAGCTGTTCGACCTCGCCGCCGCGGGTACCGGTCTGACATTGCAGGCCGCTCGGTCCGCGGGCTTCGATGCCCTGAGTGTCCACGTCAGTCAACTGGATCGGGCTCACTTCCACCCTGACAAAGGGGTGATGAACCTGGACTTGGTTGTGGAGCGCCAAACGGGTCGCGTCCTGGGAATGCAGGGAACGGCGGACAAAGGCGATGCCTTGGTGGGCAAGGTGAACGTGGTCGCCGGGTTGCTGCCTTCGGGCCTGAGGGTAGAGGCCTTGAGCAACTTGGAAGCGGCCTACTCACCGCCATTTTCCGCCGCGCTGGATATTCTGAACGTGCTGGGCAACGCGGCGGAGAACATCCTCGCGGGACGGAACATGGCCATTCAAGCGGATGAGTTCGCGGCCCTCTGGAAGCAGCGGGAAAGAAACACGCATTTCTTCCTGGACTGCCGCGAACCATCCGACGCCAAGGAAGAAGCCCTGGCCCATCCTGAGCACTGGGTCAACATTCCCCAGGGAGATCTGGCCGAAAACCTGGACAAGCTGCCGCGAGACAAGGGCATCGTCGTCATCTGCGGCACCGGGGCGCGCTCCTATGAAGCGCTCATAACCCTGGGTCACGAAGGTTTTCAGAATGTGGTCAGCGTGGAAGGCGGCACAAGCGCCGTCAATGCCATGGGATTCAGCGTTTCCTGATCCAGAAGATCATGGTTTCGGGCATGACGCCGTCAAGGGAGATCAGTCGGATTTCCTTGGGGGGATTGCCCGAAACCTTTTTATGCGTTTCTTTACAGAAATTATTTCCATTCACTTTCTATTCCTGCATTTTTCCTTTTCGCAACCATCAAACCCTTGACCATCCTCCTCTTGCAGTCCCCTGAAAGAGAAGTTTTCCGCCTGGTTATCAAAAGAGAACGTTCCGATTTCTCCCTCTTGCATTACTTTAGAAAGTATGTGTATTATGTCACAAACTAAAAAACACAAAAAAGTACGCGCATATACGACAAATGCAGTCCAGATTGGATCATTCCATGTATAAATCCGCTCAAAAAGAACGTGGAAGAGAGAAAATAAGAGTAACTACTCAGTACATTTTGTGTCCGATCTTGCTCCGGCAATCGGTGTCGGGGTCGGTATCGGAGTCGGAATCGAAACAGGAAGAATTCAGAACGCATCCCAGCGTTTTCGATCCCGATCCTGATCCCGATTCCGACCCCGGCAACAAAATTACTCTGTGCTGAGTAGTTACCGCGATTCCTCCTTAAAACAATGAATCAACAAATGCTACTGATTTTATCAACATTGCTTCGCGTCAAGGAATGTCCATGAAAATTCGAAGCATGTTCCAGAATTTGACGTTCAAGATGCTTCTCTCCGGCGGAGTAACGTTCTTCATTTGCGCCGGTCTCTGGACCGCTTTCAATATCGTCTACCTGCGCGACTTCATCCTGCGCAGCGTTAAATCCGACATCGTCATCCTTTCGGACACCATTCTTCTCGGCTTGGACTATGCCATGCTCCTGGACTCCGAGGACGACATCAAGCAGATCATCAACAACATCAGCCGACAGGAAGACATCAAGGCCATCCGTCTCTTGGATAAGAAAGGCCGGATCGCCTATTCCAGCAAAAGCGAAGAGGTCGGGACCTACCTGGACATGCGTGACGCGTCCTGTTGGACGTGCCATGCCCAATCGCCGCCCCCGGCGACCATGAGTCAGGAGAAACGCAGCAGAATCATCGAGGCCGATGAGGCAACCATCGTCGGCACCATCACTCCTGTTCCGAACAAGCCCGGGTGCTACGGCCCGCCGTGCCACGTACATTCCGAGGACGAGCAACTGCTCGGCCTGCTGGACATGGAGGTGAGCACGGAGATTAAAGGCACGAAACTGCGCGATTTTGAACGCGCCAACATGCTCATTTCCTTGCTGGTCTTTCTGGCCACCTTTCTGGTCCTGTTCCTGAACTACCACATCCTCATCTTCAAGCCCATCCGTCGGCTGATCAACGTGACCAGGGACATCTGCTCCGGAGAGGACTACACGGGCATCAACATCAAGCAGGCCGACGAAATCGGAGTCCTGGCCGACTCGTACAACACCATGTGCCGCAAGGTGGCGGAGAAGGAAACGCTCCTGGTCGCCCAGCGCGAGGAATATCGAAATCTTTTCCAGAATGTTCCCTGCCTGCTCAGCGTCGTGGACAAGGACTACAAAGTCATCCGCCACAACATGAAGTACGAGGATCACTTCGGCAGCAATATCAGAGATCGGCATTGCTTCGAGATCAACAAGGGCCGCACGGAGCGATGCACGGTCTGTCCCGTGGAAAAGACCTTTTTATACGATTCTCCCCATGTCAGTGAGGAAGTCGGGCTTTCCAAGGAAGGCAAAACCATCCACTGGATCGTCTATACGGCTCCGGTCAAGGACGCCGGGGGCAACACCGTGGCGGCCATGGAAATGATGCTGGATATCACGGCGCGCAAGGAACTCGAATTCAAACTGGCCGCCTCCGAGTTGTTCTACCATTCCATTTTCGAGGCCATTCCCAGTGCGCTGTTCGTTCTCAACGCCCAAAATCTGTCCATCATGAACTGCAACGACGCGGTCCTCAAAATGTACGGATACAAGCCCGAGGAATTATTGAGCAAGCCATTTACGTCGTTGTTCAAGGAAGAAGAGCGAGAGTATTGGACGCGGAACCTGCGAACCACCCATGAAATCAACCAGACATCGCAGCTCACCAAGGACGGTCGAAGCATCTTCGTCTCCATGCGCATTTCTTTGTCCACGTTCGAAGCCTACGAAGTGTTGATCGTCTCGTGCAGCGACATCACCAAGCGCCTGGAGGCGGAACAGCAGTTCATCCATGCCAGCAAAATGACCACCCTGGGCGAAATGGCCACCGGGGTGGCCCATGAACTCAACCAGCCGTTGACGATTCTCAAATCCATCAGCGGATTTTTGGCCAGAAAGGTCGGCAAGGGCCACGAGATCGACATGGCGATGTTGGAGGAGATATCCCAGAGCATCAGCACCCATGTGGATCGGGCCGGAAAAATCATCTCCCACATGCGCGAATTCGGCCGCAAGTCGGAACTCAAGACCATGCCCGTCCAGATCAACGACGTCATCAAGCGCGGATTCGAGTTCTTCAGCCAACAACTCAATGTCCGCAATATTTTCGTCGACTGGCGACTGCAAGAGGACCTGCCCCTGATCATCGCTGAACCGAATCGCCTGGAACAGGTCGTCATCAATCTTCTGGTCAACGCCCGGGACGCCATTGAAGAACGCTGGAACGGCAAGGACGTCAAAGCCGGCGACAAGACCATCACCATCGTCACCGACTCCACGGACGCCGTCGTGATCATCAAAATCTGCGACACGGGCTCGGGACTGCCGCAGAACATGAATGAAAAAATTTTCGAGCCGTTTTTCACGACCAAGGAGGTGGGCAAGGGTACGGGCCTGGGGCTTTCCATCTCCTACGGCATCATCCAGGACTACAATGGAACCATTGTCGCCGAGAACCGGAAAACCGGCGGCGCCTGCTTCACCATCACCTTTCCCGTGGCCGATGAAGAAAACTGTCTGTGGGTGGACGACCGGTGCGTCTGCTCTCGAGCGGAACTCAATGGAAGAGGAGATCTCCGACAAGAGGACAAGCCTGAAGACCGCAACAAGGAGGACCATGCCTGAAAACGCTTCGAAACGACCGACAAGAGGGAGACTCAGTGATGTGGCCCTCACCGGCCTTGGGCAACGTGCACCAGTCTGGAGACGACGGTGAACGTCATCAACAACCAGGACACAATACAACCGTAACAACGGAGGAGTGCATGCAAAGCAGAGTTCTTTTCATCTGTTGCCTTGCCCTGAGCGTCTTCATCGCCGGGACTATCGTCGCTCAAGAGGATCGATACTTCATCGAAAGCAAGGACTTTGAAAACCGGCAACGCCCCGGCGTGGAGTTCAACCATCTGTTACACTATGAAATCATCGACTGCATGGACTGTCATCATGATTACGTCTACGTCAACGAGAAAAAAGAAAACTATTGGGACATGTTTTCCGGCAAAAACCATTGCTCCGACTGTCATACGGTGAGTGGAGAGGACGAGACGGGCGTTGGATTGATGCAGGCCTTTCACGAGCAGTGCGTCGGCTGTCACCAGGAATACCTCCGTCAGGACAAGACAACCGGATATATCATGTGCGGGGAATGTCACGTCAGGCCATAAACACGGATCATGACGTTACGGTCCGACAGCATCCCGCCGAACGGCGGTGACGCCCGAGCATTTCCCGAACTTCGGCATTCCAACAGAAACAAAGTGAGGAGTGATTATGCAAGATGCTGCATCATCCTGGGATTGGCAGCCGGGTGAGCGGGTCATTCTGGATTCGACCACCTGCGGAGTTGCGCACCAGTGGCAGGAGGAGCCCTACGTCGCTCCGGACGGCGAGAGTCTCGCCGCCGTGGTCCGCCTGGAAGACGACACGTTTTCCATGTGCGTAAACGGCAAAACCTGGGAGTCCGCTTTTGAAAAATTGTGGAAGCCCGGATTCTCCCCTGACGGACGCCTTGTGGTCATCGCCCAGCAGGACGGCGAATGGACTCTGGCCGTGGACGGAGAGCCTTGGGAGGAATTCTACGCGTATCTCTGGCATCCCTGCTTTTCAGCGGACGGCTCGGTCATCGCCGCGGCCATCCAGAACGACGGTCAATACGGCATGAGCGTGAACGGCGCGGTCTGGGCGAACCTGTTCGACAACGCCAACGAGTACGCCGTCAGCGCCGACGGGCAAGGCACGGCCGCCGTGATCCAGACCGAGGCCATGGCCGCCGCGGACCTGGTCGCCTTCCGTCGCGGGGTCTACACCGTGGCCGTGAACGGGGAGGCCTGGAAAAAAACGTTCATGAACGTCTGGACCCCGACCTTCGATTCCCAGGGCCGGAAAGTGGCCGCCCAGGTTCGCCTGAACCTTTATGAATACTCCATTGCCGTGGACGACGCGGTCTGGGGGCAAACCTACAACTGCGTTTGGGAACCACGCTTCAACCCGGCCACCGGCGCGGTGGTCGCCCCGGTGCGCATCGCCGGAGCCTGGGGCATGGCCCAGGACGGCAAGACCATCTGGGAACCGAACTTTTTTCAGTGCTGGCACCAGCAGTTCAGCGCGGACGGCAAAACCCTGGCCGCCATCGTGGCTCCCACCTTCGGCGCGTTCACCGTGGCCGTGAACGCCAAGCCCTGGTCCGCCACGTTTCCCGTTCTCTTGGATCTGACCCTGTCCGCGGACGGCAAACGGGCCGCGGTCCTGGCCAACAACAACAATATCGACTGGCGGATAGTCGTGGACGGCAGCCCATGGAGCGGAACCTACGACATGGCCTGGAAGCCGGTCTTCAGCGCCGACGGAACCCATGTCGCCGCCAAGGTGGAAAAAGCGGGCCGACATGCCGTGTTCGTGGACGGCAAGGCCTACAAGCGGGACTTTGACCGCGTCTGGGCCCCCGTCTTCAGCCCCGACGGCTCCAAGGTGCTCATCCGGGCCGTGGACAAGGGCGCGTTCGTGCGCATCGTCGCCACACTTTCGGACTTCTCGTCAAGGGGGTAGCCATATGTACGGCCTATACAACTTCGTCACCGGACCCCTGGTCTGGGCGTCCTTCGCCATCTTCATTCTCGGGTCCATCTATCGCCTGGTTTCCATGTACGCCCTGGCCAAAAAGAAGGACGCCGTCTCCCTGGCCTACATGGACTGGAAATTCTCTTTCCGATCCATCTTCAACTGGTTGATTCCCTTCAACGCCCTGGGCTGGAAAAAGAACCCGGTCCTGACCGTGGTCACGTACGTGTTCCACATCTGCCTGCTGGCCACGCCCATCCTGCTCTCGGCTCACATCATCCTGATCGAGGAATCCTGGGGCGTCAGCTGGTGGACTCTTTCCGATTCCACCGCGGACATCATGACCATCCTGGTCATCGTTGCCTGCGCGTTTTTCGCCGGACGCCGCCTGTACCAGAAGGACGTCCGCTTTCTGACCACCGGCCAGGACTGGCTTATTCTGACCATCGCGGCCCTGCCCTTCATTACCGGCTTTCTGGCCTATCACCAGCTCTTCAACTACCAGGTGCTGATCATCGCCCACGTGCTGGCCGGCAACATCATGATCGCCGCGATTCCGTTCACCCGCCTCAGCCACATGTTCTTCTCGGTGTTCACCCGCGCTTACATGGGCTCCGAGTTCGGCGGGATCCGCAAAGCCAAAGACTGGTAGGACCACAAGGAGAAACATATGGGCATTCAAGACAGACTGATCGAGGACGTGGGGCTCCGCGAAGGGGTTTCGCGTCTGACCGAAGACAAGATCCAGAAGACCGTCAACGCGGTGATTCAGGGCGAGACCGGGGCGCGACTCAAGGCCTACGCCGAGATCTGCCTGCGTTGCGGGATGTGCACCGAGGCCTGTCACTTCTATCTTTCCCACGACCAGGACCCCTCCTACGCCCCGGCGGCCAAGGTCAAACAGACCATCGGCACGCTGCTGGCCAACAGCGGGAGGGTCAGTCCGGATCAAATCTACAACATGGCTCAGATCGCCTACTCGGAATGCAACCTTTGTCGGCGCTGCGTTCATTTCTGTCCCGTGGGCGTGGACACGGCCTACATGATGATCACCATGCGCCGGATCTGTCACAAGCTGGGGGTCACCCCGCAGTACATTCAGGACACGGCCCACAGCCATTCCGCCACCTTCAACCAGATGTGGGTCAAGGACGATGAATGGACCGACACCTTGCAGTGGCAGGAGGACGAGGCCCGGGACGAGTTTCCGGATCTGCGCATTCCCTTGGACAAGGAAGGCGCGGACGTCTACTACTCGGTCATCGCTCCGGAGCCGAAATTCCGAACCCAGCTCATCTACCAGGCCGCGGCCATCCTGCACACGGCCAAAATCGACTGGACCATGCCCGCGGAGCCGGGCTGGGACAACTCGGACATGTGCATGTTCACCGGAGACTTCGAGATGATGGGTCGGCTGAAACGCAAGCACTTCGAGTCCGCCCAGAAGCTGAAGGTCAAGCGGATCGTCATGGGCGAATGCGGCCATGCCTTCCGCTCGGTTTACGACGTGGGCAACCGCTGGGCCGGATGGAAGCACTACCCCGTGCCCGTGGTCCACTCCGTGGAGTTTTTCTGGGAACTGCTGACTCAGGGCAAGATCAAGCTGGTCTCCAAATACCCCGGCCCGGTCACCCTCCAGGACCCCTGCAACATCGTCCGCGGCCGGGGGCTGGGCGACAAACTGCGGGAAGTGATCCGCATCCTGGTGGACGGCGAGATCGTGGAGACGGCCTCCAACCGGGAGCACAATCTGTGCTGCTCCGCCGGCGGCGGGGTGATCAACTGCGGCCCGCCCTTCAAGAACGCTCGGGTCGCGGCCTGCAAGGCCAAGGCGGACCAACTCCGGGCCACCGGCGTCAAGACCATCATCGCCCCCTGCCACAACTGCCACGGCGGCCTGGACGACACGGTGCATAAGTACGAGCTGGGCATGGAGATCAAGTTCCTGGGAGACATCATCTACCAATGCATGGAACGCCCGGAGACGTAAGGAAGCAGCAAAATTATCCTGATGAGTGTGGTAGTTATTCCCGTGACGCGTTTGACCTTCCGTAGGGGCGGCCCTTGCGGCCGCCCTGGATGGGCGTGACAATGCGGGGGGTAGCAGTAATTTCCTCACATTCCATGAAATCGCGTCGACAAAACACCGAACAGGACGTCAACCTTCAACCAAAAAGCGCACGGCCCGGCAAGCTATCAGCTTGCCGGGCCGTGCGCTTATGTAAGCGATCCTCGAGCCTTTCCGCGAACGATCAATCCGCCTCGGGCACGTCAACCGCCTCCGCCAGATAGGCGCTGAACAGCTCGACCTTGGCGTCCAGGTCATAGTTTTTGCAGGTTTCGTGAATTCCGTCCTCGCAGTTGTGGCAGGCCACCACGACCACCTGAGCCCCCGTGGCCCGGATGCAGTCGGCCTTGGCCTTGAGCGCGGCGATCTTGGCCTGCTTGTATTCCGGCATCAGCCCCTGACCGCCGCCGTTGCCGCAGCAGTACGTCGCGTTGCCGTGGGGGTGCATCTCCCGAAAGTCCGCGGCCACCACGGACATCAAATCCCTGGATTGCTGGAACATGCCAGCGTTGCGGATAAAATTGCAGGAATCCTGAAACGTGACCGGAGCTTCATGAAAACCGGATTTCAGCTTGAGCGTTCCGGCATGCAGGCACTCCGCCCAGACCTTGATCGGCGGCATGGCCTCGAAGGAAAATTTTCTGCCCAACCAGTATGGCGCCTCGAACCCGAGGGCCTTCATGGAGTGCCCTCACTCCGCGGTGATCACCGCCTTGGCCTTGAGTTTTTCGGCCGTGTCCGCCACGTTGGCTGCCAGCCTGGACGCCTTGGCCACGTCCCCGGCGAAAAGCCCGAGGTTGGTCGAGTCCCAGGCCTTGGAGGACAGGGTGAAATCGATCCCAGTGGCGTTGTAAAGCTTGAGATAGTTGAAGAGATTTTGCGGATAGAACTTGATGTCCCGCGGATGAAAGGTCAACAGGTAGTCCGCGCCCTCTTTGTCCATGGGCGCCCGAGCCCCGGGCATTTCCTCCTGAAGCTCCTCCAGTTGCCACTCCACGGTTTCCAGAAAATCTTCCTCGGTCACCCCGAGGTTGTTGCCGAATTCCAGGGCGTTCTCCAGCCCCTTGGCCAGACCGGGCGGAGTCAGACCCATGGCCACGGCCACGCCCCGTGCCGCGTGGACCAGGGAGGCGATGCCGATGCCGTGCGGGCAGTACATGGTGCAGCGCTGGCACATGGTGCAGGTGCCGTAGCAGACGTCGCGCAACGCTTCGAGCACAGCGGCGTCCACTCGACCGCGCCTCTTGTACAGGTTCAGCAGCGGCTTGATGCGGTAAGCCGGAACATGCTCCGGCCTGGGATTGGATGCGTAGTAATGGCACCCCTCCGCGCACATCCCGCACCGGGAACAAATGGACAGCCACATTTCCAGCCGTGCTCCGGCCTTGTCGGCCAGGACGCGGGAAAGGGCCCGAGAATCGATGCTCATGGATTGCTCCTCATGTAGATGAAGGTCACCATGCCCCCACCCGACGTTTTCCGAAATCGCTGCCCGTGGCCGCGCGGGAGACAAAAAAGAGCGCCATGTGCGAAAGCTTGGTGAACGGAATGAGCATCAGGAGAGTGTTGGCGCTAAGCACATGCAAAGTCAGCATCAGCGGATAATCGCCCCACTGCCGGTGCGCGGCCAGCCCGGTGGCCAGGGGCAGGGCGACCAGCAACAGGATCAGCAGATCCTTGGGTTCCGTCAGCCCGCGCAACGCCGGATGGAATAACCGTTTCGCGGCCAAAAACGCCAGGGCGGCCAGGGCGATGATGGTCAATCCATCGGCCCAGACATCGGGGATCGTCGGCCAGGACACGCCCCAGCTTTGCTCCAGCATGATCACGTGGGCCGAGAGAAAAAAGGCCACCACGAGCAGGGGGATATGCAGCGCGAATCCGGCTGCCGTGGACCAGGGGCTGCTTTTAGCTGTCCGGTTCAGCGGCAGAAGATAATGCGCCAGTGAGCCCACGGCCCAGACTGTCTGAAAATCCGAAGGCAGGCCTTTGCTCGCGGCAACGGCCTTGCGGCGATAGCGGATCAGACGATAGCTCAGGCCCGCGATACATACCGTAAACGCCAGCCAGACCATCGGTCCCGCGGCAAAATTGTAGACGACATAAATCAAGGTTTTCCTCCAACACCGTCGCGAACGTGACAGGCTCCGCACATCATCGGGTGCCGTCAGGGCATCCGATCCGTATCGGGAAAGGCGTCCGTTTGGCCGGTGGCACGTTATCGAAGACCCATTGGGGTGTCCAGTATGCCTGCGTGAGCTTTCAAGTGGTGTTTCCTGAACGCGGAATAATTCCTTGACTTGCCTGGATTCGGAACCTACACCCGAAACCAGTGTCAAGAACGAAGGTCCCTGCGAGATGGAGACTTCCGTATCCAGTTCCCGACAAACGTCGCGACGAATGGGAGATGCATCATGAAACTGTCCGCCCGCTCACGCTATGCCACCCGCATCCTGCTCGACTTGGCCGAGCACACCGAGGACAGGCCGCTATGTGCGTCCGCGATCTCCGAAAGCACGGACATTTCAGTGCCGTTCATCGAGCAAATTCTCCGCCCCCTGAAAAAAGCCGGGTATATCAAAAGCGTTCGCGGGGCCTACGGGGGGCATATCTTTCTCAAGGAACCTTCCTGCATCACCCTCGGCGACATCGTGCGCGCCATGGAAGGCGAAATCAACATCAGCCAGTGCTGTTCGACCCCGGAGTCCTGCGAGCGCAGCGGCGATTGCCGCACCCGGTTTGCCTGGGGCCATATATCGCGGACCATCGAGCGTGAACTGGACGCCATTACCTTGGCGGACCTGATGTTCAATCCGGAACAGATCGCCGTAAAGTCCGGGACGTCTTCCCCACCTCGAGTTCACTGTCCTGAGGACGCCCAACCGAACTGATCCCCGCAAAGGATTCCTTGTTGGCGCATGGACGCGCCCCACGTCACCATCCCCCCGGATATCCGACCCGGTGAGTCACCCGGGCTTGGCCTGCCAGCCTTTCCTCCGTTGTCGACGCCTTCCGCTGTTGAGCCGATCTGTGCCCGAGCGCTGCGGCCGAGAGCGGTCCAACCGAAAACAGCCGACTTTGAACGTTTGAAGGTTCAAACCAGACCTTGACAGGCTTTCGCATTCGGCCTATGAGCCCTCATCATTTGTCGACGTTTTTACTTCATATTAATTTAGTCTAGATTAAATCGGTTGCCTTTCTCCTGACAAACACCATCGCTCACGGCATCAGGACGTGGTGTTTTCATCTCCTTAGGCCCTTGCTGACTTTATCAAATGGGACAAGGTTTCACGCCAATAGCGTGCGAAAAAACACGACACAATCAATCTAAATTAAACCTATCGATTATACCGGGATTCGCCGCTTTCTCAATCCGGCGAACAACCAGAAGAGACACGACATGCAACTCTCCTCGCGAACACGCCATGGCGCACGCCTGCTGATGAATCTGGCCCACTTTTCCCAAAAAGGCCCTCTCCGGGCGAGCCACATCTCCAATAATATCGGAATCTCCGTCAAATATCTGGAAAAAATCATCAAGCCCTTGCGCCAAGCCGGATTGATCAAGGGATTGCGCGGCCCGGGCGGCGGTTACTTTCTCGGTCGGGCTCCCGAAGACATTACGCTCGGTGAAATTGTCCAGGCCTTAGACGGCGGGCCGCACTTGTCCTGCTGCGCCGACCCGGACGCCTGCTTGCCATCGGATTTCTGCGGCTCCCCAGCCCTTTGGGCCGACCTTACCAGCACGCTCCAAGGCAAGCTGAACTCCATCACCCTGAGCGGGATGATGCGCCAGGATTCCATTTTCAAATCCGCGCCGGCGGCACGGAAAACCAAGGCGGACGTGCACCGACGCGACACGGCCCAAGCGGCCTGAACAACCGCCAAAGCAACTGCCGACACACCGAGGCGATAACGCATTCACAAGTCGTTTTCGACTTTTTGAACACGGACCGTTCCACGGGGATCCATCAAAAATCATAAACCTTTCAACAGGAGATGCTCGTCATGAAAAAATTGCTCATTCTTGGTTCCGGCTCCGGTGGAACCATGGTTGCCACGAAGATGCGCGAAAAGCTTCCGGAAAAGGAGTGGGAGATCACGGTCATCGACCGCGATTGGGAACACCACTACCAGGCCGGATGGCTCTTCGTCCCCTTCGGCGTCTATACCCTGGACGATTGCAAGAAGCCCAAGGCCGACTTCATTCCCAAGGGCGTCAAGCTGGTCATGGATTCCATCGAGTCCATCGACCCGGCGAAAAAGGTCGTCACATGCAAGAACGGCAAGTACACCTACGACTGGGTGGTCGTGGCCACGGGGTGTCGCATCGCGCCGGAAGAAGTTGAAGGCATGATGGACGACTGGGGCGGAAACATCCAGAACTTCTACACTCCGGACGGCGCGGTGGCTCTGTTCAAGAAGTGGAAGAACATGAAGGAAGGGCGCATCGTCCATCATATTTCCGAGATGCCCATCAAATGTCCGGTAGCCCCGTTGGAGTTCGTCTACCTCGCCGACTGGTTCTTCACCATCAACGGCGTGCGTGAGAACATCGAAATCGAGCTGGTCACCCCCCTCACCGGCGCCTTCACCAAGCCCGTGGCCGCACAGATCCTGGGCAAGGTCTGCGAGGACAAGAACATCAAGGTCACGCCGAACTTCGTGGTGGACAACGTCAACGTGGGTAAGAAGGCCATTGAATCCGTCTCCGGCGAAGAAGTGCCCTACGACCTGCTGGTGGCCATTCCCCCAAACTTCGGCCAGCAGGTGATCATTGATTCAGGTATGGGCGACGCCATGGGCTACGTGGATACGGACAAGCACACGTTGAAGGCCAAGAACTTCGAAAACATGTACGTCATCGGCGACGCCACCAACGTACCCACCTCCAAGGCCGGCAGCGTGGCCCACTACCAGTCCGACATCGTGGTGGATAACCTGATCCGGGAAATGGAAGGCGAGGAACCGCGTCCGGACTTTGACGGCCACTCCACCTGCTTCATCGTCTCCGGGTACGAGCAGGCCTATCTGATCGACTTCAACTACGAGGTCCAGCCGCTTCCGGGCAAGTACCCCTTCCCCGGGGTCGGCCCGTTCTCCCTGCTCGGCGAATCGCACATGAACTACTGGGGCAAGATGATGTTCAAGTGGGTCTATTTCGACCTGATGCTCAAGGGCAGTGAACTGCCCCTGGAGCCGCAGATGTTCATGGCCGGAAAAATGCGCCACTTGGCCAAAGCCTAAGGCGGGAGGTTGATGCATATGTCCAAAGAAGACCTCATCCTCAAACGCCTTGACGAGATCGAGGCGAAGGTGGCCTTGGTGCATGATCGCGCCGTGGCCGCCCAGAACCTCAGGCATGAGCTGCAGCCCATCATGAACGACGCGTTCAAGGTCATGCTCCACGAGTTGGGCGATATCGAGACCGGCTTCCAACTGGAAGATCTCTTCGATATGGTCAAAACCACCATGCGCAACGTCAAGAACCTGACCTACATGATGAAGCAGATGGAAAACATCATCGATCTCTGGCACACTTCCGAACCCTTGTTAAAGCACACGGTACCCAAGGCCATCGCCTATCTCGACGACTTGGAACAAAAGGGCGTCTTCCGCACCTACCAGGCCATGCTCTCCTTGCGTGCCAAGGTGGCCCAGGAATACGGCCCCGAACAGATCGAGGAAATGGGCGACGCCTTCGTGTTCCTGATCGGCATGTTGAACAAGTTCAAGGATCCCAAAGTCCGGGAGATGATCGAAAAGGCTTCCGACGCGTTCACCTCCATGGACCTGAAAGACTGCGAACCTTGCGGCATGTTCGGCATGATGAAGGCCATGTCCAGTCCGGAAGCCAAACAAGGCCTGGGCGTGATGCTCGAAATGACCAAGACCCTTGGCAAGCTGAAATAGACGTTTCGCGGCCACGGACCAGGACGCTTGGTCCGTGGCCTTCCTTGCTTCACGACACCCGTCATAAAGGAGTATCCCGTGGCCAAGAAAATTCTGATTGTCGACGACGACCCGGAAATTCTGGACTATCTGAGCGAACTCTTCGAGGATAACGGCTACCAGACCGTAACCGCCATCAACGGCGTCGAAGGGTTGGACAAAGTCCGCGCCGAGCAGCCGGACCTGATTACCCTGGACATGGACATGCCCGAAAAGGGCGGAACCAATTTCTATGCCGGACTGCGCAAAGACCAGGCAATCCGGGATATCCCGGTGATCGTGGTCAGCGGCGTGGGTCCGCGCCCGCCGGTGCTGACCAAGGACGTCCCGACCATCTCCAAGCCCATCGACAACGCCAAGCTGCTCCAGCTTGTCGCCGAGATGGTTCAGTAATCTCGCTTTGCGCCGCGACCGATCCACGTCCAGTCGGATCGGTCGCGGCCTTTCAGCCGCCTCAGTCCCGTGAGTGAATCACTTCTCCCTTCCGGTCCGTCATCCGAGACCTTGTCCGTCCTGATCGTGGACGACGAGCAGGATATCCGCGAAATGCTGGAGATCCTGCTCCAGGAACTCGGATTCACGACCCATCTCGCCGCCGACGGGGTCAAGGCCTTGGAAGCGTTTAACCGCCACCAGCCCCATATCGTGCTCACGGACATCAAGATGCCCGGCAAGGACGGCATCGGCGTGCTCCGGGAGATCAAGGCCGCGCGCCCGGAAACCGAGGTAATCATGATTTCCGGCCACGGCGACATGCATCTGGCCATTCAAAGCCTCAAGCACGACGCCGCGGACTTCATCACCAAGCCCATCGACGAAGAGCTGCTGGAAATCGCCCTGGGCAAGGTTTCGGAACGGATTGGCCTGCGGCGTCAGGTACGCGAACATACGGAAAATCTGGAAGCCCTGGTCCGCGAAAAATCCGCGGCCCTGGTGGAAATGGAGCGTAAGCTGGCCGCGACGCAGATCATGGAAGGCATGGGCCGGGCCTTGACCATCCTGGCCGGAGACCCTGCTTCCGGAGACTATTTTCCGGAATTGCCGTTCCATGTCGCCATTCATGACGGCAACTGCCAAGTCGTGACCACCAACGAAGGCTATCGCGACCGCTTCGGCGACCGCTCCGGGCTGGCCAGTTGCGGCGCGTACGAACGTTGCGGCGAGTCGGGATGGAAAAGTCCGGTGCGCGAGGCCGCCGAGGCCCGGGCCAGCATCCATCGCCACGAGACCATGGTTGCCACGGACGGAACCGTGGTGCCGGTGATGACCCATGTCTCTCCGGTCATCGGCGCGGCGGGCGAACTGGAACTGTTGCTGGAAATCGCCGTGGACGTCTCGGAAATACGCCGCCTCCAGAAAGAACTGTCCCGCACCCAGCGCAAATTCGAATATTTCTTCAACATGGTGCCCTGCGCCATCAGCGTCCAGGACCGCGAACTGCGCGTCGTGGAGGCCAACGCCACCTTTCGCCGGGACTTCGGCGACCCCGCGGGCCGGGCCTGCCACGAACTGTACAAGCACCGCGACGCTCCCTGCGACGACTGTCCGGTCCTGGCCAGTTTCGCCGACAACGCCCCGCACCAGTACGAAACCGTGGTCGCCACCCGCGGCGGCGAGCAGCGCAACATTCTGGTCTGGACCGCGCCCCTGGCCGATAGTGACGGCACGGTGAACCACGTCCTGGAAGTTTCCACGGACATCACCCAGATTCGCCAATTGCAGGACCATCTCGCTTCCCTGGGCATCATGCTCGGCTCCATGTCCCACGGCGTCAAAGGCCTGCTCATGGCCATCGACGGCGGGGCCTATCGGGTGGACAAGGGTCTGGAAAAGGGTGACTTGCCACGTGTCGCCGCGGGTTGGAAAACCGTTCGCCACAGACTGGACCACATGCGCCGGACCGTGATGGACATTTTGTATTACTCCAAGTCCCGCGAACCAAACCTCGCCCCGCACCCTCTGCACGGCGTGGCCGAACATTTGGCCGAAACCGTTTCCGCCAAGGCGAGCAAGTCGGAGATCATCTTTCTAACGGACTTTTCCCAAGCGGACGGCCAAATCCTGATCGACGACGTCGCGTTTTACTCGGCCATGGCCAATATTCTGGAAAACGCCGTGGACGCCTGCCTGTTCAACCGTGACGCGGCGGAACACCGAATCGGTTTTCACGTCGCTCGAGCCGACGGCCACGCCGTCTTCACCATCCGGGACAACGGCATCGGCATGGACCGGGAGACCATGGACAACATGTTCACCCTGTTCTTCTCCTCCAAGGGCGCTCTGGGCACGGGCATCGGCATGTTCGTCTCCCATGAGATCATCACCGGGCACGGCGGAACCATCACCGTGGACTCCGCCCCGGGAAAAGGAACCACGTTCCGAATCACGCTTCCCCTGGCTCAACCTTCGGTTTCCGAGGACGAGCCGACCAGCGACCATGCCTCACCCCTCTCCTGACCGCCCCCTCCCGCCTTTTTTTCGCTCCCTGACGTTCAAACTCTGCCTGGCCATGGGGCTTGGGATGGCGGCGCTCATGGGTGCCTTTTTCCTTATCGCGCTCGGCCAAGCCGAGCCGACGGAGCCTTGGGTCTCGGCCGGCCGGGACCTGCTCAAAGTCCTGCCCATATTCCTCCTTATTCTGACCGGATTCGGATTTCTGGTCGCCCATCGCCTGACTCGACCTTTGGCCGCGTTGCAAGAGGCGCTGGAGGCCAAAGCCCTCGGTTCCGCGTGGGCGGAGCTGGACGAAGCCAAGGCGGGGGAACTGCGTGACATGACGAAGACGGTCAACCTCATCGCCGCTTCGGTCCGCCAACGTCGCTTGGCTTTGGACGAACAACTGAACATGTATCAAAGCCTGTTTCACAACGTCCCTTGTCTGATTACGGTTCACGACCGTGAATACAGGCTGCTTCGATACAACAAAATGTTCAGGGAATTGTTCGACGCCAAACCCATGGAGCATTGCTACAAGGTCTATAAAAGCCGGATCACGCAATGCGAGAACTGCCCGGTTGAGCGGACCTTCAACGACGGAAAGTCACATACCACGGAGGAAAAAGGATTTTACAAGGACGGCACTCCGGCGCACTGGATCGTCCGCACCGCTCCCATCCGGGATGCCGACGGCGAAATCACCGCCGTGATGGAGATGTGCCTGGACATTACCGACCGGAAGCTCTTGGAGCAAAAACTCAGAAAATCGGAGAAAAAGTACTCCACCATTTTTGACAATATCCCCGTGGCCGTCTTTGAACTCAACGCCGAAACCCTGGACGTGCGCAACTGCAACCGCGGCATGTCCCAGCTCTACGGCTACTGCAAGGGAGAAGTGATCGGCAAATCCTTCTCCATGCTCTTCGCGCTGAACTCCACGGACGCCCACCTCACGGCCCTGCGCAACTCCGGGCACATCCCCCAGGCCAAGCACATGGACAAGGACGGCCAGGAGTTTTTCGTCTCCATCGACACTTCACGGACCGCCCTGGAGGGCAAGGAACTCCTTCTCGCCGTGGTTTCCGACGTCACGGACCGCATCAGGGCCGAACAGCAGGTCATCCAGTCCAGCAAGATGGCCACCTTGGGCGAGATGGCCGCCGGGGTGGCCCATGAACTGAATCAACCCCTGGCCGTCCTGAAGATGGTCGCCAACTTTTTTACCCGCCAGACGAACAAAGGCCTGACTCCGAATCAAGACCAACTGCGCCAGATGACCGCCAAGATCATCAACAACGTGGACCGAGCCACCAAGATCATCGAGCACATGCGCGAGTTCGGCCACAAGCCCAACCTGGAAAGCACCGACGTTCAGGTCAACGACGTCCTGCGCCGAGCCTGCGACTTTTTCAGCGAGCAGCTCAAAATCCGGGACATCACCGTCATATGGGAACTGGACGCGGACCAGCCGCCTGTACTGGCCGACCCGAACAGGCTGGAACAGGTGTTCATCAACCTGCTGGTCAACGCCCGGGACGCCATTGAGGACAAATGCTCCGGCAAGGACTGCGCTGAATCCGACCGGATGATCACCCTGCGGACAAGATCCAACGCCCGACACGTGGTCGCTGAGGTCTTGGACACCGGACCGGGCGTACCCAAAAACGTCATTGGACGGATCTTCGAACCGTTCTTCTCCACCAAGGAAGTCGGTCGCGGAACCGGCCTCGGCCTATCCATCTGCTACGACATCATCACGGACTATGACGGCACCATCCATGTCTTCTCCAAACCAGGCCACGGCGCCCGCTTCGTCGTCACCCTGCCCATCGCCGGAACCACGCGCAATGGCTCCAAGACATCCGCATAACTGGGTGTTGAAGCGACTGCGCCCAAATCTTATCAGGGTCCGCTCTGATCGCCGCAGGCCCGGCCCTTGAAACCGAAGAAAAACTTCAGGGTCTTTTTGACGCCGTCCGAGAAAATTTTCTCGCTCAGATGCTTTCCGGCGACCCGCTTGTTGATCTCGGCCAGAGTCGGATAGGGGTGAACCGCTCCGGCCAGGGTGCTCAGCTTGACCTTGCCGCCCAGCACCGCGACCCATTCGGCCAAAAGCTCCCCGGCATGCGGCCCGACAATCTGCACGCCCAAGGGCTTGTTCTTCCTGTCCAGCAGCAGCTTGATCCGCCCTTCCCGCTCCTCCTCGGCCAGACCGCGGTCGTTCTCAGCGAACTCCTCGGTCCAGACCGTATACTCCAGCCCCTGTTGACGAGCCTGCTTCTCGTTCATCCCAATGCTGGCGAATTCCGGGTCCGTGTAGGTGCAGGCCGGCATCCAGGTGTAGTCCGCCTTGCGCGGCAGATGAAATACGGCGTTGGTCACCACCACCCCGCCCTCATATCCCGCGGCATGGGTGAACTGGTACGCTCCGGTCACGTCCCCGCAGGCAAAGATGTGCTTCTGGGAAGTGCGCAACCGGGCGTCCACCTGGACACCCTTGCGGTCAAACACAACTCCCGCGTTCTCCAGCCCCAGGCCGTCCACGCTCACGCTCCGCCCCAGGGCCACCAGCAGGGCCGTTCCCCGCAACGACATTTCAACGCCCTCGCCGTTCTTGAAAAAAATCTCACGTTCCCGGCCCAAATCCTGGACCCGCAGCATTTCGGTCCCCAAGTGAAACGTCACGCCTTCCTGTTCCATGACGCCCTGGACCAGCCCGGCCATGTCCGCGTCCTCCCTGGACAAAATCTGCGGGCTGCGCTGGATCACGTCCACCTTGGACCCCAGGCGGGCAAAAGCCTGGGCCATCTCCACGGCAATGGGCCCGCCGCCGATGATCACCAGGGAGGACGGCAGTTCGTCCAGAAAAAAAATCTCCCGGTTCGTCAGACAGGGCGTACGGTCCAGCCCCTCCAACTTAGGCAAGGCCGCGGTGGAACCGGTGGCCACGACCCAGGTCTTGGCCGAGACGGTCCGGACATCCCCGGCATTGGTCTCGATACGCGCCTGGTGCTCATCCACGAACACGGCCCGGCCGAACTCCACCTCCGCACCGAGTTTGCAAAACCGCTCCGGGGAGTCATGGGGCTGGATCGCGGCGATGACCCGCTGGATGCGGTCCCGAACCTGGCGAAAATCCACCTCCGGCACCGCGACCTCGGGCAGACCGTACCGGGCCGCCTGGCGCATCTGGTGGTAGACCTTGGCCGACTTGATCAACGTCTTGCTGGGCACGCATCCATAGTGCAGGCAATCCCCGCCCATGGCCGACTCCTTTTCCACGATCAAAACCCTGGCTCCGGCCTGAGCCGCCCCAGCGGCCACGGTCAACCCGGCGGCCCCGGCCCCGATCACGGCGATGTCATAGTCGTATTGCGGCATGGCGTCTCCTTGTTGCCGGAATTTATGTGACGATTTTCGGCTTATTCCGCCTGGTCCGGTACCAGACCATGATCTTTTTCGTGGCCAGGGGAAAAAGGCCCAACAGGACGAAGGACAGGATCAGCCCCGGCGAGAGTATCCCTCCCAGGGAATCGATCCGCCCCAGTTCCCGACCGGCGTTGACGTAGACCAGGGTGCCGGGGAGCATGCCGACCTGGGAGACCCAGAAGAAAGTGCGCAGCTTCATCCGGGTCAGGCCCATGACCAGATTGATTATCCAGAATGGAAAAATGGGAACAAGGCGCAACGTGAACAGATAAAACGCCCCTTCCTTCTCTATGCCCTGGTTGACCGCAACCAGACGTTGTCCGAACCGGCGCTGGACCCAGTCCTGAAGAACGAAGCGGGAAACGAAACAGGCCAGCGTGGCCC
Organism: Desulfonatronum lacustre DSM 10312; assembly: GCF_000519265.1. Classification (NCBI taxonomy): domain Bacteria; kingdom Pseudomonadati; phylum Thermodesulfobacteriota; class Desulfovibrionia; order Desulfovibrionales; family Desulfonatronaceae; genus Desulfonatronum; species Desulfonatronum lacustre. The sequence continues at coordinate 2,240,958 of NZ_KI912608.1, forward strand.
CGATGGTGCTGGCAAAGGAGACCACCACCGTCCCCACCAGCAGACCGAACAAGGCCCCCCCTGCCAGGGTCATGATCGCGGCCCCGGGCAGAGACAGGGCGGTGACCAGAATGTAGACCCCCATGTACACGGCGATCACCGTGGCGGTCTGTTCCGCGTACAGGGTCTGAAACCGCTGCTGGGAATCCTTGATGTAGTCCAGGGAAAGAAACTGCCCCAGGTCAAAGAGGAAAAACGCCCCAACCAGGGCGGACAGGGCAAGAATAAGGAAGATTTTCTGGATGGATTTTGATTGCATCTGGTTGCCGCAATTGTTGTGCGTTTCAAATGTGGACTGCTGTGTGTGGGCGACCGACCGGCCGCCTCTACGTTGCTGCGATGCTCCCCCCTCAGGTGAACCCGGCGCCCGCGGTACAGGCGTAGCAATACTCGGCCGTGGCTATGGGCGTGCCGGGAAGGGGCGGGCCGCTCATTGTCGCGACGTGCCGTCTTGTCCCGTCCAGGGGAATGGCCTTGGCCAGATGAAAGTCGCAGTCGTGCAGATCTCCTTTCCAGTCCACGGAAACCAGGCTCCGGCACATCAGACCGGCCACGGCCTCGGGATTGAAGGTCTCGGTCAGGCGAGTCATGTACTGTTCGTAATTGCCTGAAGCCTCAAGCCATGTCCGAAACCGGCCCAACGGCACATTGGCAAAGGTGTACAGGTTGTTGAAAACAATACCCCACTTGCGTTGCAAATCCCGGCGAAAACGCTCCTCTGTCCGACCCTGGTCCGGCGGCATGAACGCCCCGGCCGGGTTGGACACCAGGTTCAACTCCAGCCCGGTTCCGGACTGTCCGTAACCCAAAGTGTTCAGCCATTGCAGCGTGCGCACGCTGGCGTCCATCACCCCGCCGCCGCGCTGGGCGTCGGTCTGGGAAGCGTGGGTCGCCGGGAGGGAGCAGACGAGAACGATCTTCAAATCGCGGCAGAGCAGGCCGAGATGTTCCCGGGCCGAGTCCCTGATGGCGGTTAAATTGGAACGGAGCATGACTCTTGGAACCGCTTCGGCCAGACGGGTCAAAAGGTGATCGATCTCGGGGACCATTTCCGGTGCGCCACCGGTCACGTCGGCCGACTGGAATCCGCCCCGCTCCGCGTAGTCAGCGACCTGATCCATGGTTTCCCGGTCCATGATCTCCGTGCGTTTCGGCCCGGCCTCCAGGTGACAGTGCCGACAGGCCTGGTTGCAGAGCAAACCGGTGTTGATCTGCAGGGTGTGGGTCTGCTCACGTTCCAGGCGCAATCCATGCCGGGCAAGGGTTTGGGCAAAACCGACACAGGTCGAAGGGCAGAGCGCTGACCGGGCTTCCTGCATGAGACAATCCCGCGGTTCCAACGTCATGTCCAAATCACCCGGAATGCCTACAAGGAAAGCTTGTCCGCCGCGTTGCGCATCTGCAAGCCATGGACGAGCGAGGCCCCCCCGCGGATCGCCGCGGCCACATGCACGGCCTCGGTCATTTCCGCCGTATTCGAACCCTGCTCCAGGCATTCCTTGGCATAGGCGTCGATGCAGTAAGGGCACTGCACGGCATGGGCCACGGCCAGGGCGATGAGGCTCTTTTCCCGGACCGTGAGCTCCCCCTCGGCCATGACCGCGCCGTAGTACTCGAAGAATTTCTTGGCCAGTTCCGGGGCGTCCTTGCCGATTTCCGAAAAGCGCGGCAGATCTTTGGGATCATAGTAGGATTGCATTCCCAGCTCCTTGGAGTTTGTTAGTGCGAAGAGATTGATTCACTCGTTAAGGTCCCAATCGTAATCATACGAGATGCGACCGCTGTAGCCGCGCAATGTCGCGGCCAGGGGGGGCTCGGCGTATTGGGCGATATGCTCCAGAATCTCCTGGTCGTTTTCCCCGAAATCCTCCGAAAACCAGTCATAAATGGAGGAAAGACGCAGATGTCGGCCCGTTGCGTCAACTCCCCTGGGATGGTTGATGTATTCCCGGGCCGCGGCCTCCAGCATGGATTCCAGGTTCTCGGCGGTAAAAGCCCTTGGTTGCAGGTTCGGGCAGCCGATGCTGGCGCAGTTCACGGCGTAGTGGATGCGCGGGTCTTGCCAGATCGGGCGCAGGATGCGGTGCTCGATGTCGTTCAGGGTCAGGGATTCCCCCTCGACTTCCACCAGGGGCGCGTCCCAGGGTCCGCGGGTGAAAAAACCGGGGGAAACGTTGATCCGCCGTATACTGACGACCGGATAGTGTTCCAGGACCACCTCCAAGGTCAAGGCGTTGTAGAAATTGATCCAGTAGGCCATCTGCTCGTCGCGGTTCAACGCGGACACAGTCGTTCCCTGGAGGCTTTCGATATATGCCTGCAAGGCTTTTCGGTCCGCCGGGGTTACGTCGGCGTACCGGACCATGTTCACCCCTGATGGGTGGTCGGTCACGAGATAGGCGGCCAGAAACGCGTCCCATGCTCCGTGGTCCACCTGTTGCGAAGACACGGACTCGTATGTCTCCCAGCGCGGCCAGAGGTCGGCCTTGGGCGCGGCCCAGGCCATTTCGGCGGCCAAGAGCAGGCCGATGACGATCATGATTTTGATCACGTTCATTTGTATACTGCTTTTGGTTGAGTGTTAAATATTTATGGAAACTATTCAGCACATCCTGGGCAAAGCCTCATTCCGGCACTGGATACCCGCCTTCGCGGGTATGACTGATTTAGAGACGGCATTGAAAAACACGTCATTCCCACGAAGGCTGGAATCCAGCGCCTGGGTACTGCCAAGCGCGAAATATGCTGAGTAGTTATGAAAAAACAATCTTTGTCGTTCAGGACAAGCGAGATCATTTCAGCCGTGGCAAGGAAAAGCAACACCCGCCCCGTGACAGCGCGTGCGTCGATGATTTATCGGGCGACTCCGCCGACGCTCTTTTCAGGACAATATGAAAAACAAAACGGCGGCCTACTGGATGTAGGCCGCCGTTTTGTTTTTCATTCATCTCCGCGCTTAGACGCTGATCAGCTGCTCAAACCTTGCGCACCGTGACGAAGTGCTCCTGCATGGCGATGGCCCCGCCGGCCGGATCCCATTTTTCAATGCCGCCGGGCATCAGCATGTGGTCCGCCACGCCCTTGCCTTTGGCCCGGCTTTCCACCGGGAGGGTATGCCCGAACCCGTGGACCATGAACACGGCTTCGGGGTGAATGAACTCGGTCAAAAAGGTCTTGATCTTTCCGGAATAGCCGTTGGCCGCAACTTCCACGGTCTGGCCGTCGGCGATGCCCATGGCCTTGGCCGTCTCGTCGTTCATCCAGAGCACGTTCTCCGACATCTGGCCAGCCAGGATCGCGTTGTTCACGGTATGGCCCTGGGTATGCACCCCGCAGCGGCCAAAGGTGATCCGGAACTGGCCGTCACCCGGCTTTTCCGGGCTGACGTAGGGCTTGAGCGAGGGCAGGCCCTGCTTTTCCCATTTCTGGTTGATCATCTCGATCTTTTTGGACGGCGTCTTGAAGGCGTACTCGTCCGGGGTGAAGTACTTGGGCTTGTCGGCCAAGGAGACCGAGCCCTTGGCCTGGAAGTCCTCGATCTTCACTCCGGTTCCGTCCAGTTGATAGGCCCAGATGTCTTCGATGGAGTCGAAGGCCAGCTTGTCCATGCCCAAACGCTTGGCCAATCCGCACAGGATTTCCCAGTCCGCCTTGGTTTCGAAACGTGGCGCAACAGCGCGATGCCGGACGAACATGGACGGCTTCAGACCACCCTTTCCGGCCAGGATGCTTTCCCGCTCCAGGTAGGTGGACAGCGGCAGAACCACGTCCGAATACCAAGCCGTGTCCGACCAGCTAAAGGTCACGGAAACCATCAGATCCAGCTTGTCAAAGACCTTTTTCAAGGCCTCGGGGTCGGGGTAGGCCATCAGCGGGTCGTGGCGATAGGCGATGTAGGCCTTGACCGGGTAGGGATCCTCGGACTCGATGGCCTTGAAGGCCAGATGCAGCAGTCCGGGACCGGCGTCGAAATGCGGGTATTTCCAGCCCACTCCGTCCGCGCGCTTTTCTTCGGGTTTTGGATAGAGGTCGACCAGCTTTTTCAAGCCTTTGCGATCGACATCCTTGGGCGTGGCGGCGATGGGCAGCCCACCCTTGGCTCCGATGGAGCCCAACAGGGCGTTGATGATGTAGGCCGTGCGGGACATGTAGAAGGAATCCGAATAGCGGGCGTTCATCCAGCCGGGATGCCAGATCACGGACGAGCCGGCCGCGGCCAGTTCCCGGACAAAGACGCGCAGTTCCTTGGCAGCAACCCCGGTTTCGGTCTCGGCCCATTCCGGAGTGTACTGGGCGGTGAAGGCCCGAAGCGCGTCCAGATCTTGGATGAATCGGGAGGCGTACTCCGCATCGAAGAGCTGCTTGTTCAAAATTTCGTGAATAACCGCCAGGTTGAACGCATAGTCCGTGCCGGGCCGAACCATGAAAAACCGGGTGGCTTTGCTGGCGGTAACAGTGGCCCGGATGTCAATGACCGTGAGTTTGCATCCGTTGTCCAAGGCGTCCAGGGTATCATTGACCTCCTTGACATTGATGGCCTCGAACAGATTCCGGGTTTGCAGCACGATATGCTTGGCGTTCTTGTAGTCATAGACCACGGCCTTGCGGCCGAAGCCGAACACGGACAGAGCGGCGTGCTGGACGTTGCGGGCGCAAGCTGAATCGTGGTTGCAGTAGTTGGGGGAGCCCAGGCCGCGCATAAAGGCTTGGTGCAGATCAATGAACGGGCCGCCCCGATCGCTCCAGAGCACGCCCTTCCCGCCGTGAACGTCCGTCACGGTCTTGATCTTCTCCGCGACATAGTCCAGGGCCTCGTCCCAGGTCGCCCGTTTCCACTTGCCCTCGCCACGCTCGCCTTGACGGATCATGGGAAACTGCGGGCGCTCTGCGTCGTTGAGCAAGGCCAGCCCCGCTCCGCCCCGTGCGCACAAGGCTCCCTGCAAGCCCGGCGCATGGGGATTACCCTGGATATATGTACATTCGCCGTCTTCCACGTCCACCTGGATGGGACAACGCACCGTGCACATCCCGCAGACACTGAAAACTTTTTCCCTGGCCATTCGTTCCTCCCTGACTATTTTATAATCCCATGAACCTTGCACCGGGAACGGCGCGACGTAACAATGGACAATAAGTCGAAAAAACAATCCGTACTATTTAAGTACAAAATAAATAATATCACAAATCGACTCGCCAACGCAATATGGTTTCTTAAAAACCACTTAAAATATTTTTTTCACAAACTGACACCCCCTTGACATCGATTTCCAAAATATGCTTAACACTGCTTACTCCAGAAACAACAAAATTTTAGACTATTAACGCATTAATATTATTTACATTCATATAAACACTCCCACCAAGCTCATACATTGAAGACATTTCTTGTTATTTTCTTTTTTCTTATTCCATAAACAAGAAGTGGACATCGCCATATTTTTGTGCATGATGGCTTGCTTTTTTAGTTGTGTAAGATTTTGATACGTTATTTTTTAAAGTGTATTTTGTCCAAAAAAATTTCTTCAACATAAACATACTCTTTTATAAAAAGGCTCATCATGGTTTTTACTTGGTTTGACTTCGCCATATTGCTCTTTTTTATCGCCGGAACTCTGTTTGCCGCCGTTCCGTTGCTTGTATCCCGCCTCATCGCACCCCGTTACAAAGGCGGCGACCTGCCCTTTCCCTATGAATGCGGCTTACCGCCCCACGGTTCCGCATGGACCAGATTCGGGGTCAACCACCTACGAGGATCAGTACGCCACCACCGAGGACGTGGACAAACCGTCCAGAACCGCAACGCCTGTTTCGTCCTCAACCCCTCCTGACGGCAGGACAATCTGATGCGGACATTGGCCTACGTCGCCTTCGGCGTCCACCTTGGAGCCCAAATCCTTGGCACCTCACTCTCGCGGCAGTTCTGTCGCGGATTATCGTAAAAGACTCTTAACCCTTTTGAAGGAGATGTCCTCGTGAGTAAATATTTCATCAAGACCAACCAGAACCGCTGCATCGACTGCAGGGCCTGCGAGATTCACTGCCAGGCCAAGAACGAGCTGCCGCCCGGAGTTCGGTTCGGCAAGATGATCAACGCCGGACCGGTCATGAAGAAAGGGCTACCCAGGATCATGAACATGTTCATCCCCTGCTTTCATTGCGATCCGGCCTGGTGCATCCTGTCCTGCCCCACAGGAGCCATGACCAGGCGAGGCCAGGACGGTATTGTTTATGTTCAAACAAATCTCTGCGTCGGGTGCAAGGCCTGCATCCAGGCCTGTCCCTGGAATGTCCCGGCCCTGAACAAAGACACGAAAAAGGCCTTCAAGTGCGATTTGTGCATGGATCGACTGGATCAAGGCTTGAAGCCAGCCTGTGTAAGCGGATGTACGGCGCATGCCTTGGAACTTTTGCCAGCCGCGGAGATTTCCTTCAAAAAAACCGAGGCGACTGCAGTCGGGTTGCTTCTTCAGAAGCATCGATCATTGCCCAGGCAGTAAGGCGAGGCAGGGCAATACGCAGGATTTCGTGAACAGTGTAACATGCAGGGGGAGGTATGGAATGCACGGAAAAACATTTTTGATTGCAGCGTTACTGCTGACATTTGGGACGATCATGATAGCATCCGAATCGGGCTGGGCCCAGGTGTCCAACCTCCAGGAGGCCATTGACGCAGCTCCCAGAGGCACGGAACGGGGCGAAATCGATCCCGCCGCGCCCCTCGGCTATCTCGGCATTCCGGGCGGTCCTCAGATCAATCTGATCCTGGCCTTCATCTGGGCCATCTGGGTCGGCTGGATTTTCTCCACCGTGGGCGCCTTCGGCGGGATCATGGCCGGCGTCGGACACATCACGGTCTACGGGCTGGGCAACTATGCCGGTACGTTCCGGCAGACCGCCCCGACCATCAACAGGGCCGTCACGGACTCCATCCGTGTTTCCAACCAATTCATGGTCGGAACCAGCGCTCTGATCTCCTCCATCAACTACTACAAGATGGGCCGGCTCGTGTTGCCGGTGGCCGCGGCCTTGGCCATCGGGTCCATCGCGGGAAGCTATCTGATTCCCTTGCTGACGGCCGGTAAAGTATCCTTCCGCGATTATGTCGGGTATTTCGGAATCTTCGTCTTGTTCCTGGGCTGCTATATGCTCTACGAAACCACGCCGCGCGGCGCGGCCGGCAAGAAAAAGGCCAAGCAGGCCGCGGACGCTTTTGAATCCACGATGAAAAAGAAACGATCCGGCGAAAAAGTGGACACCAGCGAACTGGGCGTGAAGATGACCAAGTTTTCTCTCGGCAAGATCGCGTTCACCTTCTACGGCGTCGAATTCTCCTTCAACCCCTTGTTTCCGGTTCTCGGCGGCTTCGTCATCGCGGCCATCGCGGCCTTCCTGGGCGTGGGCGGCGGGTTCATGCTCGTGCCCTTCCTGACCAGCGTCACCGGCCTGCCCATGTACCTCTCCGCCGGCACGTCCGCCCTGGCCGTGCTCATCGGGATGATCACCAGCATCCTGAGCTATCTGCAGCAGGGCGTTCTTGTTCACTGGCCGCTCATCGGCACCCAGCTGGTGGGCATTGTCGTCGGCTCCATGGTCGGTCCGTACACTTCCCAGTACATCCCGGACAAATGGCTGAAACGCGTGTTCATCGTCCTGGCCTTCTACGTCGGTCTGGACTTCATGGCCCGCGGCTTTCTGGGCAAGAACATCATGACCATGTTCTTCGGCTAGATCGACAACCTTCTTGGAGAAAAAGGCTGGCGGCTACCGCCAGCCTTTTTTTTCCCTTCAATCTGGGATATGTAATCCTGTATGCAAGAAATTCACGAAATCCTCGGCTCCATCCATCTCTGGCTGGATGCCTTCCTCATCTCCGCCTTTCGCCTCCTTTCCAATCCCGTCAGCGGTTTTTTCTTCGGCACATTTATTTTGACCGTCTGGTGTACCCTGGTCGGCGAGCTGACTTCTCTCGGGGTCGGGCGCATGAACCGTAAGTATATCAAGAAATTGGAACAGGAGTCCATCCGCCTGCACAACCTTTCCGTGAAGGCGATCATTCACAAGGACAAGGAGAGCTACCGGGCCTGCAACAAGATGGCCAATGAAGCCTGGGGCAAGTACTTTTTCGCCACCATTTCCCAGGGCGCGGCTTCGGTCTGGCCCGTGCCCTTCGCCCTGGCCTGGATGCACACCCGGTTCGCGGCCGTTGAATTCGAACTGGCCTATCCTATCCCCTTGCTTCCCGATGTCGTGGGCTACTCGGCCGTGTTCATCCCCATGTACATCCTGGTCCGGATCTGCTTTGCCAAGCTCAAACCCTGGCTGCCTTTTTTCCATGGCGACGACGCGCCCAAACTGCGCCGTCCAGGGCAGGAAGAGGAAAAAATGATTACCTGGGCGGATGTGGACAAGCACAAGGGGTTGCCGGGTTGATCGCTTCGCCGACGTGCTCCCGCAACCGTCCTCCCTATCCCAAGGTTCCGCTGTCGCAGCGGCCACGTTCCGCCGGAGGCCCCGTAATGCCCAGACATCAGCTGATGATCCTGCCCGTCTTGTTGTTTCTTTTCTTCCTGACGGCGTGTGGCGATCAGCCAGAACCCGTCAAAGTAGACTTGACCTTGCGCGAGGAACAGGCATCCGGAGAGCGCCAGCCGGTAATCACCTATGCCTACCTGCCCCAGTTCTCGCATACCGTTTCCTTCGAGCGGCATCACAAGCTGGTCCAGCATCTCTCTGAAACCACGGGACTGAACATCCAGCAGATCTTTCCTGAAACCTTCCATGAGCACATGCTCATGGTCGCCCAGGGCAAGATCGACATTTCCTACGCCAACCCCTTTGTCTACGCCCTGACAGCGGAGCATTCCGGAGCCAAGGTCTTTGCAAAAATCGTGGAGCCCAGCGGCGAAGCGACCTTTGGGGGGCTGATCATCGCCCGGGCGGACAACCCGGACATCCGCACCCTGCAAGACTGTCGAGGCAAACGCTGGATCGCCGTGGACCAGTTCTCAGCAGGAGGTTATCTGTTCGGCCTCGGTCATTTCATGGATAACGGTATCCGGCCCGAGGACTTTGCGGAAATCGTCTTCGCTCCCGGACCGGGCGGCAAACAGGAAAGCGTCATCCTCGGCATCTACGCCGGGCGCTACGACGTGGGCACGGTTCGTGAGGGTGCGTTGGAACTGCTGCAGGACAAGATCGACCTGGACCAGATCACCATTCTGGCCCGCACCCCGCGCTACCCGGGCTGGAGCTTTGCGGCCCGGGCCGGATTGGCTGACGAGGTCGTCCGGGACATCAAGGAGGCCATGTTCGCCCTGGACATCGCCGACCCGGAACACCGCCTGATCCTTGAAAGCGCGGCCATGCGCGGCATCCTCCCGGCCGCTCCCGAAGATTTCGACGCCGTGCGCGAGCTGGTCCGGCGGGCCGGGCTGGAATAGCCGCCGACGGGGGCGCCCTCAGTCCGTTGAAAAACGCCCAATTGCTGCGTCGCTGCAATTGTTTTTGCCAACAAAGGACTTTTCCAGCACTCAGCCATGCACGCCGTTCTCCAGTACCTTTCCCGCCTTTCCTTCCAGACCAAGATCAATCTCGGCCTGGCCCTGATCATCGTCTGTTTCGGCTTTCTCCTGGGGGCCATCAACTACGCGGTCAGTTCCAGGGCCGTGCTTCGGGAAGCCCTGCTCCGGGGTGAAGTGCTCTCCGTGAACCTCTCGGCCCGCTCCACGGAGTCCATCCTGTCCATGAATTTCCTGCGACTGACCAACCTGGTGACCGAAATGGTGGACAGGGACGACCAAAAGGACCTGGTCTACGCCTTCATCGTCGACCGCCACGGCCAGGTCATGGCCCACACCTTTCGCGACGGGTTTCCCGTGGCCCTGCTCCAGGTCAATCAGGTGGAGGACCACCGGCCCTTCGCCATGCGCTTTCTGGATACCGGGCGGGAACGGCTGTACGACTTCGCCGCGCCGGTGATGGTCGGAACCTCGCGGCTGGGCACGGTGCGCATTGCCTTGTCCCACACCACCATCAAGGCGGCCATCGACCGCCTGATGTGGATCAACCTGGCCGCCACCGCCGGGGCGACCCTGCTGGCCCTGATCGGCGGAAGCTTCTTCGCCCGCACCGTGACCCGACGGATCAACGCATTGCGCCACTCCGCGGAGCAAGTGGTCAAGGGCAACCTGGATGTGCAGATCAGCCCCGCTCCGGGCAGGAACTGCTGGGAAATCATGAACTGCAAGGAGCAGCGTTGCCCGGCCCACGAAGACCGTCTGCGCCGTTGCTGGTACCTCGCCGGAACCTTTTGTCCGGACTGCTCCCCGGGCAGCTTTCCGGAAAAGCTCGACGACTGCCGGAACTGTCCGGTCTACCGCCGCAACGCCGGCGACGAGATCCAGAGCCTGGCCGAATCCTTTGACTTCATGGCCCTGACCTTGAAGAACCACATCGAGGAACTCCGCCGTTCCGAGCGCAACCTGGCCCGACAAAAACAGCTGTTGAACACCATTCTGGACGTCACTCCGGACATGGTCACCCTCCAGGACGAAGAGCTGACCTATCTCGCCGTAAACAAGGCCTTTTGTCGCCATGTGGGCCGGGAGGAGTCCGAGATCATCGGCAGTACGGACTTCGACATCTTCAGCGACGAGCAGGCGGACCGAAATTTTCACGAAGACATGCAGATCCTGCTCACCAGCCATCCCCTGTCCAAGGAAATCATGACCCGGGGGAGCAAGGGCAAAAAATGGCACCATGTGGTCAAGGTTCCGGTGGTGGAGAACGACAGGATCATCGGACTCCTGACCACGGCCCGGGACATCACCGTGGTCAAGCAATACCAGGAAAAACTGATCCATTCCCAGAAAATGGAGGACCTGGGACGGCTGGCCGGAGGCGTGGCCCATGAAATCAACACCCCGCTGAGCATCATCCTCGGCTACTCCCAATTGCTGCTCAAGGATTTCCCCACCGACGCCCCCGTGGCCCAGGACATCGGGATCATCGAAAAACAAGCCCAGGTCTGCCGCAAGATCGTGGCCGACCTGCTCAGTTTCTCCCGAACCACGGAACAGGCCGCCCAGCCCATGGACATCAACGACTCGCTGCGGGAGGTGTCCGCGTTGGTGGAGCACATCTTCAGGCAGAACCGGATCGTCATCAATCTGCGTCTGGACGACCGCATCCCCCCCATTTCCGGGGACAAGGAGCGCCTGAAACAAGTCTGGATAAATCTGTTCAACAACGCGGCGGACGCCATCGGGATGGACGGATGCATTTCCGTCACCTCCAAGCTCTGCGCCCATCGTCGCCGGTTGGTGGTGGCCGTGGCCGACACCGGCGGCGGGGTGGCCGAAGACGACCTGGACAAGATCTTCGAGCCGTTTTTCACCACCAAGCCCGTGGACAAGGGCACGGGCCTGGGACTGTCCGTAACCTTCGGCATCATCAAGGATCATGGCGGCCGGATCAGCGCCATCAGCCCGGTGCCCAGCGAATATGTGGACGTCTCCCCGAACTGCTCCGGCTATTCCGGACCGGGAACGGTCTTTTTCGTGGAGCTGCCCCTGGAAGGCAACGAACTCCCCCCGGACGAGTGCATTGAAATTCCCAAAAAGGAGGCATGATGGCCGAAATTCTGGTTTTGGACGACGTCTTGGACGTGGGCGTGATGCTGCGCCGCATCCTGACCCGCAAGGGCCATCAGGTTCATGTGTTCAGCGACGAGGAGCCTGCCTTGGAGCATGCCCGCAAAAACCCGGTGGACATGGCCATCCTGGACATCAAGCTGAAGAAGATGAGCGGCGTGGAAGTCCTGGATGAGCTGAAAAAAATCAACCCGAAGATCCGGGTGATGATGCTCACCGGCTACCCCACCCTGGAAACGGCCAAGGAAGCCTTGCAACTGGGAGCGGACGAATACTGCGTCAAGCCCATCGACATCGACGAGTTGGAAGAGAAAACCGCCGAGATTCTGGGCAAGGGGTGAGGGGGGCACCACCATGGCTCTTGCATCCATCAAGCGCTGGGCTGAACGGGTCTTTACCCCGGATGAGGCGGTGCGCCGCCAATTCAGTCTGTTTCGCGAGTTGCTGCATGAAGACAAGCTCTGCCTGAAAGCCATTGCCCGCCTGGAAGAAATCGGCCGGGAACCGATTTTGGTCGACTGGTCACGGGTGGAACTGCTGACGCGTCACCTTCTGGACGGTATGGACCGACTGGCGGACCGACTCCAGGGCATGGCCCCGGACGGCTACCCGGGCCTTGCTCCGGCTTGCGGGCGCATCCGCGAGGAGATTGAAATTCTGCTTGGCCGGGAAGACTGGCGACCGGAAGGACCGTACGTGCTGCATCTCGAAAAAGGCCCCGCCACGGAGGGCGACCACGAAGTCATGGGCGGCAAGGCCCGTGGGCTGGCCCGGATCATCGCCCAAACTGAAATTCCGGTGCCCCCGTCCCTGGTGGTTACCACCAACGCCTACCAGCGCTTTCTGGAGTCCAACGGGCTACGAGAGATGATTCGCAAGAAGCTCCTGACCCTGGACTTTCGCCGACCCGAACGCCTGGAGCGGATCGCGGCCCGGATCCGGGAAGTTATCCTCCAGGGCGACGTTCCCGAGGACATGACAGAGGAGATCGAAACGGCCCTGGACCGGCTCAGCGCCCAGGCCAAAGCCCTGTCCGGAAGCACCGGCAAGACGCCGGTGGAACTGCTACTCGCCGTACGTAGCAGCGCCTTGGCCGAGGACGGCGACGCCTCCTTCGCCGGGCAGTACGCCACGCGACTCAACGTCTCCCGTCGGGATTTCTGGTCCGCTTACAAGGACGTCCTGGCCGGAAAGTTCACTTCCAAAGCCCTGACCTATCGCCTGCACTACGGACTGAGCGACGCCCAGACGGCCATGGCCGCGCTGGTTCTGCCGATGGTCGAGGCCAAAGCCAGCGGCGTGGTCTACAGCCGCGACCCGCTGGACCTGTGCAAGGGCGCCTGTCTGGTGATCTCCGCCGTGGCCGGGGCGGGAAGCAGATTGGTGGACGGCAGCGCGGTTCCGGACACCTTTCTGGTCTCCCGCCAGGATCCGGCCCGTTTTCTGGCCAAGCAGGCCGCTCCGGAACAGGACGACCGCCCCCTGCCCACCTTGCGACGCGACGAACTCTGCCTGGACGACGCCTCCGCCACGACCCTGGCCCGGTGGGGCTTGGAACTGGAGCAGGTCTTCGGTTGTCCCCAGGACATCGAATGGGCCCAGGATCACTCCGGCAACCTGATGATCCTTCAATCCCGCCCGATCCACGTCACAGCCACGGGGGAAGACAACGACAGCGCTCCGTCGGGAGTCATGGACGAGGCGGACCGCGCCACCCCCCAGCCCTCGGACCACGTGGCCTCGATCCTGGACCTGGGCACTCCGGCCAGCACCGGGGTCGCTTCGGGCCGGATACACCGCATCACTTCGGAAGCGGACCTGGACGCCGTGCCCCAGGGGGCCGTGGTCCTTGCTCCGGGCATTCCGCCCTCCCTGGTCCAAATCGTCCACAAGGCGGCCGGCGTGATCGCCGAGCAGGGCGGCAAAGCCAGCCATTTCGCCTCCGTGGCCCGGGAGTTCGGCCTGCCGGTGATCGTCGGTATCGGCAGCGGGGCCGCGATCCTGGAACAGGACCGCCTGGTGACCATGGACGCCCACCGCGGCGTGGTCTACGACGGCGAAGTCCGGGAGCTGCTTCAATGGCAACAAAAGCAGCGGGCCAAGCCGCCCACACCCTTCCAGCGACGGATGGCCCCGCTGCTCAAGCTGATCGCGTCCCTGAATCTGACCGATCCGGAGGCCGATACCTTCACCCCGGAGCACTGCCGCAGCGTGCACGACGTGGTCCGGTTCGTTCATGAGCACGGCACCCGGGAAATGTTCTCCCTGATGGACGTCAAGGGCCGGGGCATGCGCCGAGCTAAGCCGCTGGAAAGCGAGATTCCCATCGTCATGCACGTCCTGGACCTGGGCGACGGGCTTCACGCCGGGGCCGAGAACGAGCGCGCCCTGACCCTGGAGCACGTCCATAGCGGGCCGATGCTGGCCGTGTGGGCCGGACTGACGGACAAAGACGTGGCCTGGTCCGAAGGGCTACTGCATCTGGACTGGGAACGCTTCGATCAGGTCAGCGGCGGCATCTTCAGCCTCAAGTCCTCCCTTTTAAGCAGCTATGCCCTGCTGGCCCGCCACTACGCCCACCTGCTACTGCGCTTCGGCTACCATTTCGCCGTGCTGGACTGCCTGGCCGGAGAACGGGCCGAGGAAAACTACATCCAGTTCCGGTTCAAGGGCGGAGGCGGAGCCGACGATAAAAAAGCCTGGCGCCTGGAGATGATCCGGGCCGTGCTCCGGGCCTTTGACTTCCAGGTCCGAATCCGGGAAGACCTCCTGGAAGCCAAATGCACCCGCCAGGACCAGCGCCGCACCGAGCTGCGGCTGAACATCCTGGGGTACCTCCTGGGACGCACCCCTCTGCTGGACATGGCCCTGGAAAGCCGCGAACATGCGCTACGCTTGGCTGAGGAGATGCGGACCAAATGGAGCCGGCCCGAGGAGCGATCATGAGCGAGACAGGAGCATACCCCCTCTACTGGGTCACCCCGAACCTAGCCACCGGACCGGCTCCCATGTCCTACGACCACCTGGACCATCTCCGGGCCGAAGGCGTGGATGCTATTCTGAATCTGTGCGCCGAATACTGCGACCTGCACGACATCGAATTCAAGCAGGGCTTCGAGGTCCACTATCTGCCCATCGAGGACGAGGAAGCACCCCAACTCCAGGCATTGGAAGAAGCCCTGGCCTGGCTGGACGAGGCCATCTACCTGGGCAAGAAGGTCTACGTCCATTGCCGCCACGGCATTGGGCGGACCGGAACCGTCATCTCGGCCTACCTCCTGCGGCGAGGCCTGGGCAGCAAGCTGGTCAAGCAGAAGATCAAAAAGCTGCGCTCCCAGCCGGCCAATTTCGATCAATGGTGGCTGGTGCGCAAAATCGGCAAGAAGGAAGGCCGACTGACCATCCGGGAACCCTCTCTGGAATGGAAGTCCCTGGTGGACCTGAGCCCGTTCTTCGCGGACCATGAAGCCCTGCTTTTCGAGATCGACAATCGCCTGCGGGAGCAGGGCGTCGACGCCCTCTGCGGGGCCGACCATGCCGTGTGCTGTTCACGCTGCGACGTGGAGGTATCCCTGGTCGAAGCGGCCCATCTGACACACCATTTGAACCGGAAAATGCATAGCGCCCAACGGTTGGAGGTCATCAAGCAGTGCGGAGAGATTTCCAGGGCCTGTCGCGCCCTTCGCAAGCGCTCCAGAGAGCAAGGCGAGATCGACACACGGCTCAGCGCTCCGCAAGGTCACATCTGTCCGCTGTCCAGAGACGAACGCTGCCTGATTTTTTCCTCTCGCCCGCTGTCTTGCCGGTTTTCCGACCTGCCGGAAACCTCCTCCGAAACCGCGTTCATCAAGCACTGCCAAGACCGTACCGAGGAATTGTCCCAGGGGCTGTTCCTGGCCCTGGCCGGAAAATTTCCCCACCGCAAACACGTCTCCTTTCCTCTGATCGACGTGGTTTCCGGGAGGTTCATCCAGTCTTTTTTTCATCTGTTGTCCGGCCAGAACGCAGTGCCTGATGCCGGAACGAGCCAGACTGGAAGGATTGAACAGCCTCTTCCAGGCAGCACGCTCACGAGCCAGGGGGAATAGAAATTAGGCGACGTTCATTTCCCTGATCTACCTGATCTACCTGATCTACCTGATCAGAGCACCCATCAAGGAGCTACTCGGCCCACAGCAATTCCACGTCCAACGTCCAAGAACCCGGAATTGCTGGAGTAAGCAGAAAATCTGTATCAATCCAGCTCTAGATTTACAGAGCGCACAGTTTTCAGCCATCATGACATCCCTTCCTCAACGTTCAGAGATGCTTCAGGTAGGACGCACCGAGATTGTTCATCTGCCTCTCAATTTGCCGGGTTCTTTGCTGCATGTACCCGGAAGGGGCAACAATGCTGAACCTTTTTGGATTGGGCAACACGGCGGCCATGAGCGCAGCCTCTCTCCTGGTCAGCTGAGAAGGCTCCTTACCGAGGAATATTACTGCCGCTGATTGCACCCCATAGACGCCGTCCCCAAACTCCGCGATGTTGAGATATATTTCCAGAATCCGTCTCTTGGACCAGAGCATCTCCATCAATAACGCAAACCAAGCTTCAAAACCTTTGCGCACAAAACTTTGGCCTTCCCACAGAAAAAGATTCTTGGCTGCCTGCTGTGTTATAGTGCTGGCTCCACGAATTCGCCCTTTGGTTCGCCTTTCTTCCAGAGCGTCACTAATGGATTGAAAATCAAACCCTCTGTGGTGTGGAAACTTCTGGTCCTCAGACGCAACCACGGCAAGGCCCATGTGCGGCGATATGAACTCCCAGTCTACCCATTGGTAATGGATTCGTGCAGACTTGTCCTGCTGAAACAAGCCGTCCAATTGTCTTTTGACCATGAACGCACTGGTTGGGGGAGGAACAAAGCGAAGAATTCCTATCAGGAAAACTGAAACAATCACCAAGGTAAAAACCGTAAACGCAACCATTCGTACGATAAATTTAGCGAGAATTAGCCGCTTCTTCGCTTTTGAGCTTGTTTTTCTTGATTTATTTCTTTTAAACATTTTCAAAACTTGATTATTTGTCGATTGCTGCAGCTCACCGAATCGCCAGCCAAGCCGTGAACGTCTTCCGGAGCCAGGGATTATCAAAACCAGGACGAGCCGCATGGCGTTCCTTGACCTTCAGCCAGCCGTCTTCTAGGGAAAGCTCGCTTGTTACCACCCTGATGCGCATGTCGTTTCCGTGAAACCATAACGTTGAAAAACTCCCAATTGCTGCGTCGCGGCAAAAAGTTCAAACTCTCACGTATCAATAAATACGCTTCGACCTTGATTCGATTGCCAGGATGGCAAATCGATAATGTGGCGAAGCCACAGCCCGTAGGGGCCGGACACAGGACGTGTCCGAATAGCTTTTTCTTGAACGGACTGCCGACAAAGGACGTTTTCAACACTCAGATAAAGGAGAAATATTTCATGGGATTTTTCAGTTCCTCTTCGCAAATATCGCGTTTTGCCCTGCCTAGCCTGGATGTCGCTGACTTCAAGGAAAGGCTGACCGCCTTCGCTTTCCAGGATATCGAGAAATCAGCCGAAGAGCTTTCCGTCGGCTGGACCTCCATCGATGACATGGACGATACGACGTTCGCCCTGACCCCGATTCAGAAGGGGGTGCTGTACACCTGGGCCTTGCGCATCGATACGCGCAAAGTCAAGCCCGCTGTGTTGAGCCGTCTGGCCAAGAAACGCATCACGGAAGAAGCCGACCGGGAGGGCAAGGCCGTGCCCAAGGACCGGCGTCAGGAGATCAAGGAACAGACCAAGCTGCACCTGCTGATGAAGACCCAGCCCGAGGCCCGGACCATCGACGTGCTCTACGCTCCGCAGGAAGAGGTGGTCTATTTCTTCTCCAACAACAAGTTCGCGGTGGAAACCTTCACCGAGCTTTTCGAGCAAACCTTCGGCGTGGAACTGGAACGCCTGACTCCAGCCTGGCTGGCCAGACGCCTGGCGGGTCAAAAACGGGCCGAAGAGGTGTTCGAGGCTGGCATCGACGCCTATGACGCCCCTTTGCCGACCACAGTCCCCTCGTTGTTCCTGGCCCACTTGTTGCGCACAGCCGTGGATGGCGGGTCCATCAACGGGGTGCACCTGGAGTCCGGCGGGAAAGTGGCTTTGGAAAAGCTCGTCGGCGACGGTCTGGAAAAATGCACGGTCTCCGGCTGGCAGGGCGACCCCATGGATGAACTGCTCATCGCCATGGCCGACGCCAAGCGCATCTCAGCGGCCAACCTGACCCTGAACGACGAAAACACCCAGGAATCCTGGTCGGCCAGCGTGAGCGCAAACTTCGAGATGAACGTCAAAACGCCCAAGGTCGATGTTCAGGACAAGGAAGACCTGGACGGAGTATTTCTGGAAAAATTCTTCCTGGTCGAACGGTTCTTTCAGATGTGGGACGACCTGTACAAGGAGTTTCTCGCTGCCTGGACCCCGGCCCTGGAAAGAGAGATCGCTGCATGGGCAAATCGATTAGCGCCGGGCAAGCAGGATGAAGGTAAGGAAGTAGGAGCAACTCCGGACACCCGTGCAGTATAGGGCACAGCGTCGGCCATCGTCGGAAAGCCGAGTACGCCGGAGGTGAAGTGGACCCCATTCTTTGGACAGGAGTTGGACAAAATACTTCCAGCATTAAAAAAGGGTTTGCGATTTTCATCGCAAACCCTTGATTTTTTTTTCCTGGAGCCGACGAGGAGATTTGAACTCCTGGCCTGCTGATTACGAATCAGCTGCTCTACCAACTGAGCTACGTCGGCGTTGGTGGTGGCGGTATATTCAAAAAGCCGACAAGTCGCGACCGGCAATATGCTCCTTGCCGGTTTCTTTCATCTTTTCCCGGAAGCCAGCCGGCGCTCACCGGGATGGCCGCACCGAAGCGGCGGATTACAGTTCGGCTTGGACTTCCTCAAGCATTTTCTGGATCTCTTGCAGCTTGGACTGCTGAGCCTGCGTTTCCACCTGGGTGCTCAGGTAGTTGATCTTATTCGCGGACTCGGTGAGCATGCTGGAGAGAACCACGCGCTTGGCTTCCTTGGGCAGGTCCTTCAGGCTCTCAACCAGGGCTTCCATTTCGCCTTCCAAGTCGGCCATCTGGCCCTGAACCGCGACCAACTCTTGCTTCACGCCTTGAACTTCATCCAGCTTTTCGGTCACGCCGGTGATGCTCTGCTGCTGGGAGAAATAGAGAATGACCATCAGGACGACGGCCAACAGGGCGACGAACAGGGCGGCCTTGCCCAGATCACTGCCGGTTTTCATTTCGAAAGCTTCTTCGTCGATAGGTTTGTAACCAGCCTTGGGGGCTTCGGCTGTTGAAGCGGCTTGATGTTCCGCGGCACTCATTGAGATCCTCCTTATTCCATTGTTGATGAGACGGGGTCCGTAACCGTTTTGCGCTCAGTACTCAAAGATTGGTCGTTTATCAAGCAGCCAAGGCGAAATCACTCTTGCTCGGGCGGCTCCAGGTCAATCCGGGGACCGCGGGAATCATGCCCAGGCGGCGAACGAAATCGCCGAACAACACCAGTCCGGCCTGCTCTTTCGGGCCGAACGTATAGCGAATGCACTGCCAATATTCCTGTAAATCCTTCACGGTCAGCCAGTCCGGCCGTTCCAGCCGGGCGGCCAGCGGAAAAGGGTCGTCCCGAAATTCCCGAGACGCCGCGTAGAGCGCCTCGGCGGCGCACGTTAAAAGATGTTCGACACTGGGTGACAGATTGCGCCGAACCATCCAGACTCCGAAAACAAAGGGGAGGTTCGTGAACGCTCGCCACGCCTGACCGAGATCGATCAAATGCCATCCTCGCGGCGGATCGCAATGCAGCCGCAAGGCGAAGTCTCCTATTTCCAGAAACGGCATACCCTTGTCCAGCTCTTGACCGGGGTGCCGCTCGACCCATTCCGGCTCCGGCCATTGCCAGTGAAACCGCCATAAAACCCGCAGCAACGCCGTGGAACTTGCCGATGCGGAGGAAAGCCCCACCCGGAGCCCGGATGCCAAACGTTTCGGCATTTCCGAAACCGGAAACGGGCAGGCCAGCAGGACGCTGCGGACCGGCCCGTCGGAACTGATACTCAAGTCGGGCAGCAAGGTGTATCTGTCCGCCCGGGACAAGTATTCAAAAGAGGAAGAGGGCGCGACGTCAAGTCTTGCTTCAGCCAGGGCCTTGTTCAGGTCCGCGGGATGTCCGGCCACGATCCGGGTCAGGGCCTGTGTTTCGGGATCCAGGCGCTGCTGAAGCCCGTGAAACAGGGGCCAGACGTTCAGGTAGTCGATCCGTCCGATGCGGAGCATGGCCTTCTTCCTCTCGCCGTCGGCCCCGCCCCGCAGCGGGCGAAGGCCGAGGCCGACGGGAGATCGGGCTAGGGCAGTTGGGACAGCAGGGTGTCCTTGATGGAGTCGATGCTGCCTTCGCCGTTGAGTTCAATGTAGTTGGTCTGCCCCTTGGCGGCCAAATCCTTGTAGAAATACGCCGCGGCCAGGGTGCCGGTGGTGGTGTCGTAGTAGATGTCGTGCCGTTTGTTGATGGCGCCTTCATCCTGGTCGTCGGCCCGGGCCTTCAGGTCGCCGCCGCAGACGCGACACTTGTCGCCGTCGGGTTTAATGGCGTCGATGAAGATGTTGTTGGGGTGGTTGGGATCGTTGGCGCAGAGGCGACGGCCCATGATCCGGTTCTTGGCCGTTTCGCGGGGAAGCAGGATCTCCACGACGTAGTCCAGCTTCATGCCGGCCTGTTGCAGGGCTTCCCAGAGCTTCTGGGCCTGGACCATGTTCCGGGGAAAGCCGTCCAGCAACCAGCCGTCTTTGCCCTGGGTCTTCAGGGTCTCCAGGACCATGGGAATGGTCACGTCGTCCGGGACCAGGTCGCCGCGGTCGATAAATTCCTTGGCCTTCTTGCCCAGGTCCGTGCCCTTTCCGATGTGCTCCCGGAAAATGCCGCCGGATTCGATGTGCGCCAGACTGTACTTCGATTTGATCAGGGACCCCTGGGTGCCCTTTCCACTGCCGTTGGGACCAAACATCAAAATATTCACGCCACAATCCTCCTTGTGATAAAAGTTACAAGGCGATACCTTGACCTCCGTCAGCTGTCAATGTCAATGAACCGGGTCGCCAAACTTACCCCATTGATTGATTTTTCTTTTTCGCGATTACGAATCCATCTTGCGGACATGCTTCTCGTCCGTCGCCAATCCATACCGTTCCAGGGAGAATACCAACCATGCCCCACGATTTCACGTTGCTCAAGGAAACCTTCATCACCGAACTTCAGTCCCGGGCCTTTCTGTATCGCCACGACCGAACCGGGGCCAGACTGTTGTCCCTGGTCAATAACGACGAGAACAAGGTTTTCGGGATCAGTTTTCGGACCCCGCCGGCCGACTCCACCGGGGTGGCGCATATCCTGGAGCATTCCGTGTTGTGCGGGTCGCGCAAATACCCCGTGAAGGAGCCGTTCGTCGAGCTGCTCAAAGGCTCGCTGCAAACTTTTTTGAACGCCTTCACCTATCCGGACAAAACCTGTTATCCCGTTGCCAGCCAGAACAGCAAGGATTTTTACAACCTGATCGACGTCTATCTGGACGCGGTCTTTCATCCCCGTCTGACCCCGGAGGTCTTCGGCCAGGAGGGCTGGCATTACGAAGTGGACGCGGACGGAGCCTTGTCCATCCAGGGCGTGGTCTATAATGAAATGAAGGGCGCCTACGCCTCCCCCGACGGCCTGCTGTCCGAATACTCCCAGCAATCACTTTTTCCGGACACCACCTACGGACTGGATTCCGGAGGCAACCCGGAACGCATCCCGGAGTTGACCTTCGAGCAATTTCTCGACTTCCATCGGCGCTACTATCATCCTTCCAACGCGTTCATTTATTTTTCCGGTGACGACGACCCAGAGCAGCGGCTGGCCCTGATCAGCGAAGCCTTGCGCGAGTTCGACCGCCTGGAGGTGGATTCCCACGTTCAGCGCCAAGCTCCATTTACCGCGCCGACCCGTCAAACCCGTGGATATCCGGTCAGCGCCGGGGAAAAGAGCGACGGTCAGGCCATGCTCACCCTGAACTGGGTGGTGGGAGACGCCCTGGACGTGCGCGACGCCTTGGCCTGGCAGATTCTGGAATTCCTGCTGGTGGAGATGCCCTCCTCGCCCTTGCGCAAGGCATTGATCGACTCCGGCCTGGGCGATGATCTGGCCGGGGTCGGTCTGGAGGCGGAGCTGCGCCAGCTTTATTTTTCCACGGGTCTGCGAGGGATGCGGGTGGAGGACGCCGACCGGGTGGAGAGCCTGATCCGGGAGACACTGGCAGAGCTGGTTCGCGACGGCGTCCCCGCGGATCTGATCGAGGCGGCCCTGAACAGCGTGGAGTTCCGGTTGCGCGAGCGCAACAGCGGACGCTTTCCACGTGGCTTGGCGGTCATGCTTCAGGCCTTGATCCTCTGGCTGCACGACGCCGACCCCCTGGAAGGGCTGGCCTTTGAAGCGGATCTGAAGCGGCTGAAGGAGGATCTCCTGTCCGGGAAACGCATCTTCGAGACCATGATCCAGGACCGACTGCTGGACAATCCGCACCATGGCATCGTGCTCCTGACGCCGGACCCCGCACTGGGCGAAAGAATGCGCCGGGACGAGGAAGCGCGGCTGGCCGAGGCCCGGGCCTGCCTGGACGCGGCGGGTTTGGAGGCTGTTCGGCGACAAACGGAAAAGCTCAAAGCCTGGCAGGAAACTCCGGATTCGCCGAGGAGTTTGGCGACCATTCCGGGGCTGACCCGGGCCGATCTGGACCACTCCGGCAAGCACATTCCGCGGGCCGACCTGGACTGGGACGGCTGCCGCGTCCTGTTTCACGACCAGTTCACCACCCGCATCGTCCACCTGGAACTGGGGCTGGATCTGCGTCGTTTGTCCCCGGAAGACCTGCCCCACGCCGCCCTGCTGGGCAAGGTTCTGGTGGAGATCGGCACGGAAAAGGAAGATTACGCCGCCCTGGCCACCCGGATCAGTCGCAAAACCGGCGGGATCTGGCCGGAGTTGTTCACCTCGTCGAAACGCGCCGCGGATGACGATGATCCCGCGGCGTGGCTTTTCCTGCGAGGCAAGGCCATGGACCACGGGGTGGATGAGCTGCTGGCCATTTTCACCGATATGCTGCTGGCGCCGGCCCTGGATGACCGTCGCCGCTTCACCCAGCTCATCCTGGAAGAAAAGGCCGGATTTGAGAGAATGCTCATCCCTCGCGGCCATACCCTGGTCAACACCCGACTGCGGGCCGGTTTTTCCCTCGCGGACCAGGCCGGGGAGCAGATGAACGGCATTTCCTATCTCTTCTTTCTTCGGAAGTTGATCCAGGAAGTCGAAACCGACTGGGAACGGGTCCAAGACCGGTTGCGATCCGTTTTGGGTCGCCTGTTGGACAGGACCTCGATGGTGGTCAACGTGACCACGGAACAGGAGCTTTTCACCGCCATGGAGCCGAAGCTCAAGAGCTTTTTGGACGGTCTACCAAGCCGCGCAACCGTCGAATCACTCAATTCCGCCTGGAAGCTTCTGCCGGCTGAGAAAGGCGAGGCCCTGACCATCCCCGCGCCGGTGAACTACGTGGGCAAGGGAGCACGGGCTCCCAAGGATCTGCCTTGTTCCCTGGGCGCGCTGATGGTGGTGACCCGGTACCTGCGTACAGCGTGGCTCTGGGACCGGATTCGGGTCAAAGGCGGGGCTTACGGCGCGTTTTGCATTTTCGACGCCTTGAGTCGCGGGCTGACCATGGTTTCCTATCGGGACCCAAATATCGTCAAAACCTTGGAGGCCTTCGACACAACGGCCGGCTATCTGCGCACGAACCCCATCGGCGAGGACGAGTTGAACAAGGCCGTGGTCGGGGCCATCGGCGATCTGGACGCTCACCTGCTGCCGGACGCCAAAGGCCATGTCTCTCTGCGCCGCTTTCTGACCAACCAGGACGACGCGTTCCGCCAACGGGTCCGCGAGGAAATCCTGGCTTGCTCCGCGGCGGATTTTCGGGCCGTGGCCGACGTCCTGGACGCCTTCGGCGAACAGGGCCGGGTGGTGGTCATGGGCGGGGAGACGGCCCTCAACGAGGCGGCCGCCTCGCAAACAGGCCGCGACCTGCTCCAGGATTTGCGTACGACCAGTGTCCTCTGATTACGGCATGAGTGGTTCAGCAAGAATGAAGACGTGTTCAATGATTACCCGAGAGACGAGGCACGATCATGCGCCGCCGGTTTTCCACCTTGACTTCATCCGGAGTCCTGCCATAATGCTTTCAGGCAAGTTCTTTTTTACACAATCCCACGAAAAAGGAGGTGAATCACGATGAAAAAGTCTATCATTTCGATTTTGGCCGCGGTTGCTCTGGTGTTCGCATTTGTTCTGCCGAACCTGAACGCCGCCGACGTACCTGGCGACGACTACATGATCCCCAAGCCTGGCGGAGATTATGAGCCGAAGCAACAGTCCATTCCCTTCCCGCACTCCGTGCATGCGGACATTGATTGCTACGACTGTCACCACACCGGAGACGTCAATGAAGGCTGTATGGACGCCGGCTGTCACGACCTGATCTACCCGGAGACGCCCGAAGAGCGCAGAGACATTCTCTACTTTGAGAAGGCCTATCACGATTCGTGCATTGGTTGTCACCGCGACCTGCGTCAGCAGGAACTGCCCACCGGTCCAGTGGCCTGCACCGGTTGTCACCCCAGGGACTAATCGTTTTCCCTGACGGCTTCCGCAATTCAGGAGGGGCCGCGGTCAGCCGCGGTCCCTCTTGTTTTTTGCGGTGGTCATGGTTTATGCAGACGCTGTCCAAGACGCAACGACCGTCACTTTTGCCAAGGAAGGGACCATGCCCAGTGCCGCCAAAGACGAAATCATCGACCTGACCGACATCGTTGAAGAGGGTCACCCCGAAACGCCGAACCTCAAGACCGCCAAGCCTTCCGCCGCGACGGACGAAACCCTGGACGATCTGGATCTGGAAAGGGAAATCGACCAGATTTTCGCGGACCTTGGCCCCCCCGAGAAGGATGGTCAGGGTGGCGCGTCAGGCAAGAAAGGCGAACCGGACTCGGATACGCTGGACCTGGACGACCTGTTCGAGGACAAGGGCGACCAAGCCCCGGAGGCTTCGGACCAGACTGACGGCATGTCCGCTGGTGAAGATTCGGCCCTGGATTTCGGGGAGGATTTCGAAAAATTATTCGATGAGGACGCCCAACCGAAACAAAAGAACGAACGGGATTCAGACGCGTCCACCGAGGCTGCGCCGCAATCGACGGATGAACCGGACTGGTTGGCGGAACTGGACGGTCTGGGTCTGGACGAGGCCAAGCCCGAAACGGCGAGTGCCCCGACGGCCACTTCAGTTGATGTCTCGCCGGATCTCTCGGATGCCGCGACCGCTGACTCCGAAATGAAGGCTGAAACAGACCTTCAGGACGTGCCGGAAACAGATCCGGAGTCAGGCTTGGAACCGGAAACCGCCCTGGAAACGGACCTGGGCACGACCGATGAAGTCCTTGAAGACGTTGCCTCCATTACCGAGAAAACCGCAAACCAGGACCCCGCCTTGGACGAGGCCTCCACGCCCAAGGCAGCCTCGCCTGAATCCGTTTTACAGCGTCTGCAAGAATTTGAAGATCGTTTGGCCGCTTTGGAAAATCGGGAGTCGCCCCAAGTCGACGTCCCTGAACCTGATCTGGACGGCCTGCTGGTCCAAATGGACCAGCGAATAGACGAACGTGTCGGGTCGCGGGTGGACTCCGTGCAACGGACGGTGGACGGCATGGCGGAACAAACGGAGACCGCCGTCGCCAAACTCGTCGACGCCGAACTGGCCAAACTTTCCGAGTCCATGTCCGCTGAGGTCGAGCAGCGACTGAAAGAACGCCTTGAAGAGAGCTTTGCGGAGCACTTGGAAAAACGGCTGGAAGAATACAAGGCGTCCATCCAGGAAGACATCGCACAAAAGCTTGCGTCCTCATTGGATGAACTGAAACAAGACGACGGCGATCAACCGGAAGACCCGCGAATAGCCGAACTCGCCGCGGGCCAGGATGCGCTCAGGGAACGGATTGAGGAATTGGCCCAGAGTCAGGTCGCTGCCTCCGCCCCGGAGGAAAATCCGGACGAATCACTTGCTTCCACGCTTCAGGAGCGGGAAGACCATCTCGAAGCGCGCCTTTTGGAGACGATCCGTCAAGAAATGGGGAGCATGCGCGAGGACTGGGACGGGCAGAAGAACGCCCTGGCCAAGGACCTGGAAAACTCCTTGAACTACTGGGCCAAACTCCAAGACAAGTTCAAGGCGTTACAGGGTGAATGGCAAGCCCTGCGTCAGGAACAGGAATCGCCCCGGACCGGCGAGCAGGAAGCGGACGTCGCCGCGTTCCCGGATGGATGGCGGGATGAACTGGCCGCGCTGCTGGACGAGCGTTTGGGATCCTTGCGGACGGAGCTGCGAAGAGAACTGACGGACGAGATGGACAAGGCCGTCCCGCTGGCCGCCGCGCGGATCATCCGTGAAGAAATCCAGGCCATGAGCCGGGAAGAGGAAGAGGCTGAACAATAGTTAAAATACGGGAGGGCCATCCGGTTTTTCCGTTTTTAACCCGCCCGGTCATTGATCATGGTGGTCAAGGCCATTTCCCCAGGGCGGGTTTTTTCTTTGCCGTGGAGGTCGCGAGGATGGATCAGACGCAAAAGCAGGCCCTGCAGGTGACCAAGGAAATCGTGGTCAAGTTCATCGAAACGAATCGGATTTCTCCGAACACCTTTCCGGAGCTGTTCGGGGACATTTACCGCTCCGTTCTCGGCACTATTCGCAACGAGGCCGGGACCGGTACGCCGGAAGGCGACGACGACCCGGAGGCGGCAACGTGACGTCCATGGCGGCACCGGCATGAACCCGGACCACAAGGATCATGGACGCCGCGTCGTCGGCCTGTTCGGACGCATCGCGCCTTGGTACGATTTTCTGAATCACTTCCTGAGCCTGGGGTGCGACGTCGTCTGGCGCAAACGTCTCAGACGCTGCGTCCGGGTTCACCGGACCAACCGGGTCCTGGATTTGGCCGCCGGCACCCTGGACGTATCCCGGGAAATCGTCCGCCATATGCCGGACGTGGACGTCGTGGCCATGGATTTCTCCGAGCCCATGCTGCGTCGCGGACAGCGCAAGATTCGCGGTAAGGGAGAAGAAGGAGGCAGCCTTTCACGCCCACGCATCCAGCCGGTGGTGGCGGATGGACGGGCTCTGCCCGCCCGGGACGAATGCGTGGACTGCGTGACCATCGCCTTCGGAATCCGCAACATTCGCCCCAGGGAAGCGGCGTATCGGGAAGTGCTCCGAGTGCTCACGCCGGGAGGGCGATTCTGTATTCTGGAGTTCGGGGCAGGCCGTCAAAAAATCCTTCGCGGATTCTACAACCTTTACCTGCACCGCGTCCTGCCCCTGATCGGACGGATATTCTCCGGTGACCCCCAGGCCTACCGCTACCTCGCCGAATCGATCCAGGAATTTCCGGACGCCGGGACGTTGTGCGGGGAACTGCTTCAGGCAGGGTTTGCCCGAGCCTACTCCGTGCCCATGACCTTCGGGATCGTACAGCTGCACATCGCCGAGAAAGCCGGGACGGAGCGTGAAGTCTAAAAAAACTTTCGGGCCAGGGCAAAAAAAAACAAACCGGCGATAATCGCCGCCAAGCCCATTTTGCGCAGCGTGGACGGCGGTCGTTCGGAGAGAAACCGCAAATACTCGGGCATCTTTTCGGACCACAGAAAATAGGGGATGCCTTCCATGATCAAGGCCAGGCCGAGAGCCGCCAACAACAGTTGCATGTCAAACGTCATCAGCGGCTGATATCGCTTCCCCTGGGACTTTGTCCAGAACGGCATGAGCCCCCCATTTCCCACAACGGGACATCAACAGGTCGCCCTGCATGCAATCCCCGTCATTCGCCACCAAACGCATCCTGATCGTGGCCACGGCCACGGTCATGGAGATGCGGGCCGCTTTTCCGGGTCTTTCCCGACACGTGCCGGTGGAGCATGCATGGAGCCGGCTGGGCGTTTCCAAAGGGGGACTTCAGGGACGGCCCTGTGGTGAACTGATCCTGCTGGTTACCGGGGTTGGACCGGTGAACGCCGGAATCTCCCTGGGGCGTCTGCTGGGCAGCCTGTCGACCGGTTCATCGGGAAACGCATCTGAACCCGTTGGCGTGCTGAACCTGGGCGTGGCCGGGGCCTTTTCCCTGGAACGGCTGCCTCTGGGAACGACCGTGGTGACGACAAAGGAAATCTGGCCGGAGTACGGCCTGTTGACCGCTTCCGAGCTTGACCCCAGGGGCATCGGATTGGCCCAGGGCAAAGCCGACGGCGAGCCGGTCTGGGATCGACTGCGACTCACGCCGGAAAGCTGTGCCCGCCAAATGGGACTGGATATTTCCGGCCTGACCAAAGCGGTCGGCCTGACGGTGGCCGGAGTGTCCGGCACGCCGGAGCGGGCCGAGGCCCTGCGGACCCGATACGCCTGCGACATCGAAACCATGGAAGGGTTCGCCCTGGCCTGGACCTGTTCTCTCATCCGGGTGCCCTTCGTGCAGGTGCGAACCATCTCCAACCTGGTGGGTTCCAGGGATGCCGCGCACTGGGACCTGAACGGCGCCAAGCAACGCTTGGCCCTGGTTGCATCCGCACTGCTCGGCGATATTGAGGGAACTCCATGTCCGAACTGATCACGCCGCCCTTGCCCCTGACCGTGGCCGTTTCTCCGTGTCCCAACGACACGTTCATCTTCGGCGCTTGGGTGCTCGGCCAATGCGCCCCCTTGCCGGACCGAACCGCGTCCTTCATCTGGGAGGACGTGCAGGTGCTCAACGAGGCCGCTGTTCGAAGAGAATACGACGTGATCAAGGTTTCCGCTGCCCAGGCCTTGGAACTGCTGGACGATTACGTCCTGCTCCCGGCGGGAGGAGCGTTCAGCAAGGTGCATGGACCGAAGCTGGTGACCTCCCCTCCCACCTCATCCTCATCTCCTTCAGGCGCTCCGCGGACCATCGCCGTGCCGGGCCTGGGAACCACGGCCGCGGCTCTGTTGCGCCGAGCCTGGACCGAACCGGTGGAGTTGATTCCGGTGCGCTATGACCGAATCGTGGACATGGTGCTGCGCGGCGAGGTGGATGCCGGGCTTTTGATCCATGAAAGCGCCCTGCTGCTGGACAGGTACGGGCTGTCCTGCATCCTGGATCTCGGCCGCTGGTGGGACGAACGAACGAACGGCCTGCCCCTGCCCCTGGGGTGCATCCTTGGACGGCGGACTCTGGGCATTGAGACGTTGGAGTGGATCACTGGGCGGATTCAGGCCAGCCTGAGCCATGCGTCCCACGCCCCGGACTCCATCTGGCCCCTGGTCCGTGCCCTGGCTCAGGAAATGGACGACGAAGTGCTCCGGACCCATATCCGAACGTATGTCAATCATTACAGCCGGGATATGGACGAGGAAGGCGCGCGCGCCTTGGAATACCTGAATGGGATGATCCATGCATAAACGTGGACGTTATCAGTCCGTTGAAAAACTCCCAATTGCTGCGTCGCTGCAAAAAGTTCAAACTCTCACGTATGAATAAATACGCTTCGACCTTGAACTTTTTTTGCTCCTTGCACTTGGGGTTTTTGAACGGACTGCCGGATAAGGACTTTTTCAACACTCAGTTATCGAAATCGAATCGAAATTGGAATTGATGTCCAAACAAGCCTGTTGTCAGGCCTTGTGACGAGTTTACTTCTAGCCGATTTTGATCACGATTTCGATACCGATCCGAATAGCCCGTGAGAATCGAGAACGAATTCGCCCTGGTCGCCGCGTACCGCGCTGTTGACACGTCGTCCTCCTCCTGACTACTTTCCCCCCGGAAACAGCTCTTTCTCTTTATTTCCACGATACGCGAGGGTGGCGGAACTGGTAGACGCACCAGACTTAGGATCTGGCGGCTTGTCCGTGGGGGTTCGAGTCCCCCCTCTCGCACCACTTCAACCGGCCGTGTCGCGCCGCGCAATGCGGCCTCGGCTCGGCGGCCTTCTCATTCATTGCGGTTTTTTAATAAAAACGATATACTTTTCCACTTTTTACCTTGAGAGAATTCCGTGCGGCGGCCTTTCCGCCACGAGCGGACCTCTCTCGCGATTGCGCCGCTTCGGCCAGGTCGAGCGGCCTCGCCTTTTTTCGTCAATAACTCCAAGGAGGAATCGTTCATATGCAGCATGAAGTGCTCGAGCCGACACCGGTCAAACGCACCGTGAAAATCGTCACCCCGCCGGAAGAGGTCAATTCGGCCTTGGCCGTGGCCATTGCCCTGTATCGCAAGGACGCCGTGATCAAGGGCTTCCGCAAGGGCAAGGTGCCCTCGTCCGTCATTGAGGGCATGTTCAAAAAGAAGATCTACGAAGAGGCCACCAACGACCTGATCAACTGCCACATCAACGAGGTGATCAACGAGATGCAGGTCAAGCCGCTCTCGAGAATCGACGTGGATGCCGGCGAATTGGTCAGGGACCAGCCCTTTGAATACACCATCAGTTTTGAAGTGGCCCCGGAGTTTGAACTGCCGTCCTACGAAGGCGTCGCCGTGGAAGAGGAAAAAGCCCAGGCCAGCGAGCACGACACGCAATTGGTCGTGGACCGGATTCGGCGGAACATGGCGGAAATCGTCCCCCTGGAAGAGGATCGTCCCGCTCAGGACGGAGACGTGGTGGTCGTGGATTTTTACGCATCCCTGGACGGCAGAACCCTCGACGACTTCAAGGCCGAGAATTTTCAACTGGAGTTGGGTCAGGGACAGGCGCTGCCGGAGTTCGAAGCCCTGATCCAGGGCATCCGTCCCGGCCAAGGCACGGAATCGGATATCTCCTTTCCGGAGGACTTCCTCAACGACGCGCTGGCCGGAAAAACCGTGACCATGAACGTGAAACTCCAGGAGATCAAACAGAAGAAGCTCCCGGAAGTGGACGCGGAACTGGCCAAGAAAGCCGGCAATTTCGATTCCGTGGAGCAGCTGCGTGAGGCCATCGAGAAATCGTACGTCGAATCTCGAAAACGCGTGAACAAAGCCGCCGCGCAAAAGAAGATCCTGGACGACCTGACCTCGCAGGTGGATTTTGCCTTGCCCGAGTCCATGGTTACCGAGCACATCGATCGAATGGTCGAAGAAATGCAGCATCGTCTGGAACGGATGGGCAAGCGCATCGAGGCCCTGGGCAAGCCCATGGAGGAAATCCGGGAACAGTTCCGGTCCAAGGCGGAAGATCTCGTCAAATCCCAGCTGTTTCTTTTGGCCGTGGCCACCAAGGAGAACCTGCGCGTTTCGCCCATGGAAATCGATGCCTTCTTCCGAGACATGGCCCAGCAGACCGGGCAGGACGCTCAGGGATTGAAGCATTTTCACGAGCAGAACAACCTGATGCCGGCCGTCAGCGACCGCATCCTGGCGGACAAGGCCATCGAATTGATCTACTCCAAGGCCCGGATCACGGAGGTCGACCCCCAACGGGCCGAGGAATCCGACTCTGAAAACGCCGAATCCCAAACCGAAGCAATGTCGTGACCCCTTGCGCCATGCCGCGAGGAACGTCGGCAAGCCCGCTCCCCCCGAAACATTCCGGGGCGGCGGGCTTGCCTTTGTCGTTTTGATTGCTACCTACAGAATCGCGTAAGAACGACCGCGTCCCACCTCTTCACGGGTCCGCGACCTCTCGCCGGCCGCGGGCTTCGCTGTCGGCCACTCAACTCCAGGAGGAAACACCATGCCCATGGGCGTGCCCATCGTCATAGAAACCACGGGGCGGACGGAACGGGCCTACGACCTGTATTCGCGTCTGCTCAAGGACAGGATTTTGATCCTGGGAACGGCCATTGACGATTACGTCGCCAACTTAGTTTGTTCCCAGCTTCTTTTTCTGGAATCCGAGAACCCGGAAAAAGAAATCAACATGTACATCAATTCCCCCGGGGGCTCCGTCACCGCCGGTTTGGCCATCTACGACACCATGCAGTACATATCCTCCCCGGTGGCCACGCTTTGCCTCGGACAGGCCGCCAGCATGGGTGCGTTGCTGCTCACCGCCGGAGCCAAGGGAATGCGCTACGCCCTGCCTAACAGCCGAATCCTGATCCACCAACCCATGGGCGGTTTCCAGGGCCAGGCCACGGACATCGACATTCAGGCCAGGGAAATCATCCGCCTGAAGGAAAAACTCAGCGAAATCCTGGCCTCGCACACCGGCGCGGACCTGGCAAAGGTCCGCCACGATACGGAGCGGGACTATTTCATGAGTGCGCAGGAAGCAGTGGACTACGGGCTGATCGACAAGATTCTCTCCTCCAGATCGCAACTGAAGTCATCGTAGAGGTTTGTATGGCCAAAAAGAAATCCAATCAGCCGCATTTGGGATGCTCGTTTTGCGGTAAGAGTCAGGACCAAGTTCGTCGGCTGATCGCCGGACCGGACGTGTACATCTGCGACGAATGCGTCATCCTGTGCGAGGAAATCATCAACCAGGACGACATGGAAACGGAGCTGCAGGACGGACGACTGCTGACTCCGGAGGAACTGCACAGGAAGCTGGACGAATTCGTAATCGGACAGCAGCAGGCCAAGAAAATCCTCTCCGTGGCCGTGCACAATCACTATAAGCGGGTCTTCTACGCCCCGCAGATGACCGACGGCGTAGAGTTGGACAAAAGCAACATCCTGTTGATGGGCCCCACGGGCTCGGGCAAGACCTTGCTGGCCAAAACCCTGGCTCGGATCTTGAAAGTTCCCTTTGCCATCGCCGACGCCACCACCCTGACCGAAGCCGGATACGTGGGCGAGGACGTGGAAAACATTCTGGTGCAGCTGCTCCAGAACGCGGACTTCGACATCGAAACGGCCTCCAAGGGGATCATCTACATCGACGAGATCGACAAGGTCTCCCGCCGCTCCGACAGTCCCTCCATCACCCGGGACGTCTCCGGCGAAGGTGTCCAGCAGGCCCTGCTGAAGATCATCGAGGGCACGGAGGCCAACATCCCCCCAAAGGGCGGACGCAAGCATCCTCAGCAGGAATACATCCGGATGAACACCTCCAACATCCTGTTCATCGTTGGCGGGGCGTTCATCGGTCTGGAACGGATCATTCAGCAACGCACCCAATCCAAGTGCATGGGCTTCGGAGCCGCCCTGACGTCGCCCAATAACGAGGATGCCTGCTCCTTCCTGGACCAAGTCCAGCCCATGGATCTGATCAAGTTCGGCTTTATCCCCGAACTGGTGGGACGGCTGCCCATTCTTGCCTCGCTCAAGGACCTGACGGAGGACGACCTGGTCCGCATCCTGACCGAGCCGAAGAACGCCCTGATCAAGCAATACCAAAAATTGTTCGAGATGGAGAACGTCCGCTTGCGCTTTACCCAGGACTCCCTGCGGGGCATCGCCCGCCAGGCCATTGAGCGCAAGACCGGGGCCCGAGGGCTGCGCAACGTGCTGGAGACCATCATGCTGAACATCTCCTACCGGCTGCCGTCGCTGACCGGCGTCAAGGAGTGCGTGGTCAACCAGTCCGTGGTGGAGAACGAATCCGAACCGCTGTTGATTTACGAGCAGGAAGTCAAGACCGCCTGAGCGCAAGGCCGCGTGCCTTTGCAAAGGATAGCCCATGCCGGAGAAGAAAGAGAAAAAAAACCAGATCGGCGTCGCGCCGGAAATTCATCTGCCGTTGATGACCTTGCGGGAAGTGGTCATGTTCCCGCGGGCCATCATGCCGTTGTTCGTCGGACGTGAGACGTCCATTCGGGCCATTGAGCGCGCACTGAACAAGTTCGACAAGCAGATCTACCTGGTCACCCAAAAACATCCCGAGGCCGAGGACCCGTCCCCCGACGACCTGTACGACCTAGGCACGGTCAGCCGGATTCTGCAGTTGCTCCGGCTTCCGGACGGGACCATCAAGGTGCTGTTCGAGGGACTTTACCGAGCCACGTGGTCCAAGGAGTACGGCATCCAGGAGATTGAGCCCGGATACCCCATGGTCCTGGCCCACGGAATGGTCGGCGAGGACGCGGCCACACCGGAGGCCCTGGCCTTGATCCGAGCGGTCCAGGACTCCCTCCAGGACTACGCCAAGATCAATAAGAAGCTGGCTCCGGAAACCATGGCCGCCATCAACTCCCTGAATACTCCGGGGCGACTGGCGGACAGCCTGATGCCGCACTTGAAAGTTCCCTTCGCGGACAAACAGGCGGCCCTGGAACAGCCCAATCCCCAGGTTCGCCTGGAAAACGCCTACGAGTTGCTGCTCAAGGACATTGAGCTGACGTCCCTGGAAAAAAAGGTCAAAAGCCGAGTCAAGCAGCAGATGGAGCGCAACCACCGGGATTTCTACCTCAACGAGCAGATCAAGGCCATCCAGAAGGAAATGGGGCGGGGCGAGGAGGAGGCCGGCCAGGAACTCGAAGAATTGGCCAAACAACTTGAAGCCCTGGATCTGCCCAACGAGGCTCGGGAAAAATGCGCCAAGGAAATCAAAAAACTACGGCAGATGTCGCCGCAGTCCGCGGAATTCACCGTGGTCCGCAACTACGTGGATTGGATACTGAACCTGCCTTGGAACGCCATCCAACCCACCTCCCTGGACCTCAAGGCCGCCCAGACCATCCTGGACGAGGACCATTTCGCCCTGGACAAGCCCAAGGAGCGGATTCTGGAATACCTGGCCGTGCAGACCCTGGTGGAGAAGATCAAGGGCCCGATCCTCTGCCTGGTCGGGCCTCCCGGCGTGGGCAAGACCTCTTTGGCCAAATCCGTGGCCCGGGCCATGGGTCGGGAGTTCGTGCGCATCTCCTTGGGCGGTGTCCGGGACGAGGCCGAGATTCGCGGCCACCGGCGGACCTACATCGGAGCCCTGCCGGGCAAGATCATCCAGTCCCTGCGGCGGGTGAAATTCAATAACCCGGTGTTCTGCCTGGACGAAGTGGACAAGATGAGCACGGATTTCCGAGGCGATCCGTCCGCCGCGCTTCTGGAAGTGTTGGACCCGGAACAGAACGACGCCTTCAGCGATCACTATCTGGATCTGGATTACGATCTGTCCAAGATCTTCTTCATCACCACGGCCAACACCCTGCACTCCATTCCCGGCCCCTTGCGGGACCGCATGGAGATCATCCGCCTGCCCGGCTACCTGGAAGTGGAAAAGACACGCATCGCCAAGGACTTTTTAACGCCCCGCCTGCTGACCAAGCACGGCCTGACCGCTTCGGACATGACCTTTTCCGAGGGCGCGGTTCTGGAGATCATCCGCCGCTACACCCGAGAGGCCGGAGTGCGCAACCTGGAGCGGGAAATGGCCTCCATCTGTCGCAAGGTGGCCCGCAAGGTGGTGGAGGAAGGACGGGCCGACAAGCCCGTGGCCGTGAGCAAGACCATGGTCGCCACGTACCTGGGCGTGGCGAAGTTTCGCTACGGCGAGCGGGAGGAGCGGTCCCAGCCCGGTGTGGCCACGGGACTGGCCTGGACCGAAATGGGAGGTGAACTGCTTCTGGTGGAGGTCTCCCTGATGCCGGGCACCGGCAAGGTGGAGATCACCGGCAAGCTGGGCGACGTGATGCAGGAGTCGGCCCGGGCCGCCTGGAGCTATGTCCGCTCCCGCTCGGACCTGTTCGGACTGCGCCCGGACTTTTACAAGGAAATCGACATCCACATCCACGTTCCGGAAGGCGCCACGCCCAAGGACGGCCCCTCCGCCGGAATCACCCTGGCCACCAGCGTGATCTCGGCCCTGCTCAACCTGCCGGTGCGCAACGACCTGGCCATGACCGGGGAAATCACCCTGCGCGGCCGCGTACTGCCCATCGGCGGAGTCCGGGAAAAACTTCTGGCCGCGCACCGCGGGTTGATCGCCAAGGTGATCATCCCGGCGGACAACGCCAAGGATCTCAAAGAAGTCCCGGCAAACATCCTCAAGGACCTGGAAATCATCACCGTGGAACACATGGACGAAGTCCTCTGCCACGCCCTGACCGTGGGCGTGCGCGAAGACATTTTCTGCGTCCCCCCCACGGACATTCTGCCCCTGTCCCGCCGACTGCTCAAAGAGGAACATCAGCCCAGGACGCAGTAAACGAGGCAAGCGATACCCGCCACAGGAACAACAAAGAAGCGGCAAAGCTGATCAAAAAAGGGGTTGGATGATGCGATCATCCAACCCCTTTGAATTTTCTGGCAATGTTGGCACTGCCGGCGAAATTGGCGCAACACCCGCGACCAAGTGGCACAATACTGATACAACGCAAACATGACTGATCACGTAACGCCTTTGTTTGTGAGGAAAAACAGGCGTTTTCCGATTCCTACTCATCCGTCGAATAAGCATTTTTTAGACAAAAGGGAGGAAGGGCAGGCGTTTGACGGGCATTTTTTTCGCCTTGTCTTGCACCCTTCCGTCATGGCATAGGAAAGCAGGACAAAAGCGGAAAAACCTTTTACCCGAAAAACACGGGACAACCCTTTGCCCGAAAAAAGTGGGATAGCAGCGAGGAAAAAATGACCATTCCAAAGAAGCGCACAAAAAAAGGCTTACGATTTTCATCGTAAGCCTTTGATTGTTCTGGTGGGTCACCAAGGAATCGAACCTTGAACCTCCGGATTAAGAGTCCGCTGCTCTGCCAGTTGAGCTAGTGACCCAGGGACGTGCCGCTCGCGGCAAGACAGCACCTATAGACCTCACTCATGTACCTTGTCAAGGCGGATTTGAATGAAGCGTATTTTTTTGAGGCATCAAGCGGAAAGTATGGAACGAGGCAGGTTCGTTTCGGGACGGGCATGGTTGTTTGGTTCTTACCTGCTGTTGATCGGTCTTGGGATCGCCCTAGGGGCCGGGATCGGCCCTTGGGAGCGATTGGCTCGCGGTGACGCGGCTCCGGCACCGTATTCGTCCAGGCTGGAGACGTATGTGCTGGATGAGGATTTTGGCCTATTGCCCGCGGGCGCGACGGTGGGGGTGTATTGGGTGACTCCGGCACCGGGCTGGTACGCTTACGGGCACGAGCCCGGTGCCACCGGCATGCCAACCACGTTGCAGGCCATGCTCGCGCCGGGCGAGGAATATCTGCGCGTGCTGTATCCTCCGGGCGTCGTGATCGAGGACAGCCTGGAGCCCGGTGTGATGGTGGAGGCCTTCAAGGAGGCCACTCCGCTTTTCGTCGTTTTACCCGGCGAGGAGGTTTTGCGGGAACGCGACGTTCTTCATGTCCACCTGCGGATGTTGTTGTGCTCGGATCGCAGTTGCTGGCCCATTGATCTGCGCGAAGATCATGAGGTCGCGGACCTTCTGAAGCGAACGCGTCACGTTTCGGAGGATGAACCGGACTGGACCGAACGGCTGTTGACGGCGGCCCCTGGAGCCACGACGACCCCGTTCGTTCGGCCCGGTTCCGCAAGCGCTCCGGTCACGGAGTCGGCGCTCATCGAATTCGCTCCGGAGCGGCTTGAACCCGTTTCCTTTCAGCCCGGGTTGGAGGTTCGCGGCTTGGGCAAAGCCTTGCTGCTGGCCCTACTCGGGGGATTGATCCTGAACTTGACTCCCTGCGTGCTGCCCGTGGTCAGCCTGAAGCTGCGCGGTCTGATTCCGGATGCGTCCTCCGGGGATATGGAAAGCCAGCGCAAGGCGTTCCGGGATCACAACCAGCTCTTCGCCTTGGGCATTTTGACGTTTTTCATGATTCTGGCGTTTCTGCTCTCCCTGACCGGGATGGTCTGGGGCCAGATATTTCAAAGCCCGACCACGGTCATCGTCCTGGCCACGCTTTTACTGGCTTTGAGCCTGAGTCTGTTCGGCGTCTTCAATCTTCCGGTGATCGATCTGAAGATGGGTCGCAAGGGGGAATCCTCCCTGTCCAGCGAGGGACAGGCGTATTTCACGGGGATGTTGGCCACGCTTTTGGCCACTCCGTGCAGTGGGCCGTTTTTGGGCGGAGTCCTGGCCTGGACCCTGGTCCAGCCGCCGCTGGTGGTGGCCGGGGTGTTCTTCTGCGTGGGTCTGGGCATGGCCACGCCATACTTCGTAGTCAGTTTCTTTCCCAATCTGGTCCGCTTCCTGCCCAGACCCGGCAACTGGACGCTCTACCTGGAAAAGGCCCTGGGGTTTTTGCTTCTGGCCACCTGCATTTACCTGTTGACCTTTCTGCCCGGTGAATTCCTGTTCCCCGTGCTTATCTTGTTCTGGGCCACGGGCATGGCCTCCTGGATTTGGGGTGGATGGACGAATCTGTCGCATTCGGCCTTACGACGCTGGTCGATACGGGCCGGGGCCTTGGTTCTGGTGCTGGCCGCGGGAGGCTGGGCCTTGACCGCCAAGCCCGTGTCCAGCGATTGGGAGCCGTTTTCCTCGGAATTGTACGTCCAGGCTCTGGGCACGGACCGGATGCTCGTGGAATTTACCGCGGAATGGTGCCCGAATTGCAAGTTTCTGGAAAAAACCGTGCTCACTCCGGGCAATCTCGCCCCGTTTCAGGACAAGTACGGCCTGCGCCTGGTCAAAGTGGACCTGACCCATGACAATCCGGACGGAATGGCCCTGTTGCGCGGCCTGGGCAGCCAAAGCATCCCCCTGGTGGCAATCTTTGATCACGGCGAATCGGCGGAGCGTCCGATGATTCTCCGGGATCTCTTCACCTTGGGACAACTGGAGCAGGCCCTGGAGTCGGCCTTTGACCCGTAATGAGGAGCGACGACCTGGTCGGGGTTGGGTGAAGCGCCCGGCCTTACGCCGCCAACAGATAGTCGCGACCCGGAAGGTATCCCCGCCCGCGCAGGAAGTGCTCGATGTCTTCGGCCCCGCCGTGCCCGGCGACGTAGGAAACCAGAAAGGCCCGTCCCGGAGAAGGAGCCTCGTCGCGGTGGATGACGGGACGACCGGCCACGCGACGATTGATCTTGCACGGATCGATGTCCAGCCAGGCGGTGATCTCCACGCCGTGATCCAAAAGCATTTCCGCCCGACGGCGAGTGATTCGGCCCGCGCCCATGACCATGATGCGGGGATGATGCGGATTATGCTTCGCCAGCCATTTTGCCAGATAAGCGGCCTTGACGGCGTAGAATTCCCGGACGCCGTAGCGAGGGTGGGTCCGGGAAAGGCGATGCGGAGGGTCGTTCCAGACGTAAAACGTCTCGGGTAGCTTGGCCATGCGCACGCCGAGGCTCAGCCAGCGCAGCCAGAGTTCATAGTCTTCGGGAAACGGCCCGTCCCGATAGACGCCGAACCGGTGAACCAGTTCCTTGCGGAACAGTACGGTGGGATGGACCAGGGGGGATTCGCGGAACCGGCCCAAGCTGATCCGTTCCTGGGTCAGCAGAGTGTTGGTCCAGTCCAAATGTCGTTTGTACCCTCCGGCATGTTCCGCGCTCCCGCCGAACGCGGCCCGGCAGGCGACGAGGCCGACGTCCGGATTTTGCCGCAGGAAGTCGACCTGTTTTTGGAGTCGCTCCGGATGGCTTACGTCATCGGCGTCCATGCGCGCAATGTACTCGCCGCCCGCGGCGGTCAGCCCGTGATTCAGGGCCTGAACGATCCCTCCGTGCTTGATTCCCAGCACCCGCACGCGACGGTCGTTCCGGGCATATTCCTGAAGGACGGCTCGGGTGGCGGACGTTTCCGGCGCATCAGGAGGTTCGGGGCCGCCTGGGGTTCCGCGAGGGCCGTCCTCTGGACGGTCGTCGGAACCGTCGTCCACCGCGATAATTTCCAGGTCCGTGAAGGATTGACGCAGCAGACTGTCCAGCGCATCCGGCAAGGTAGCGGCGGCGTTGTGGACGGGCAGAAGAACGGAAATCATGGCAATTCTTGAATTCTTGGCAAAATGGCGTAAAGGTCCGAAGGACATGCCGGTGGTTGAAACAAAGGTCAAGCCCGATTATGCCGGGAATATCCGAATATAATTTTGGGTAAAGTCCGGACAAGAATCCCAAGGAGCCCGCCGTGAGACGACCTCGAATCTCCCTCGGGGTGAAAATTCTGGGATTGATTTCCCTGGTGACCTGTTTGGTGTTTTTCGGCCTTTTCGCGGCCAATTACTACTGGAAACAAAAGATCACCATTCACCAGATCGACCGCCTGGGCCTGCGCGTTTCCGAATTGCTGAGCATGGCCATCGACGGCCCGATGCGCCGAGGCGACAATCCCGGGACCCATGAGCAATTTCGTATAGCCTCGGATTTGTACGAGGACATCCGGATCTACCTGACGGATTTCCGCGGCAACATCACGTATTCCACGGAACCCGAAACCCTGAGACGCGACCTGCTTGACCTGTACGACCATTCTGAGGTCCGTGACATGCTCGACGTCAGTCTGACCGAGGGGATGGACTCGGGCATGCTTTTGGAACTGCGGGATCGTCCCTACTACCTGCGCGTCAGGAGCATCACCAACAGTCCGGAATGCCACCATTGTCACGGCGCAAGTCAACCGACCCTCGGCGCGTTGTTCGAGTTTCAAGACATGCACGAGGACTTCTCCCAGCTCCGGACCATGCAGATGTACGGCGGGCTGATGGCTTTCGGCGGGCTGGCGGCGCTGTTGGCCTGCGTTTTGTTTTATTTGCGCACGCACCTGCTGGACCGCATCGGCAAGCTGTCCCGGGTCAGTCAGGCGATTCGCCGGGGAAATTATTCCGAGGACTTCGGCATTCAGGGCTCGGATGAACTCAGCGAATTGGGGCACAACCTTTCCACCATGGTCCACCGGCTGCAGGCCGCGGAGAAATACGCCGCCATCGGCGAGTTTTCCACGTACATCGCCCATGAAATCCGCAACCCGCTTTTCGCCATCGGCGGCTTTGCCAATACCCTGGTTCGAGCGCCGGGGCTGGACGACACCAGTATGCAAAAGCTCAGGATCATCCTCAGCGAATCCAAGCGGCTGGACGACATCTTACGGACATTCATCAATTTTTCGCGTCCCCTGGAACTGACCATGAGCCCGGTGCGGATCGACATGTTGGTAAAAGAGGTGGCGCGCTCCCTGGACGCATCCATCCTTGCCCCGAACATCCGTGCTCGACTGGATCTGACCGAAACGACCCCCTCCATTGTCACGGATCCGGAAATGGTCCGGCAGTGTCTGAAAAATTTGATCAAAAACGCCGTATCCACCATGCCTTCCGGCGGTGAACTGCGGATTTCCGTCCGAGAAGGCCGGGACAACGTTGTCTTGGAGGTCGCCGACACTGGGCACGGCCTGCCCAGCGATGTTCTGGATCATCCCTTCAATCCGTTCACTAGCCTGGAATTGGCGATGACCCGGAAGATCGTGATCGACCTGGGTGGAGAACTGCACCTGGAAAGCAGTCGGGAGACGGGAACCACGGCCACGTTGCGTCTGCCCAAGATCCGAAGCGCGGAGGCGGGAGTGAAAGGGGCCTGAGTCAGGAGACCGTGGGCGGTGGGGGGTGTCAAGAGTTGGGGCGGAGATTGTGAATGGAACGTGAAAATACCGTGAGAGGGGAAGAGAGTTGGAACTGATCATTGCCACGAAAAATAAGGGCAAAGCCACAGAAATCGCTGCATTGTTGGAGAAATTCGACGTGCGGGTGCTGACCATGGACGCCTTTCCGGAAATTGGCGAAATTCCGGAAACAGGCGAGACGTTCGAGGAGAACGCCTTGATAAAGGCTAGGGCCGTGGCCCGGTTGACAGGACTGACGTCCTTGGCGGACGACTCCGGTCTGGAAGTGGACGCCCTGGCGGATGCGCCGGGTGTGTATTCAGCCCGGTTCAGTGGCCCTGACGCCACGGATGAGACGAACAACGCCCTGTTGTTGTCCCGGCTGGAAGGAATTCCCTGGGAGGACCGAGGGGCTCGTTTCGTCAGCGTGATCGCGGTCCATGCCCCGGTGATGGGCGGCAAGGAATTGCTGGCCAGAGGGACATGGTCCGGCAGGATCGCGATCTCCCCTCAAGGCCGGAACGGCTTTGGCTATGATCCGCTGTTTTTCGACGAGGAACTCAGCCTGACGTCCGCCCAACTGGAACCGACCGAAAAAAACAAACGCAGCCACAGGGCCGCGGCCCTGCGCCGCTTGGCCGACGCCTGGCCAGACTTCATCCGCGCAATTCAGGGCAAGGGCTCGAAGGGCTAGCAGGAGGCCCCAGGGCAGATTTGCACTCTGTAACATCTTCATAATACGAGAACATTAGACAGCTTGATGTTCAAAGTGCATCCCCATGGGGCACCAGCATACGTCGAAATTAAAATCGCTCTCTAAATCGGAAAGTTGTCAGAAACCGATTTCAATCATGATTTCGATTTGGATACCGACCAGATAACGTGTATGAGCCGAAATCAAATTAGCCCTGCAGGAGGCCCGGTAACCCCTTGACTTCAGGGCTAATGATGGTCACTTTGAAGTGCGCGACTGCCATTGGCGGTCCTTCCCGGCATCTTTGCAGCTTTTCTTGCCGCCATTCCGAGTCCCGGTCCTGCAACGATTCGTTGTCGCGGCCCGTTTCACAACCCCGATCTTACATCAGAATCTCTTCAGACACGCCGAGGCGCCCATGCCGATACGCCATCTCTGGATACTGTTTTTCGTTTTATTCTTGTCGTGTGGTGGGCCGCTGCCAACCTTCGGCCATGCCAGCGCCGAGCGCGACTACACCAGCGCTTGGAACGAATTTCAGCGCCTGCTCAAGGAGCCGGGCCAAGCCCAGAACCGCAACGCGTGGCTGGCCGCGCGCAACATGTTCAACAGCGCTTTTCAAAAAGCCCCGGAAGGACCCGAGGCGCCCAAGGCATTATTCTATCTTGGTCGGGTCCACGAGGAAATGGGGTTGCGCTTCGGTCAGGCTTCGGATTTTTCTCAGGCCGCGGACTACTATGGGCGGGTCGCCCTGCGGTTCGCCAACCATACCTGGGCGGACGACGCCCTGCTGCGCAAGGCCAAAATTCATCTGGAACACCTGAATGATTCGGCCCAAGCGTACATCGACCTGCTGTCCATCGTCCACAATCACTCCAAGGGCGACATGGCCCCGCAAGCTCAGGCCATGCTCCGCGAGTTGGACTCGACATTCCTGGCCAAGGTCAACGCATCCGGGGCCGGGCCGGGCAGCGCGGTCGCGGCCACGGTCCCCACCTCTTCCTCCGCCCGGACGACCGAGCCCGCAGTCCAGGCATCCTTGAGCGGCCCGGTTACTTCGCCTTCGCGCTCCGCCGGTCCGGACCCCGACGGCGCACGCTTGACCCAGGTACGCTACTGGAGCAGCGACGAGTACACCCGTGTGGTGTTGGATGTGAATTCCGAGGTCGCCTACAGCCATCGCCTGCTCAACCCCGATCCGGATCTGGGGACGCCTCATCGGCTGCTGATCGACCTGCAAGGGACGGTTCTGGGGCCGGAAGCCCCGGCCCAACTCCATGTGGCCGACGGTATTTTGCGTCAAGTGCGTACCGGTCAGAATCAGCCCCAGGTCAGCCGGGTGGTGCTGGACATTCAGCGCCTGGAGGACTTTCGCGTCTTTACCCTGGAAGGCCCGTTCCGGATCGTGGTCGACATCAGCGGGGCCAAATCCAAAGTCTTGGCTGGCGCGCGGGCTCCGCAAGCGTCTGCCGCAGGTCAACCTCGTCCGCAAGTCTCCCCCCGCTCTGAAGACGTGACGGGCAGTCTGATCGAACAGCTGGGGCTGACGGTCAGCACGATCATGATCGACCCCGGACATGGAGGAAAAGATCCAGGAGCCGTGGCTCACGGATTAAAGGAAAAAGACATCAATCTCCGCATGTCCAGAATTCTGGGACGGATGCTGGAGGAAAAAGGATTTCGGGTCCTGTACACCCGGACCACGGACGTTTTCATTCCCTTGGAGGAGCGCACGGCCATGGCCAACGCCCAAAAGGCGGACCTGTTCCTGTCCATCCACGCCAACGCTCATCCGAACCCGAACATGAAGGGATTCGAAATTTATTCACTGAACTTGGCCAGGAACCAGGATGCCGTGCGGGTGGCGGCCAGGGAGAACGCGGTGTCCTCAAAAAAAATCAGCGATTTGCAGCTGATTTTGACGGATCTGATGCTCAATTCCAAGATTACCGAGTCGCGGGAACTGGCCACCAAGATTCACGGAAACACCATCAATGGCATGCGCCGCACCCATCCCAAACTCGCGGACCGAGGCATACGGGAAGCCCCGTTCTATGTGCTGATGGGTGCCAAAATGCCGGCGGTGCTGATTGAAATGGGCTACTTGACCAACCGGGAAGAAGCCCGGCTCCTGAATACCGACGCCTATCTGCGGACCCTGGCCACGAACCTTCTACAAGGGGTCCTGGCTTACCGCGATCACATTGAGCGGCACGCGAAATTGTAGTTCGTGGAACCTCCGCCAAACCCGCTATTGCTTTTCCTGAAACAACGAAAAGGCCCTGCGGCGTGTTCATCACACCGCAGGGCTTTTTTTTGCGAAGTTGAAATATTGGTAACGACTCAGCTCATCCGGGTCAATGCGGCCTGGATAGCGGTAACGCGCCCGCCTTCGCGGTATGACTGACTCGGGAACGGCATTGAAAAAAACGTCTTTCCCGCGAAAGCGGGAATCCAGCCTCGGGATGAGGCTCTACCCAAGCTGTCCTGAATAGTTACAAATATTGTTCAGTGCGTTTCGGAGGGAGCGTTTGGGAGGAACTTCTTGATGAATTTTCGGTCGATAAAGTCCTTGATCCAAAAGGGCGCGCGTCCGCCGAAGGCGACGCCGCTTTTGTACAGGATGCCTTGCCCCCCACCGATGTTGAAGATCAACAGGTAGGCTCCACCCGGATCAAAGGCTTTCAGAGAACGTCCTTCCAGGTGGGCCTGGAGGTTGTGCAGCAGCACGGGATTCTGACGCACGGCATAGACGCCCACCTTGTCCAGCGGTCTGGGCACAAAGGTTATGCAGTCGCCTCCGCCGAAAATGTCCGGGTGGGAAAGGCTTTGCAGGCATTGGTCAACCAGCAGTCCGCCGTCCTCGCTCACCTCCAGGCCGGACGCCCGAAAGACCGGCGAAGGCCGGACCCCCAGGGCCAA
This sequence comes from Desulfonatronum lacustre DSM 10312, assembly GCF_000519265.1. NCBI lineage: Bacteria > Pseudomonadati > Thermodesulfobacteriota > Desulfovibrionia > Desulfovibrionales > Desulfonatronaceae > Desulfonatronum > Desulfonatronum lacustre. Next base: position 2,285,810 of record NZ_KI912608.1, read on the forward strand.
AAAAATCACGTCCTGGACATACCGCTTTCCGTTTTCCAGATGGATTTCTCCGGATTGCACGGACCGCACGTAGCTCCCCTCCACGACCTCGATTCCCCGTTTGCGCAGGACCTTTCCGGCCAGACGGCAAACTCTTTCCGGCATGTTCCTGAGCAGTTTGCCACCGGTAAACAGTTGCACGACGCAGCCGTTGCCCCCGTTTTCCCTGCCCGCGGACCAGGCGTTGCCGGCGATTTCCAGGGCCGCCGGACCGCCGCCGCACACTCCCACCCGGATCGAATGATCACGGGTCAGTTCATGGACGCGTTGGCGGGCTTTCCAGAGTTGTTCAATGGGTTTGGCCGGGAAAACGGACCGTGATGCAACGGCCGCCCCCGGTCCATTCGCCCCATCCTGATTGTCGCAAGCGACCACCCCCTGAGGGACGAAGCTGCCCAGGTTGCAGCTCAGCACGTCATAGGGCTCTTCGTGGCCGGAATCCAGAATCACCACGTGACGGGCCGGGTCAATGCGCGCGACCTTGTCTTGGATAAAGACTCCGCCCCGACTTTCCACCATGTCGCGCACCGGAAAACTGATTTCCTCCGGCTGGTAGGTCCCTCCGAGCATGCCCGGCCCCATGCCGGAGTAGTAGTGGCGCTCTCCGGGACCGATGGCGGTTACCTGATGACCTTTGGCCACCAGCTCCGGAATGGCGGCCATCACGGCCATGTGCGCGTGGCCGGCTCCGGCCAGGAGAAGTTTGGGCATGGCTCAAGGTGCTCGTCGGTTCTTCACGGGATCACGGTTTCATTCTCAGGAGAAAACCGGCGGATGTATTCCGGAACATCGAACTTACGGGCGCAGCCGGTAGCGCTCATGTAGCGGATCTGTCCGAAAATCGACCGCTCGAACCAGGGCCGATCATGCACGCCTCCGATGCTCCAGGCAATACCGGCGTAACCGTTGGGATCCCGTCCGTCCAGTTCGTAGGTGTCGTTGAGCAGGATGGCGATCTTCACGGCCTCCTCCGGGGACGGGGTCCACTCCAGGATTTTCTTGGCCCAGTACATGCGCATGTAGCCGTGCATCTTTCCGGTCTCGGTCATTTCCCGCTGGGCCGCGTTCCAGAGCGGATCATGGGTGGCACCGGTTTCGAAAGTATGAAGATCGTAGATGTAATCCCGCTTGTCCGCGCGATGCTTGTCCAAGGTTTTCCGGGCCCAGTCCGGAAAACCTTCCACCCGGTCATAGGCTTGGTTATACCAGCAAAAATTGTCCGCCAATTCCCGGCGGACGATCAGTTCCTCCAGAAAGGCTTCTCTGGACTCGGTGGATGCCGATGAGCGCAACACCTCCCACGCGACGCGCTGGGCCGATATCTGGCCGAAATGCAGGTAAGGGGACAGGTTGGAGAGCACCGGAGCGTTGGGGTCGTTACGTTGGGAGTACGCGTCCAGACGATGCTCCAGAAATTTCCGGAACACCTCCTCCCCACCGCGTTCGCCCGGGCGGAGCCAATCCACTTCCGCCACGTCGCTGTTCACCTGGAGACGCTTTCTGACAGCGCCCCAGTCCGTGGCCTTGTTGAAGGCATCCGCCGAGGGTGGCGCGGGGAAGGCGGGAACCTCGGGAAACGGCGTCAGAAACTCATCCAGCTTGCGGTGAATCTTGGGACGGAGGGTCCGGGCCGCGTACTCCTGCTTTGGGGAGACCTCCCGGCAGGGCACGATGTTATGGGCATCCACTTCAAAGAACGGAATGGTCAGATTCGCCAGTACGTCCTGTTTCCAAGCCCGTTTGACACGCAACGGATCGAAATCCGTGACCAGGACACGGGCATTGAACCCACGAAGCATGTCCAGCAGAATCAGAGGAACATCCCCCAGCCGGAGTACGAAAGGGATACCGCGGCGGCGCAGGTTCGCTTCCACCTCGGTTAGGCCGTTGAGCATGAATCCGTACTGGCGAATGGTCGCCCCCAGAAAGGAAGGCGACAGGCAAAAGACCACGACCAGCGGGACCTCGCGCTCCAGGGCCAGGTTCGCGGCGAAGAGCAAGGCCCAATTGTCCCGGACCCGCTGATCCCGGCTCATCCAGTAGACGACCGGGCCGCCTGGGGTCTCGGTGATCTGGTTGAGCCCCGTGACGCGGGCGGGATGGACTCTTTGAGTCCGGCTCATGATTCAATGCCTCCAAGCTTGATTCAAGAAGTGCGCCCCACGCAAGCAAAGCCAACGCCTCACCCTGGGTTCGTCGCCGGTAACAAAGGTTGAGCCCACAAGCCTTGAGGAGGTTGTCAGATCCTTCCCCGAGGTTGATTAATCGTAACTACTCAGCACAGAGGAATTCTGTTGCCGGGGTCGGAATCGGGATCGGGATCGGGATCGAAAACGCTGGGATGCGTTCTAAATTCTTCCTGTTCGATTCCGACTCCGATACCGACCCCGACACCGATTGCCGGAGCAAGATCGGACACAAAATGTACTGAGTAGTTACGATTAATCAATCTCTTTGCCACGCATCAGCCGCGAAAGTCGTTTCAGTGGATTCATCGGCCTGCGAACCCCGAACCTCTTGATCAGGAATGGGTCTTGGCCGTGACCGTTCACTCCCGGATCCAAGGTGACTGCGGTCTGGTATCCCGCCTGCCGGACACATTCGACAATCTGAGGCGTAACCTCTCCATATGGATAACAAAAGGACAGTACCGGGACCTGAAAAGTATCTTCAAGCATCTTGCGCGAGCCGTCAATTTCCTGCATGGCTTGGCGGCGCGGGATTGCGGGCAGATGGGGATGGGTCATGGTGTGCGAGCCGATCCTGAAGCCTTGGTCCAGCCACTCCCGGATCTGTTCTTTGTTCATCAAGGAACCGACGACTTCCCCATGGACAGTATCCCAAACATTGGTCTTGCCGAGCATCCCGGCCACGATATAGAGCATGGCCGGGGCCTGATGCCGTTTGAGAATCGGGGCGGCATTCTCCAAAACATTGGAATAGCCGTCGTCAAAGGTCAGGACGGCGTTTTTTTGGGCATTGTCCGGGGCAAACGAGGCAGGCAGGTCCACAAAAGAAAATCCTGCGGTCCTCAGTTCCGCGAGCTGACGGTTGAGTACTCTCGGACTGACGTAAAGTCCTCGGATACGGGCTTTCCATGGACAAGAGCGGATCTGATGATAGGTCAGAACCGGAACGCCGTTTTGAAAAACATCGCGCATCCGGTTGAGTGAGGTATAGTTTTTGTTCATGGGCCATGCCCAGGGATTGGGCATTCAAAGAGGTTAAAGATTGTGCGTATTTTACATGTGAATGCCGGACGTAACTGGGGGGGCAAGGAATCCCGGTTGCTTACGGAAATGGAGTGGTTGGTCCATAACGGCCATGAAGTTCTTTTGGTCTGTGAACCGGACTCTCAGCTTTACATCGTCGGCCGCGGCAGGGGCCTGCCCGTGCGGGCTTTGCGGATGCGCAAACGGCATAATATTGGGGCGGCGTTAAGTCTGCGTCGTATTGCCCGGATGTTCGACCCGGATGTTGTCAACATTCATACCGGCGTGGACGCCTATCTGTGCGCTTCCATGAAACTATGCGGTCGGCCCACTGTGCGCATGCAGAACATTCATGTCAGCGGCCGCCAAAAAGTTTCCACGCGCTTGAGCTATCGCCTTTTCTGCCACCGGATCATCTGTCCAACCACGATTCTCCAACGCACCCTGATTTCCGAGTTTGGCTTCGCCCCGGACAGGATCGACATCATCCCGGACGGCGTTGATGTTGTAAAATTTCATCCTGATTATGACAGGCAGCGGTTTCGGGATGCATTACAGATCAAGGACGATCAAATACTGGTGGGGATGGTCTCCATGCTGCGCCCTGAAAAAGGGCATCATCTTTTTCTGCAAGCCGCAAAAATGATCCTGGCCAAAAGAACCGACTGCAGGTTTGTCATGGTCGGCTCGCCCACCAATGATGCACGCTCGGTTCTCGCGGAAATTCAGGAGACCATTCGACAATGCTGCGGCAGCCTTGATCCGACCAATCCGATCGTGCATCTGGACTTTCGCGAGGATATTCCAGAAGTTCTCTGCGCCCTGGACATCTTTGTCCAACCTTCACGCTATGAAGCTCAGGGCTTGGCCATTGCCGAAGCCATGGCCTGCCGAACAGCGGTCGTGGCGACAAATGTCGGCGGCATTCCGGAACGGGTCCGGCACGACCAAACAGGTCTGCTGACCGAACCGGCCAACCCGGATGATCTCGCGGGGCAAATTGAACTCCTTGCGGACAATCCCAGCCTGCGGGCCAAGCTGGCGGAAAATGGTCATACCCTGCTCCGTGAGCAAGGAACCCTGGACCAGACCATGCAAAAGACTCTGGCATCGTATGCCCAAGCCGCCAGACAGGTTCGGGGGGGGACACCGCATACCGAAATGATCAGGTTGCAAGATCTTACCCCTGCCCACCTCCCGGTCCGGCGAAGCGCAGGCAGAGCGCGGTGATGTCGTCGGATTGCTGGGCCGCGCCCACATGCAGGGCCACGTCCTCCAACACGACCTGGATGGTCTGTTCCGCGGAGACAATGGGAGCGGCCTCCATCGTGGTCAGCAGGCGCTCGTCCGAATACACGGCCAGTTCCTCGTCCATGGCCTCGGTGATCCCGTCCGTGTACAGAAAAATCATCTCGCCAGGGGCCAGGTCAATTTCCAAGGTATTGTAGGGGATGTCCTCCACGGCACCGACCATGGGACCGCTCCGGCCTTCCAGAAAGCGCACCCCGTCATGGTTTTTAATCACCGGCTTGTTGTGCCCGCCATTGGCGAAAAGCAACCGCCCGGTGCGGGTGTTCAGAACGCCAACGAACAGGGTCACGAACATGGAATTGGGATTATCCGGGGCCAGGTCGTTGTTCATGATTTCCATGATTGGGCCGGGATCGCGATCCCTGGCACCAGCGGTGCGCAGCAGGGTTCGGGTGATGGCCATGAACAGGGCCGCGGGCACGCCCTTGCCCGAGACGTCGCCCACGGCAAAACAAATGTGGTCCTCGTCCATGAAGAAGAAATCGTAGAGATCCCCGCCGACTTCCTTGGCGGACTTCAGCGTGGCGAACAGATCGAACTCCCGGCGCTCGGGAAAGGGTGGAAAAGTCTTGGGCAGCAGCCCGAGCTGGATTTCCCGGGCCACGTTCAGCTCGCCTTCGATCCGCTCGTTGGCCGCCGTGGTTTCGATGAGCGACCTGATGTTCTCGCGCAGCGACCCTTCCATGAACATCAAGGCCGTGGCCAGACGCCCCACTTCGTCCTTGTGTCGTTGAGGCAAATGGCGAATGGCCGCGGATTGGTCCTGAACCTCCTGGGCCGTGAAATCGGTTTCCGGCAGGGCCTTGGCGTAGTCCGCCAGGGCGTTCAACGGCTTGGCGATCCGCCCGGCCAACACCAACCCTAACACCAGCCCGGCCAGAAGCACTGCCAGGATGATCCCGGACAACCTGGCCACGAGGTTCCGGGCCGGCGCCTCCACCTCGTCCACGTAGGTCAGGGCCGCGACATACCAGCCCAAGGCCCGGAAATAGCCGCAAAAGACTTCCTGCTCGCGGATATGGCCCGCGGCGTCCGCAGCTTGCGGTACAAAGCGCATGGATAAGCGATCCCTGGCCGCAGCCAAGCCCTTCAGCTCATCCAACAGCGGCTTGCCGGTCAGGGCGTTGATGGCCGTGCCCGGATCTAAGTTGTTATCCTCCGGCCCGATGAGCACTTCGCCCTGGGCGTTGAACAGGATCACGGAACCCGACTGGGCAATCCGGATCTTGCTGAAATTGGCCCGCAGGTTGTTCAGCAGTTCCTCCAACTTGCGCTCACCTTCCTGCTCCAACTCATCGATGTCCACGGCAGCGCCGATGATCCAATCCGTGGGGGGATAATGGACAAACCACCCGAATTTCTTTATCGGCTGGCCGTGCCCGGTCCAGGTCCAATAAAACATGCTGGAAATCTCGCCCAGACGCCGCGCTTCCGAGTTCACGGCTTCAGCCATCGGACTGCCCTTGATATCCCGGAGCAGGTTCAAGTCACCGCCTCGGGCGTCCGGATCCGAGTGAGCCAGAAGTGTGCCTTGGGCATCGAAAACGATGAACTCCCCCTCCTCGGCCAGACGAGGGCGGCTCAACCAGTCCAGGGCTCGGGATTCAGCCCTGGCGCGGGCTTCCCCCGACAGGTCGGACATGGTAAATATCTCGTCCAGCGTGGTTCGTGCGACCATGGTCAAGCCGCGCAGGGCGCGGCGGTGGGCGTTGACCGCGTCCACCCGGCTGCGCACCAGATCCCGGTATCCGCTTTGGATGTTCAGTTCCACCAGTTCCAGCACGTTGCGGGCGCTGCGCTGTTCCGCCTCGAACATGGCCTGCTTCACGTCCCGGTCGGTGAAGTAGAGGACGAACACGGCCACCAGGGCCAGAATGACGCTGACCAGCAAGAAAATTTTCGTTTTCAGGGAATGAAACACTGTTGTCTCCGTACGCTCGCAACGCGGGGTTGATTGAGGGCCGATACAACATGAACGTCCAACAACACAAGCGGCCGTCCTAGCCGACCCTCTTGCCCACCACTCCCATGCCCCAGCCTGCTTCCTGCCCGGACCTGACCGCCGTCATTCACCTGGACCGCCTACGGTCCAACGTGGCGCTGGTCCGCGCCCGGGTTCCGGCCCATGTCCAACTGATGGCCGTGGTCAAATGCGACGCGTACGGCCACGGCGCAATACCCATCGCCCGGGCGCTCAAGCAGTGCGCGGTTGATCAGCTGGTAGTCGGCTCGATCACGGAAGGCATTGCCCTGCGCCAGGCCGGTCTCTCCGGCCCGATCCTCGTTTTCAGCGATCCCTTGCACCCGGACTTGCAGGACGCATTGACGCATGAGCTGACCCTGACCGTGGCGGATGAGCCGTTCGCGGCCCGGCTGGCCCGGTTGCGGGCCCGTCCCGGCCAGGTCGTCGCGGTGCATCTCAAGGTGGATACCGGCCTGTTCCGGTTCGGGGTCGACCCGGGCCGGGCCGGGCCGGTGATGGCCGACCTCGCAAAAATGCCCCATGTTCGGGTCGAGGGCGTGTACAGCCATCTGTCCTCCACCTTTCACGACGACGCAGCGAGCAACGCATCCACCCGATGCCAGATCAAGGCCTTCGAGGTGGTCTGTGAACACTTGGAGGAGCAAGGCCTGCTGCCGCAGATGGTCCACCTTGGAAGCTCCACCGGCCTGCTGGGCTTTCCCGACGAACTTTGTTCCACCCGGTTCAACGCCCTGCGGGTGGGCACGCTGTTCTACGGCTTCCTGGAGCGGTCCAACACCTGGACGAACCGCCCCCGGCCCATTGCCGAGCTGACCACGCGGATCTTGCAGGTCCGCGCGGTCCGGGCCGGCGTCCACGTCGGATATCATCGCGCCCACCGGATGGCCCACGACGGACGGATAGCGGTGATCCACGGCGGCTATACCCAGGGCCTGCACGGCGATCTGGCCGGGAATTTCCAGCCTTTGGTCCAGGGTCGGCCCGCCATGCTGCTCGGCAAACCGGCCCTGGCCCAATCCCTGCTTGACGTCAGCCATGCCCCCCGGGTTCAACCCGGCGACGAAGTGCTCCTGGCCGGGGAAGCGGTGAACATGCGCACCGTCGGCCAAGCCTTGGGCCGATCTACCTGGGAACTGCTCGCCCCGATGCTCCAGGCCGCCCGCAAAATCTATCCGCAATCCTGAACCGGCCATGCGCGACACCCAAAAAATCACCCTCATCGCGATCCTGATCCTGCTCCTGTCCCAGGCTTTCATGATCGTGCTGGTGGCCAATTCCTTCGAAAAAATCCACGTGGCCTCGGAACTGGCCCGATACGTCGTGCCCCAGAAGGATTTTAAGCGCCAGGTGGAGGGCGCGTTGCGCTTCGGCAAGCCCCTGGACAACCTGCTGGGCATGGACAAGCTGCTGGCCCGATCCGCGGAGAGTTACGACGATCTGACGAATATCGCGGTCTATTCCGCGCACGGCGATTTTTTGTACAGCCTGCGTCCCATTGATCAGTTCCCGGCGTTTCCGGATCTCCCCCCAGGCGCACAAAGCAAGACCATTTCCCTGGCCGATCCCCTGCTGGATGCCCGGGAAACCCCGGAAGCCTATCAAATTGCCATGCCCCTCTTTGGGCCGGGACAATCCTGGATGGGTGGCGAAAGCCCTTCTGTTTTGGCCGGAACCGTTGTCTTCGCCTTTTCCAAGCAAAACATCCGCGATGGCGTGCGGCTGTTTTGGCAGCAGCGCCTATTCTACGGACTGGCCATCTCCGCCGCCGCGGCCCTGGCCCTGTTCCTGCTCCTGCGCCAGATCCGGGGGGGGGATATGACCGCCCTGCGCCGGAAGATTTTCGTCCGCGTGCTGCTGGTCACGATTCTGGCCCAGCTCGCCTTTTCCGGCCTGAGCGCCCACCAATTCCACCATAACCATGTCCGCGTGCTGACGGAACGGGTTCAGGCCCAACTGGACCTGTTGCGCCAGGAGGTGGAGCGGGTTCTGGCTCGGGGGATCACCCTGGAACGGGTTAGCCGGATGGACGAATACCTGTTGGAAATTCTGGAGAACAATCCGGAAGTGACGAGGTTGGTTCTGCACGACGCGCAAGGTGCTCCCCTGGCCCAGGCCCAGGACCAGGCCGCAGAGGAAACGGGACGTCCATCGTGGTTTTTGTCCGCCGCCGACTTGACCATCGTCCTGCCCGTGACGGGACCGACCCCGGACATCCAGGTTGGCAGCCTTCGCGCCACGTTAAACGCCAACGTCCTGCTCGCCGTGCTTTGGAAAATCCTGGTGGACTCGCTGACCGTGGCCCTGATCGCCTCGCTGTTCATCGTGGAGCAGATCTATTTTATGGTCAGCCGGATCAAGGAACGTCCCGAAGAAAACCGCCCCCTCAACACGGAACGGGAGAACCTGGACACCCTGTTACTGGCCCGATTCGCGGCCTTCGCGTTCCTGTTCGCCTTTGCCCTGCCCGTCTCCTTCGTGCCGCTGCAAATGCGCGAGCTGTACACTCCGATGTGGGGCCTGCCCAGGGACATGGTTCTCGGGCTGCCCATTTCCCTGGAAATGCTTTGCGCCCTGCTGGCCTCCCTGATTGCCGGGGCGACAGCGGACAGCCGGGGCTGGCGGCCACCGTTCCTGGCCGGGGTGCTGGTCACGGCCGCGGGGCTCTTTTTCTGCTCCCAGGCCGAAACCGGCCTGCAGTATATTCTGGCCCGCGGGGTCTGCGGCCTGGGCTACGGCCTGTCCTGGATGTCCCTGCAAACCTTTCTCTTCACCCAATCCACCCCCTCCACCCGGGCCCAGGGGAGTTCCCATTTCGTGGCCGGGATTTTTTCCGGACATATCTGCGGTACGGCCCTGGGCGGAATCTTGGCGGAACGGATGGGCTTCAACGCGGTGTTTCTGGTCGGGGCGATGCTGATGACCTGTTCGCTGGTCCTCTTTTACCTGTTCATGCGCCGGATTCCGGACCAGGTCGGACAGGGCCCCACGGTTCTGGTCAAACCGCGGGCCCTGCTGCGCTACCTGACCAACCGGAACACCTTTGCCCTGATTTTTTGCTGCGTGATCCCCTTTTCCATTTGCCAAGTGGGGCTGCTCTTCTTCGCCACGCCGCTGTATCTGGACCAACTGGGCGTGAACCAGTCGGACATTGGCCGGGTGTTGATGATCTATGGTCTGTCCGTGGTCTACTTGGCCCCCCAGATCAGCAAGATCGTGGACCGCCAGGAACGGAAAATGCCGTTCATCGCCGTGGGCGGCCTGATCGGGGGGCTGGGCCTGGCCCTGCTCTTCGTGCACCAGGGCTTCATGGCGGTGATGGCGGCCATTTTCCTGCTCGGCGTGGCCAGCAGCATCGGCTCCTCGGCCCAGACCGCCTTTGCCCTGAAATCGCGCGCCACCCAGGAGCTGGGCCCGGGCAAGGCCATGGCCATCCAGCGGGCCATGGACAAGCTCGGTCAGATGCTGGGCCCGCTTCTGCTGGGTCTGCTCATGTCCGGCGTCAGCATTGCCCAGGGGCTCGTGGTCCTGGGCCTGGGCTACATGCTCCTGTCCGGGCTATTCCTCGTGCTGGCCCGGGAGCGGGAGTCCGATGGATGATGGACGGGAAGAGTGAGCCCATGGCCGCAACGGGAACTGACCATTTCAGTCTGGGCGTGGAGCTGGAAATGCCCACGGCTGATGCCTCCACCGGCGCGACCCATCCGGTGCGCGGCTTTTTCGCCAACCTGGCCCACATCCTCGCGGACCAGGGCCTGACCCAGGGCCTGGCCACGCAGCCCCTGCACGGCAACGGGCGGGAATACGGCTTGCGCAGCCCGCGCGGCGTGCACTCCATAGACAACGGTTTCAACAATCTGGAAAGCTCCCTGGGCCCCGTGGCCGCCGGAGAAAGCAGCCTCGACACCCTGGCCGTGATGATCCGCCGGGAAATCCGGGACGTCAGCGCGGCCCTGGCCCGGGAAGGGGCCATGCTGGTCAATTTCAGCGAGCATCCCGACGTGGTGGTGGACGAGGACTTCTACTTCGCGCACCGGGCGCCCAAGGCCCTCTACGACTACCAGATTCTGCACCGCGGTTGGAACCATATGTCCGGGTTCGACGCCAAGGCCCAGAACAGCCCCAGCACGGGGCTGGATTTCAGCCAGGCCGTCAGCGGCCTGAATTGCCTGATCGCCCTGGCCCCGGCCTTCATCGCCCTGTATGCCAATAGTCCGTTCGAAGCCGGCGTCCTCACCCCGAACAAGGAAAACCGGCTGACCATCTGGCCGCGCCAGTTGGATTGCTCCCGAATGCCCGGCGACCGCAAGCTGCATCGAGCACCCGTTCGGCCCTTTCGGAATATGGCGGACTATCTGACGTGGATGTTCGGCCCGGACACCCAGATGTGGTTCGCCGAACATCGTGGCCAGGGCAAAAGCATCAGCCAGGCCTTGCTCGCGCCCGGCGATCCGCCCCTGCTGGATTTTTTGCGCGGCGGTCCGCGCTGGGTCGTGCCCTATGGACCGGGAAACGCCAAAATCGTGACGCCTTCCATCCGCCACCTGGAAGACCACCAGTTCACCCAGTACGGCGACTGCCGGTTGCGGTACGCTTTTGCCGACCCACCGCCGGAACTGGAGCGTTTCCTGGCCCTGCTCGACGAACAGCCAGACCAACTGGAGACCTTTTTTCAGGACCACACGGCGTACTGCTACCTGGAAGGCCGCGCCGCCGGGGCCACCTTCGCGGACCAGGAACTGCTGGACCTGGCCGGAGAGGAGGTCGGCGCCTCGGCAGCCGTATCGCCCAGTGCGCTGCAATATGGATTGTTGCGGGATTTGGACCGGACCAAACGGCTGGTGGCCGGCCATGCCTGGTCGGAGTGGATCGGCCTGCGGGAGCAGGCCGTGCGCAGTGCCCTGGACGGAGAGTTTGGAGGGATCACGCTGCGCCGGGTCTGCGCGGCTGTCCTGGAAATCGCCGGCAACGCCTTGGCCGCGGACCAAGCCTGGACCCTGGCCTATCCGCTCTGGGTGTTGCGGACCGGAAAAACCGGAGCGGACCGGGCCCTGGCCCGATTTGCGCGAAGCAGCGGCCCGCCGACACAGCGCCTGCGCGAGCTGATTCTGACCCGCCGGGTGATTCCGGTCTGATTCCCTCAGCCTCAACCCCGACAAACGCTGTCCACAGGTAGCAGGGGCGACCGGCCGGTCGCCCCTACGGGCGTGGGCATGAACAACCGTACCCGGAAGCGTCAAGCAGTATTCCTGGAAACAAGTGAACCATCCCACGTTGTCGGTGGTCGTTGGCGGGTCTACTCCCCGCCCACCGGCTCGATCTGGTCGTAGACCTCGTCCGCGGCGGCCAGGATGTCGAAGGGCGGGTCAAAGCCGATCTTTTCCGCCGTTCGCAGATTGATGGCGATCTTGGGTGGGGCGTTCCAGCGTTGCGGCAGGTCACGGGGCTTGGCGCCATTGAAGATCTTGGCCACTGTTTCGGCATGAAATCGACCGACATACGCGAAACCGGCCTGGGCAATACTCAGCAGAGCGCCGTGCCTGACAAACTCCGAACCGGCCATGGCGAACGTGGCCACGTTGTGCTCCAGGAGCGGGGGAAGCAGGCTGGGCAGGTTGGGCAGTCCCTCGCCCCGGTGAACCGTGATGTACAGGGCCTCCACCTGGGGAGCCAACTCTTCGTAGCAGGCCCGAACTTCCGCGGAGGCCTGTTCCAAGGTGACGTCATTGTTTCGGGCAAAACAGTGGTGCAAGGAGAAGCCGCGCTCTTTGGCCACCAATTCGGCCTCGTCCAGGGCCGCGAAGGTCCGGCCTTCCACGCTGTCCTCGTAGACCAGCCCCATGCTGGTAAAGCCGATGATGTCGTGGAACAGCCGCAACTGCCGGGCGTAGCGTTCCGGTTCGACCTTGGCGTGGAGATGATCAAAGCCGGAATCGTCCATGCTCTGGATGATCCCAGAGGCCAGGGGGTTACTGGTGGAGGCGACCACCGTGGCCGTGGTGTGCTGGTCATTGGCCAGATCCAGTCCGGCCCAGGTGCCCAAGGCCAGGATCAAGTCCAGATCCTTGTCCCGTTCCAACCGTCCGAGCAACTCGGCCTTGGTGGCTTGACGCAAATCAACATTGAACTCAGAGGTATAAAAAGCGTCCTTGACGAATTCCAGGTAATCGGACTGGATGTTGTCCGCCACCCACTCCCAGGTCCGCCGATGATCCGGATCGTACTCCGTCGGCAACGACGCGGCCTTGATCCAGCCCAGATCCATCAGCCCAGCGACGATCCTCAGAAAAATCACCTCATAATCCGGAAAGGCTCCTCCCTCCAGATAACCGATCCGCCACTTTTGCCCGTTATTGTCCCGAGGCGCGGTGTCCGCGTCCTGGGCCCAAGACGCGGACGTCGCGAACGTTAAAAGGCAGATCATGCCGATGCAAACAAGAATTCTCCAAACTCGTCGCATATTCCTACCTCCGGATGCGTAGAGGTGAAGGGGAAAACAGAGGGATGGCCGAATTGCCAGCCCTTGTCGCGTCAATCCGTCATCGAAATCGCTATCGAGATCGAAATCGTTTTCTGACAAGCTTTCGATTTCGATTTCGATAGCGATTTCGATCCGGAAAGCGTCAGAGTGTCTTTGTCATCAACCCTGCTCGGTTTCCGCCTGGTGCAAGGCCTGGGTGGTGTCCCGGCTCAGGTCCGCGGTCAGGTAGTCCAGGGTCACGGGCAGGTCCATGCGCAGGCTGCGCAGGATCTGAATCCCGATACGGGCGCGCACGGCCCGGCATTGGAGGAGGTGCCCGCCGCGCTGGCGGTCCTCGGAAATGAAGTGCAGGTGCACTCCGGGCACGCTCAGGGAGGACATGAACCTCGGAGTGAAGAATCCGGCCAGAGTTCCGGAGAGATTGCTCATCTCAAAGGTGGGTTGATCCCTGGTCGCCTCGGTCAGGGGCCGATACTGGTCCTGCTTGGGCACGGACCGGGTGCGCACGAACTCGAAATCTCCGTCCACCCGCAGGGCGTACATCATGTTCGGAGAAGGAAACTCGTTTTCCAGCAGGGCCAACAGGGTCTCCAGATCCGTGAAGCCGGAGTCGATCTCCTCAAAGGTCAGTTCCCGGAAAAAACAGACGCAGGCAAAGGGCGTCAAGACGTCGTCCCCAGGCCTGTGCACCCGACCGTCTCCGGTGATCTGGAACGCCGAGCCGCCCAAGAGGACGAGTTCCCCGTCCAGATCGTTGAACGTCCCCAGCCCGAAATCTCCATGTTCCCTGAGCTGGCCCAGGGTGGTGTTCTGGCGGTAGATCCCTTCCACCAGGGCGTTCACCGGAGCGGAAAGGTACAGGGTGTCCCGTTCCGGTTCTCGAGAGTGTTCCGTCATGCTGACCTCCAGCGAGTCGTCGTCCGTCTATCCCGATTCGTCTAGCCTCGATCCGTCTAACCCGTCTAGCCAAGGATGCCCGCCGGACCGAATTTCTTGATCAGATGCTCGAAGAAGTCCACGGTCTTGACCAATCCGTCCTCGAGCTTGACCCGTGGTTCCCAACCCAGCCGCTGCTTGGCCAGACTGATGTCCGGCCTACGGCGTTCCGGGTCGTCTTTGGGCAGCGGCTTGTACACGATCTCCGACGCGGACCCGGTCATGGCCACCACTTTCTCGGCCAGTTCCTTGATGGTGAATTCCCCGGGATTGCCCAGATTGACCGGGCCGGTGAATTCGTCCGGAGAGTCCATCAGCCTTAGAAATCCGTCGATCAGATCCTCCACGTAACAGAATGACCGAGTCTGCGAGCCGTCGCCGTAAATGGTGATGGGCCTGCCCAACAGGGCCTGGACGATGAAGTTGGAGACCACCCGACCGTCGTTGGGATGCATCCTCGGCCCGTACGTGTTGAAGATCCGGGCCACCTTGATCCGCAGCTTGTGCTGGCGGTGGTAATCGAAAAACAGGGTCTCGGCGCAGCGCTTGCCTTCGTCGTAACAGGAACGGGGCCCGGTGGGATTGACGTTGCCCCAGTAACTCTCCGGCTGCGGGTGCACGGTGGGATTGCCGTAGACCTCGGAGGTGGAGGCCTGCATGATTTTGGCCCGGGTCCGCTTGGCCAGCCCGAGCATGTTGATGGCTCCATGGACCGATGTCTTCGTCGTTTGCACCGGATCGTGCTGGTAATGGATGGGAGACGCCGGGCAGGCCAGGTTGTAGATTTCATCCACTTCCACGAACAGCGGAAAAGTCACGTCATGGCGCATGATCTCGAAGTGCTTGTTGTCCAGCAAATGCTCCACGTTCATCCGGGACCCGGTGAAATAATTGTCCAGGCACAGCACCATGCAACCGCGCTCCAGCAACCGTTCACACAGCCACGACCCCAAAAAACCCGCCCCACCGGTAACCAGAACACGTTTGTGAATATGCATCGAATCGTCCCTCTCCTGAAGTAAAATTGAGCGGCCACGGCCTTCCGTAGGTGCTACGAAATCGCTTGCCAAGTCTGAAAGGCCGCGAAGAGCGCCAAGATGATGAAAAATATCCCGCTGACGCGGTGCAGCAGTTTCATGGGAATGCGTTGCAGTACGGTACAACCGGCCCAGATCCCCAGGGCGGAGGTGAGGATCAAGGCCGTCGTGGCTCCGGCCCAAACGGCCAGGGGAATACTCGTACTGCTCAAACCGACCACGGCCAACTGCGTCTTGTCGCCGAACTCGGCCACGAAGATCAGGGCAAAAGTGGCCAGGAAAATGCCGTGCCCGCTTGGCGGACTCGCGCATTCCCGGTCAGGCTCCTCCTCGGCCCGCATGCTCTGGATGCCGAAGACCAGAAACAACACTGCCACAATGGCATAGACCATCACCTCCGGAATCCAATTGGCCAGGGCCGCTCCGAAAACCACCGCCAGGGTGTTCAAGACCACAAAGGCCAATGCACTGCCGACCATCACCGGAAAAGCCCGGTGCCGGGCGGCCATGACCATACAGACCAACTGGCTCTTGTCGCCGATCTCCGCGGCGAAGATCAACAGAAAACTGGTTCCCGAGGCAATCAGAAAGTCGATCCCGCCAACGCCCAGCCCCGTGGCGGCCAAAACCGCAAGAACGTGCTCCATGGCTTCCTTGTTTATGACCAAGACCGTCGGCACGCGCCCCATTTGAAACATCCACGCCGACCAGATCATTCCCCCGCGTTTCCGCGTCACCTCTAGCAGGGTGCACGGATGAAGGGCAAGCCGTCGGAGATGGTGTCGTGGGGATCACGACCGTTCCAATTGACACGACCGAAATATAGTAATTACAGTAATTATATTTCTATTGAAATGAAGCGGAACAGCATCTCGAACACGGCACAAAGGAGCACGACGCATGGAGCATCACGCCCGCTCACACCCCATCAAGCTCGTTCCCATCGGCAACTCGAAAGGCGTCAGGATACCGAGCAAACTCATCAAGAAATACGGTTTTCTAAGTACCCTCGTGCTGGAGGAAACTGAAAAAGGATTGCTCTTACGCGGAGAAAGGGACGGCAAGCTTAGTTGGGAGGACACATTCCAGACCATGGCCGAAGAAAAGGAGTCTTGGGACGATTTCGAGGCCACACTGCTGGACGGGTTGGAAAATGGCGATGACGACAATTTCTAGATACGAAATTTACCTTGCCGACCTCAACCCCACTATCGGAGGAGAGATCAAAAAGGTCCGCCCGGTGGTCATCGTCAGCCGGGACGAAATGAACCGACACCTGGAAACCGTGGTCGTCTGCCCACTGACCACGCGCCTGCATCCTCGCTGGCGCTCTCGCCTTCAGGTCGAATGCGCGGGGAAAAGCTCCGAAATCGCTGTGGATCAAATTCGAACCATCAGCAAGCAGCGGCTGATCCGGAAAATCGACCAGATCTCCGACGCCCAGGCAGCCCAACTGCGCACCCTGATCACGGAAATGTACGCCGAGTGACCCACGTAAAAAAAGAACGGGTCAACGTCACAAGGACGCCGACCCGTTCAATGGCCATTCCAGGGAAGGGATGACCGTCTATTCATTCAAGGATTCGTACACCTTGCCCACCAGCTTTTCCGACGGCGTCAGGGTCTTTTCGCCCTTGGTCCATTTCGCGGGGCAGGCTTCCGCCGGATGGTCCAGGAGGTAGATGTTGGCCTCCATCTTCCGCAGCAGCTCGTCCGAGTTCCGCCCCACGTTGTAGAAATTGATCTCCGAAGAGACCAAAACCCCTTCCGGATTGATGATGAACGTCCCGCGCAGATCCAACCCGGTATGGCAGTCGTAGACCCCGAAATAGCGGGACACCGCGCCGTTGGGGTCCGCGGCCATGATGTACTTCACCTTCTCCAGCAGCTTCTCGCTGTTCCTCCAGGCCAAGTGTGAGAACTTGGTGTCCGTGGACACGGCGACCACCTCGCAACCCATCTGCTCCAGGGCCGCGTATTTGTCCGCCAAGTCGGCCAATTCCGTGGGGCAGACAAAGGTGAAGTCCGCCGGGTAGAAAAAGAGCACTACCCATTTTCCGGCCTTGTTCAGTTCCTTCAAGCTTACGGTCCCGAAAGACCCCTCTTTCGGGTCGTAGGTTTCCATGGTGAAATTGCAAACCTTCTTTCCAATTTTCACATGTTCCACCGGTTCATGATGCGGTTTGACGTCACATCCCATAACAAGTTCCTCCCTTGGTTGAGTAGGTTGAATGTCGCAACTGGCAGAGACGAGCTCTTTATTAAGAGGAATGATTCACATTGTCAAGAATAAAATTTGACTCAACCGAGACGTTCCCGCGCCACAAATTGCCGTCATCGCGTCCCGCAGGGGAAAACGGCCTTCCTTGCAGGCTGATAACGCATCTCCGCCTCGCCCAACCGAAGGCCCTGACTCTCGGAATCAGCCGCTTTTTGGTTGCCGTTATCCCAGGCGTGGTGTTATTGGTAGCCGTTCCGATCTACAACCGTCTCGCCCAGATTGATTCACAAGGGAGGAAACATGTCCGAAACAGGAAAGAGCAAAGGCCATTACGCGGGGCTTTTTGGGGATCAAAGCTCCCGATGTTGCGCCGTGGTGTTTGGTGAATCGGAGCAAACACCTCCAGCCCCCCTGTATCTGGCAGCGGACATCGGAGGGACCACCAGTCGGTTCGCGCTGTTTGAGGACCTCGGCGACACCATGCGGCTCCGAAGCGTGGAACGGATCCCCACCTCGGAGGCGAAATCTTTCAGTGATCTATTGCGATTGCTCAAGGACGGCCCCCTGGGGCCGGAGTTGTCGCACTGTCGGGCCGGGGCTCTGGCCGTGGCCGGAGCGGTGCAAGGCGGGGTCCAGGCCGACCCGCCGAACATCCCCTGGGCCATCGACGTCCGCTCCACGAACCTGTCCGGCCTCCCGGACACGCTGATCCTGCTCAACGATTTCGCGGCCCAGGCTTATGCCTGCAAGACCGCGGCCCTGGATGAGGCCGTCACGATCAACGCCGGTCGGCGGAATGAACGGGGCATGGTGGGGGTGATCGGCGCGGGGACCGGGCTGGGCCATGGGATGCTGGCCCCGTTGCCTGAGCAGGGTTTGAGGGACTTTCCTGGGAGGAGCTTTCTGGCATGGCCTTCGGAGGCGGGACACGCCGCTTTCGCGTTCGTGAACCGAGAGGAGGCGGCCTTCGAAGACTTCGTGCGCCGCGAACTGGGGCTGGAGTATGTTTATGGGGATGTGGTCGTTTCCGGCCAAGGCTTGGCCTTGCTGCACCGCTTCCACTTCGGCCAGGACCTCAGGCCGGAGCAGGCTGCCGCCGCCATGGACGAAACATCGCCCGTGATGAGCTGGTTTGCCCGGTTCTACGGCCGGGCCTGCCGCCACTTTGCCCTGAATATTCTGGCCACCGGCGGAATCGTGGTCACCGGCGGGGTGGCGGCCAAAAATCCCGGCCTGATGCGACACCCGGAGTTTTTTCGCGAATTCACGGACAACCCCAACTACCGGGCTCTGCTCCAGGACATCCCGGTCGTCCTGAATACCAACCAGGACAGCGGACTGTGGGGCGCGGCCCTGGCAGCCAAGCTCGCGGCCCGGAGGCGGCCGACACCCTCAGCGACGCCGCCTGAACCGCACGGCAATCACGAGACAGGGAGAACGTGCGCTGAAGGGCGGCTCGTCGCCGACGGATGATCAGCCCGTCAAGCCAAGGCTCGAAAATCGGGACAGGATGTCCGCCTTGGACATATAGCCCTCGTAACGCAGAACCTCCCGTCCGTCCTGGTCAAAAAAGATCAGGGTCGGCAGGACGCGGATGGTCCCGAAGGAGCGCCCGATGTCCGGACGAAGGCCCACGTCGAAGGTGTAGATGCGAAACGCTTCGCCGTGCCCTCTCTCCAACTCCGCCAAAATGGGGATCATCCGTTTGCAGTGAATGCAGTTTTCGGTTTTCAGGTTCACCAGTCGCGGCAATTCTCCCGGCACCCCGGGCAGGGCCGGGGCCGGATCGATTTCCGGTCCGGTCAATTGGGACTGGGTGGTGGTGTAGTGTTGGATCAGCCCCACGGAAGCGAACAGGGCCATGAGGATGACGATGATTCCGGCTTTGCTGTAGGAGGTCATAATGTAAAGGTATGAGGGTTGGGGGTGAAACGGGGTCGGTTGCCGTTCTGCGCCAAAAGTCTTCAGTCCGCTGTCTTGAGGCCGAGACCACGGAGCTTTTTGTACAGATAGGTGCGCTCCATGCCGATGGTTTCCGCCAGCCGGGTGACGCTGCCGTTGCAGCTGTTCAGCTTGTCCTCCAGAAACTTGGCCTCGAACTGGGCCCGGGCCGCCTTGAAGTCCACCGGCCAGTCGTCGTCCGGATCAAAAGGTCCGCGACCGTTGCCCGCGCCGTGGCTCGTGACCAGCATCTCCGGCGGCAGCATCTCCGGCAGGATGGTTTGACCGGGATACATGATGCACATCCGCTCCAGAAAGTTCTTCAGCTCACGGACATTGCCCGGCCAGGGGTAACGTTGCAGCGCGGTCATGGTCTCCGGGGGAAAACGCAGAGCCTTAAAGCCCTGGGTCCGGATCAGGCCGCCCATGAAATCGGCCAGGAGCAGCGGAATGTCCGCGACCCGCGCCCGCAGGGGCGGGACATACAGCGGAAACACCTTCAGCCGGTAGTAGAGATCCTCCCGAAACCGTCCGGCGCGAATCTCCTCGGGCAGGTTCTTGTTCGTGGCCGCGATCACCCGGACATCCACCTGGATGGTCTTCCGCCCTCCGACCCGTTCAAAACGCTGCTCCTGCAGGATGCGCAGAATCTTGGCCTGGGTCTTCAGGCTCATGTCCCCGATTTCGTCCAGGAACAAGGTGCCGCCGTGGGCCAACTCGAACTTGCCCACCTGAGCCCGATCCGCGCTGGTGAAGGCGCCTTTTTCATGACCGAACAGCTCACTTTCGATCAATTCCTCGGGAATGGCCGCGCAGTTCACCTCCACCAGGAGCTTGTTCACCCTGTGACTGAGCTGATGCAGGGACCGGGCTACGATTTCCTTGCCGGTGCCGTTCTCGCCGGTGATCAGCACCCAGGCCTCGGTGGGCGCGACCTGACGAACCTGCTGCTGCAACTGCTGGACCCGGGGCGTCTCCCCGGTCAATTCCTGGACCCGAGTGTCCCGGATCTGACTGCGCAGAACCATGTTTTCCTGGCGCAGTTCCTTGAATTCCACGGCCTTGGCCGTGGTCACCAGGACCTTTTCCAGGGAGAGCGGCTTTTCGATGAAGTCGAAAGCGCCTTTCTTGATGGCCATGACCGCGGTTTCAATATTGCCGTGGCCCGAGATCATGATCATCGGCAGATGCGGCAACGCCCCGTGAACCCGATCCAGCACCTCCAGGCCGTCCATGCCCGGCAACCAGATGTCCAGAAAGCACAGATCCGGGTCGGCTTCGGCAAGCACCTCCAGACCTTGTTCCCCGCTGGCCGCCTCCCGGACCTCGTGGCCCTCGTCCTCCAGGATGCCCCGCAACGTGGTGCGAATGTCCTCTTCGTCGTCAACTATGACGATCTGGGCCATGGCCGTCCTCACGGGGTAAAAGGAAAATCGGAAGAACCATCACGGACAGTAGCCTTCCTTACGGGCAAAATCCAGGGTCGTGCAGCGGCCCAACGCGCAGGCCGCGCGCAGATCGTCGCATCCTTGGGCCAGTTGACCGAGTTGCAGAAGGACCACCCCGCGGTTGTTCAGGGCCCCGTAATTGTCCGGTTCCAGGCGGATCACCCGGGTGTAATCGTCGATGGCCTGGGAATACTGCTCCAATTCCTGGTGCGCCAGGCCGCGTCCCAAAAGGGCCTGGGGATGATCGGGCTCCCGGCTCAAGGTCTGGGTAAAGTCGGCCACGGCCCGTTGATGATCCGCAGCCAAAGCGTACAACGAGGCTCGGTGAAAGTGAATCAGCGCATCTCCAGGGGCCAAGCGTAAGGCAGTGTTGAAATCGTCCAGGGCGGAACGCAGATCGCCCTGAGCGCCGTAGGTCAGCCCTCGCTCCATGTAGGCCGGAGCGGTGGGCTCAAGGCGAATGGCCCGCGTCAAATCGGTCAAAGCCGGGTCCAGCCGCCCCAGTTCCCGCAAACTCTTCCCTCGCCCAAACAGGGCTTCGGCGGACTCCGGCGCCAACGACGCGGCCACGTCGAAATCGGCCAGGGCCTGTTGGTGATTGTCCCGTTCCAGATACAGCCGCCCCCGGTACAGGCGGCCTTCCAGATGGTTCGGGGAGGCCCGCAACAACCGGCTCAGCTCCTCCAGAGCGCGGTTGAGGTCTCCGGCTTCCAGACGGGCCCGAGCCAGTCCGAACAAAGCCTCTTCATTCTCCGGAGCCAATTGGACCGCCTGCTCGTAATCAGCCGTGGACCTAGCCCAATTGCCCATCCGGGCGTAGGCTTCTCCGCGCAGCTTCAGGACCGTGGGATCGCCCGGGGCCAAGCGCAGGGCTTGGTCCAAGTCCACGATGGCCCGTGGGAAGGATCGATTGGACATGTGCCGCTGAGCCCGGGCGATGTACAGCGCGGCGTTATGCGGATCATCGCTGATGGCCTGGTCCAATTCGTCCAGGGTCATGTTTGCGGCCGCGTCCGGAATGGCCGTGAAGGCCCGGTCCACGACCGGCGGAGCCAGCAGGAAAAGGCAGGCTGCCAGGACAAGAAAGAGGGAACGAAAAGGAGGGCGAAAAAAGAGTAGCGAAGATGTACCTTGATGCATGGAAAAACTCAGGAGCGTTTCCGAGGGTTCGACAAAAGAAGAACTTGCCGTAGCGAGAGGAAAAATGCAAACCCGCGCGCCCCTCGGACAGGGCAGATTTGTTCTCGATCCTCACCCGCTATCTCAATCGGCATCGAAATCGAAATCGTGATCGAAATCGACGGAGTGGTGCACAGTGCTTTCCGATTTCGATCGCGATTTCGATAGCGATTTCGATTTTTGATGAGAACGGATTTGCCCTGGCCGCCCGGAAATATTACCGTACCAGAACCCCTTTCGGCGGCGTGAAATCAAACAGCGTGGGCTCCAAGTCCGGATCGAGACGCAGGTTGTGCAAGGTAACCTGGTTGATATTGCCGTAAAAATCCACGGCCAGGACCTGCTGCAACAAGAACGTTTCCGGATCGACCCGGATCGTGGCCTCCACCAGGCTGGGCTCCGGAACACGGGGCCGGAGACGGATCACCGTGGCGGCTGTATCCTCGGCCAAGTCCACCTCGGTCAGAAAATCGTCGTCCAGGCGGGCCTGCCCGGAGAGGATCTTCAGCACCGTGGCCGAACCGAGGACGTCCTCCACGGCGTAGCGATACGCGATTTCCTCGTCCTCGAAATAGTTCCAGACCACTTCGGAACCGACGATGAGCAGTTCCGGTTCCGGACTGACGGTTTCCCAACGGATCAGCCCGGGATGCCGGAAATACAGGACTCCCCGACGCTCCTCGCTCTCCCGGCTGGCGGCCACCGTC
The DNA here is from genome assembly GCF_000519265.1 of Desulfonatronum lacustre DSM 10312. NCBI lineage: Bacteria > Pseudomonadati > Thermodesulfobacteriota > Desulfovibrionia > Desulfovibrionales > Desulfonatronaceae > Desulfonatronum > Desulfonatronum lacustre. Next base: position 2,308,303 of record NZ_KI912608.1, read on the forward strand.
AGTTCCTGGGTAAACTCGGCCTGGAACGATTGGATGGATTCATACCGACGCTGAATTTTTTCAACGATCCCCTCCTCCGCTTGGGCCGCCGGGGCCGCGCCCACCGCACCCCAAAAAATGGCCGCCAGTCCGACAATCCCTACGAAAGCTCGAAAAAAATGGCCCATGACTCTCTCCCCTGATGTCGACTTCCGCTCCGAGCTCGGAGCGTTATCACTTCATCTCGCTCAAAAAAACCACGTCCTCTCCATCCTGCTCCTTGACGTACACGTCCACCTGTTCCTGCTGGGAGGTGTTCACCTTTTTCCCGACATAGTCCGCGTGGATGGGCAGTTCCCGGTGACCGCGGTCCACCAGGACCAGCAGTTCCACTCGTTTCGGACGTCCATAGTCCAAAATGGCTTCCAGAGCCGCGCGAATGGTTCGCCCCGTGAACAGGACATCGTCCACCAGGATGATTTCCCGGTCGTCCACGGGAAACGGGATCCAGGTTTTGTGAATCTGCGGCTGGCCGTCCAGATTGGTCCAGTCGTCGCGGTACAGATTGATGTCCAGACTGCCAAAGGGAATTTCCCGCCCAAAGCGCTGCTCCAGGACGGATTTCAGCCGCTTGGCCAGCTCCACTCCGCGGCGTTGAATCCCGACCAGGGCCAGGTTCGCGCCCTCGCCGTGCCGTTCGATGACCTCGTAGGCCAATCGTTCCATGGTCCTTCGGATTTCCTCGGCGTGCAGCAGGGTCTTTTTCTCAACTGGTGCGCCTTGTTTCGCTGTCCTCATAAGGAGCCTCCTTCATCGTCCATCCGCCAAACCAACTGACGGCTTTTATCCGTATTCAGCTTAGCACTACAGCGACACTTGGGTTGGTAAACATGACCTGGATGCCCGCCTTCGCGGGCATGACGAGCTGAATAAAGCAGACCTATTGAAGTCATTCCCGCGAAGGCGGGAATCCAGGTGCGCACTCACTTTCATCCTAGGCCTGACCTATTTGGGCAGATACAAAGTGTCGCTGTAGTGTTAGGGAGTTGGCTGATCCCAATTTACCATTCTTGCCGAGTTTTCTGCTCCACGAGAGTGGAAGAAGGCATGCAAAGCGGTGGGACAGGCATCTTGCCTGTCCGTGCAGGCAGGATGCCTGCGCCACCCTCTTCACAAACGGTCATTCAGTACCAGCCATAATCCCTTAAAATTCCGTCCATTCATGCCCACAGGCCTCGGCCACGGCCTTGTAGACCACCTTTCCGCGAACCACGTTCAAGCCCCGGCGCAGGGCCGGATCTTCCTGGCAGGCTCGGGGCCACCCCTTGTCCGCCAATTGCAGGGCGTAGCGCAGGGTCGCGTTGGTCAGGGATTCCGAGGCTGTCCGGGAATACGCCCCGGGCATGTTGGCCACGCAGTAAAGGTTGACGCCGTTGCCCACTCGAAAGCAAGGATTGTCGTGGGTGGTGGGCCGGGACAGTTCCGTGGACCCTCCCTGGTCGATGGCGATGTCCATGATCACCGAGCCGGGTTTCATGGCCTCGATGATTTGCCTGGTGATCAGCTTGGGCGCGGAAGCGCCGGGAATGAGCACGCAGCTGATGACCACGTCCGCCTTGACCACCTGGTCTTCGATATTCAGGGCGTTGGAGAACAGGGTTTTGATTTTCTGATCCAGATGGTGGTACAGTCGATAAATTTTGGCCATGTCCACGTCCAGGACCAGCACGTCAGCTCCCAGCCCCACGGCCATCTGAGCCGCGCCCGCGCCGGAGATGCCCGCGCCGATGATCACCACCCGGGCCGGCAACGTGCCGGTAACTCCGCCCAGAAACACGCCGCCGCCGCCGTTATAGTGGCAAAGCATTTCCGTGGCCTTGGTCACGGACATCCGCCCGGCGATCTCGGACATGGGCGCCAGCAGCGGCAGGCTTTTGTCCGGCAACTGCACGGTTTCATAGGCAATGGCCACGCAACCGGACCGGACCAGGGCGTCGGTTAAGGTCTTGTTCGCGGCCAAATGCAGATAGGTGAACAAAGTCAGGTCTTCGCGCAGGTACCTGTATTCCTGGCTGAGCGGCTCCTTGACCTTGATCACCAGTTCCTGGCTCCAGGCCTCTTCCGCGGTTCCCATCCGCGCCCCTTGGGAGACGTAGACGTCGTCCAGGGCCCCGCAGCCGTCTCCGGCCCCGGATTCCACAACCACCTCATGCCCGTGCTCCACCAGGGCCTTGACCCCGGAGGGAAACAACCCCACGCGGCGCTCCTGCGCCTTGATCTCCCTCGGTACTCCGATCCGCATATGGTTTCTCCTTGCAAGATGGCGTCCAAATGTATCGACGATCAGTACGCATCGAAATCGGTCTTGGGCGAAAAATTTTCAATGCATGGTCAGGGTGAGCTTTTTTCGATGTCGATTTCGATAGCGATTTCGATTGATTCCATGGTCGTTGTGAAAAGCCGGTTCACAACAGCGGAGAAAAATCGTACCGTACAAACCAAGCGACCGCGAGTTTTCGTGTCCCGCCCCACGCCCCCCTCTACCATCAAACCCGGAAGCGCCATGAACACTCCCCAGTCCAACGTCCATGCCCGGCACCCTAGTCAGCCCGAAACCCGCCGCAAATCCGAATACGCCGTTCAGGGCATGACCTGCGCGGCCTGTGTGCGTCGCGTGGAAAATGCCGCTTCCGGGGTGGCAGGGGTCCGTTCCGTCTCCGTGAACCTGGCCACCGAAACCATGTCCGTGGAGTGGGACCCGAACGCTTCACGTTCCGAGGACCGTGAGGACCGCCTGCTTCAGGCCGTCCGGGATGCGGGATACGACCTGCGCGCTGACGCCGAGACCGACGCGTCCGCCGACCTTTCGGGCGGTCAGGTGGAGCTGGGTATTCGGGGCATGACCTGCGCGGCCTGCGTGCGTCGCGTGGAGCAGGCCATTGCCGGATTGGAAGGCGTGGATTCGGCCGAGGTCAATCTCGCATCTGAAACGGCTCAGGTACGCTTCCAACCCGAAAAGGTCAATCTTCCGGCCATTCTGGAGGCCGTCCGTGACGCGGGGTACGAGGCCTTTACCCAAGACTCCGGGCAGGGAGGGCCGCGGGAATCGCTGATGGACGCGCAGCGCCGGGAAATGCTCAAGCGGCTGGCAACCCTGCGTTCCAAGCTGATCCTGGCCATGGCCTTCGCCGTCCCGATCTTCATCATTTCCATGGGTGAAATGGTCGGCCTGCCCATGCCGGGGTTGCTCAGCCCGCACCATTCTCCGCTGACCTTCGCCCTGGCCCAGTTTCTGCTCACCCTGCCCGTGGTCTGGGCCGGTCGGGAATTTTACCTGCGCGGCTTTCCCAACCTCTGGAAGCGGGCCCCGAACATGGATTCCCTGATCGCCGTGGGCACCGGCGCGGCGGTGGTCTACAGCACCTGGAACCTTCTGGAGATCGCCCTGGGACACGAACCCATGGCCAGGGCCATGGACCTGTACTTCGAATCCGCGGCCGTGATCATCGCCCTGGTCACGCTGGGCAAGTACCTGGAAAACCGCTCCAAGGTGCGCACCTCGGATGCCATCCGGCAACTCATGGCCCTCACGCCGAGCACAGCCACCCGAGTTCGTGACGGCCGGCGGGAAAGCATTCCCGTGGAACGGATCCAGCCCCAGGACCTGCTCCTGGTCAAACCCGGGGAGCGTATTCCCGTGGACGGCAAGCTCACCGAGGGCCAGACCAGCGTGGACGAGTCCATGCTCACCGGGGAAAGCTTGCCCGTGTCCAAAAAGGAGGGCGATCCGCTGATCGGCGGCACCCTGAACGCCCACGGCTCCATCTACATGGTCGCCGAGCGGGTCGGCCGGGACACGGTCCTGGCCAGGATCATCCGATTGGTCCAGGAAGCCCAAGGCTCCAAGGCCCCCATCGCCAGCATGGTGGACCGCCTCAGCCTGTACTTCGTGCCCATCGTGATCTGCGTGGCCGTGCTCTCCGGCCTGGGCTGGTATTTTTTGGCCGGGGAAGCCTTCACCTTCGCCCTGCGAATCTTCATCGCGGTGCTGGTCATCGCCTGTCCCTGCGCCATGGGGCTGGCCACGCCCACGGCGATCATGGTCGGTACCGGACGCGGAGCCCAGCTCGGCGTGCTGATCAAGGGCGGGGAAGCTCTGGAAATGGCCCGCGGCGTAAAGACCGTGGTCCTGGACAAGACCGGCACTCTGACCGAAGGCCGCCCGGCAGTGACCGACATCCTCATCCTGTCCGGCCAGGCCCTGTCTGAAAACGAGCTGCTGCGTCTGGCCGCCGGAGCTGAAGCCCGCTCCGAACACCCCCTGGCCGCGGCTATTGTCCAGTCGGCCCGTGAACGCGGCCTGGAAGAGCCTCGGGCCGATGACTTCGCCTATATTCCCGGACAGGGTATCCGGGCCCGGGTGGAAGGCCGTGTTGTGCTCCTGGGCAACAGTCGGCTCCTGGAGACCGACCAGGTTCAAGGTTGGGACTCCGCACAACTTCGGGAGATGCGCGACAAGCTGTCCGGTCAGGGCAAGACGCCCCTGCTCATGGCCGTGGACGGTGTCGCGGCCGGAATTCTGGCCGTGGCCGACCGGATCAAGCCCGAGGCCGGGGAAGTGGTCGCCAAGCTGAAGGGCATGGGCCTGCGGGTGGTCATGCTCACCGGCGACAACCTACGCACAGCCCAGGCCGTGGCGGCCCAGGCCGGAATCGACGACGTCCGGGCCGAGGTCCTGCCGGAGAACAAGGCTGAAACCGTGGCTGAACTCCAAGCACAGGGGATCAAGGTGGCCATGGTCGGAGACGGGATCAACGACGCTCCGGCCCTGGCCAAGGCCGATCTGGGCGTCGCCATGGGCACGGGCATCGACGTGGCCATGGAATCCGGGGACATGGTCCTGATGAGCGGCAATCTGCACGGCCTGACCACCGCCCTGACCCTCAGCCGGGCCGTTGTTCGGAACATCAAGCAGAACCTGTTCTGGGCCTTCGCCTACAACGTCATGGGCATCCCCATCGCCGCCGGCCTGCTCTACGCCTTCGGCGGCCCGACCCTCAGCCCGATGATCGCCGGAGCGGCCATGGCCATGAGTTCGGTTTCCGTGGTCACCAACGCCCTGCGTCTGCGTCTTTTTCAGCCGTCCTGATCCCTGCCGGGACCCTTGGAATTTGACAAAACGTGTTCACGTATTTAATTATGGTGGACTTGACGAACTATTTCACTTGGAGGTTACAATGTTTGAATTGACACCGTCCGCGAAGCAGCAGCTGGACAGCTATTTTCAGGGCAAGGACAGCTCGCCCATCCGCGTGTACATGGCCCCCGGCTGAGGCGGTCCGAAACTTGCTCTTGCTCTGGATGAGCAGAGGGATTCCGACAGTGTGCACGCGATCGAAGGCTACACTTTTGTCGTCGATCAAGATTTGATCAAGAATGCCGGCGGCATCAAGGTCGACATGACCCCTTACGGGTTCGCCGTCAGCTCGACCGTGAGCATGGGCGGCGGAGGCGGAGGCTGCTCAGGTAGTTGTTCTTCCTGCTAGCAGTGCCTTCGGGCCGCGAGGCCCTGGCAACGACTCACGACAACGCGGGTGGAGCCTTTCGGCTCCACCCGCGTTCACTTTTCCCCCCAAGGTGTGTTGGCGTCTTCATCGAAATCGAAATCGAAATCGCGATCGAAATCGAAACCTCATCCATGAAGATGACGTCATCACAGGGTGATGAACAGTATTTTCCGATTTCGATTTCGATTCCGATTTCGATTTCGATTCCGATTTCGATTTCGATTCCGATTTCGATTTCGATCGCGATTTGGATTTTGATAAGAACGAATCCCCCCCCCTGTTGATCTTCCGCCCTTCCTTGACAGCGGCGTATCCAGTCCATAGGTTATTTTGTTTTTTACATCTTTATTTCACGGAAAGGAGAGCAATTCATGGCTTACGATATCCGATTGGTGAAGCTGATCACCGGCGACCTGGCCCTTGGCAAGTGGGAGGAAAGCGAACACAAAATCAAGGACATCGCCGTCATCCAGACCATGCCCACCCAGAGCGGCGGCGTCCAGATGATGCTCCTGCCCTTCGGCTACCCCTTTGAGAACGAGATCACCGGCGAAATTTCCATGGACCACATCATTTACGTCTACAAGACCTTCCCGGACGAGCTGAAAACCAAATACATGGAAGCCAGCAGCAACCTGACCCTGTCCTCTCCCGGCGACCTGCAACGCCTGAAGAACATGGGCGGTCCCGGTGGAGCTCCCGGCGGGAAAGGCATTTCCCTGATCAAATAGCGTCCCTTCCGGCTTCGGACCCCTTCTTCGACAAAGGGCGGCGGTGCTCCATATCCCGCCGCCCTTTGTTCGTTCATGAGACCCACCCCATGCGAGACCTGCTCCCCCTGCTTCCCCGCCCCAGCCAGTACCTGGGCACCGAGCCCAATGCCGTGCACAAGGACCCTTCCCGCGTGCGGGTGCGCGCGGCCCTGGCCTTTCCGGACCTGTACGAGGTGGGCATGTCCTACCTGGGCGGGCGCATCCTTTACCATGCGGTGAACGCTCATCCGGAGTTCTGGGCCGAACGGGCCTTTGCCCCGCCTCTGGAAGCGGCCCATATCCTGCGGGACTCGGGAACGCCTTTGAGCACCCTGGAATCCGGCACCCCCCTGCGGGACATGGACGTCCTCGCCTTCAGCCTGACCCACGAGTTGTGCTATACCAACGTTCTGTACATGCTGGACCTGGCAGGCATCCCGTTTCGCTCCCAGGACCGGGACGAGAGTCATCCCCTGATCCTCGGCGGCGGCGGAGTTGTTTTCAACGCCGAACCCATGGCTCCGTTTTTCGACCTGTTCCTGGCCGGGGACGGGGAAGAGGCCCTGCCGGAAATCCTGGCTCTGATCGACCGTTGCAAGACCCAAGGCCTCTCCAAGGCCGAATTTCTTCAGGCGGCCCGGGACGTCACCGGCTGCTACGTGCCGTCGTTTTTCGCTCCCGGACCTGAAGACGTCGCAAGCACTCCCGCTGCGCTCCGGCCCCTTTACGCCGACTACGCCCAGGTGGAGAAACGCATCCTGCCGGACCTGAGCGCCGCGGACTTTCCCACGAACCAGGTTGTTCCCTTCGGGCCGGTGGTCCATGACCGTCTGAGCATCGAGATCGCCCGGGGCTGCACCCGGGGCTGTCGATTCTGCCAAGCCGGGATGATTTATCGTCCGGTCCGGGAACGCCGCCTGGACGAGTTGGACCGGATCATCCAGCAGGCCCTTGGACGGACCGGGTTCGACGAGCTCTCCTTTCTCTCCCTGAGCACCGGGGACTTTTCCTGCCTGGACGCCCTGTTTCAGCGCAGCCATGCCCGGTGCCGGGATCGGCAGGTCTCGGTCTCCCTGCCCTCGCTCCGGGTGGGCTCGGTCAGCGGCCAGGTCATGGACATGATCGCCGGGATCCGCCGCACCGGCATCACCCTGGCCCCGGAAGCCGGGAGTCAGCGCCTGCGGGACGTGATCAACAAAAACATCACCGAACAGGCCCTGCTGGACCATACCCGCGAACTCTTCGCCCGGGGCTGGTCCGCGGTGAAGCTCTACTTCATGATCGGCCTGCCCACGGAAACGGACGAGGATTTACAGGCCATCGTGAACCTCTGCCTGAAAGTGGCGGCCACGGCCGGGGAGCGGGCCAAGCGCTTGCAAATCACGGCCTCCATCTCTCCCTTCGTGCCCAAGCCCCAGACCCCGTTCCAGTGGGAGGAGCAGCTCTCCTTCGAGGAAACCCGGCGGCGTCTGAATCGGCTCAGGGACCTCTTTCGTCCGCACAAGCGGCTGGTGATGCGCTGGCATATGCCGGAAATGAGTTACCTGGAGGGCGTCTTTTCCCGCGGGGACCGAGCTCTGGCAAACGTGGTGGAACGGGCTTTCGCCAAGGGTGCGCTCTTTTCCAGTTGGGCCGATTCCCTGAGCCTGGAGTCCTGGCTGGAGGCCATGCGGGAATGCGGCCTGGACCCGGACTGGTATCTGCGGGCCAGAGACCCGGAGCAGCCGCTGCCCTGGGACCACGTTTCCAGCGGTATCCGCCGCTCCTTTCTGCTGCGGGAGCGCCGCCTGGCCCTGGAGGGCCGAACCACGCCGGACTGCCGCAACGGCAAATGCCTGGGCTGCGGCGTCTGCACTACGACCAAGGTCAAGACCGCGCTGCGCCGCCAGACCGGCCTGGACATTCGGCCTCGGGTGAATCAGGACGAGCACGCCGAAAGCTTGGCCCCGTGGCTGGGGAATGGAAAGGATGGGGGAGATGGGACGGATGCGGAGGACGGCCGGAGCCGGTTGGTTCCGGCCCGGCAGCCCGAGGAGGACGTGGGCCGGACACCAGAGCAAGTCCCTGAAGACCTGGGGGCCAAAGCCAACGCCCTGCGCATCGCCTACCGCAAGCTCGGCCCGGCGGTGTATTTCAGTCAACTGGAACTGACCCGGCTTTTCGAGCGCTGCATGCGCCGGGCCGGGGTGGCCATGAGCTTCTCTCAGGGCTTCCATCCCATGCCCCGGATGTCCTTTGGCCGGGCTCTGCCCGTGGGCGTGGGCAGTGTTCGCGAGGAAATGGTCGTGGTGCTGCGCGCACCCATGACCGCCGCCGAACTGTGCGCCCGGCTGGCTCCGGAAGTGCCCAAGGGGCTGGAGATTCGCGGCGTGGAGGACGCTCCGCTCAAAGGCCGGGCCGACCAGCCGGCTTTTGAGGAATACCTGCTCCACCTCCTGGACCGCGAATCATCCTCAAGGGCTGAAGCAACGGCCATATGGCGGTCGTTCCTCTCCGCTGACCAGTTCCCCTTTGCCAAGAAGACCAAGCGCGGCTCACGAGAAATCAACCTCCGAGCCCTGTTCCGGTCCATTCGCTTCCTGGGCGAAAACCGTCTCCGGCTGCTCTTCGACTTCCGGGAAGACTACCTCAACCCCTGGGCCGCCATCACCGCCGTGACCCCGGAACTCTCCTTCCAGACCGCCCGACTGACCAAGATCCAGGGGTTGACCGTCGAGCCTTGAAAAATCCCTAATACCATTTCCAATTCAAAGCTTCTCTTTCGGTATCGGTATCGGTATCGGCATCGGGGTCGAATTAGGATTATTGGCGAACAAACAGTATCTATCCCGATCCCGATCCCGATCCCGATACCGACGCCGATCCCGATAACTGCATTTTCTCAAGCGAATAACGCATTGCCGAAGTAGAATTGGTATAACTATAACTATGCCTCCCTGATTTTGTCTTGCGAAAGCGTGAAGAAAAAGGTCGAGCCGAGACCAGGCGCGCTTTCAGCCCAGATCCGGCCGCCGTGCCGCTCCACGAATTCCTTGCAGAGCAACAGCCCGAGACCGCTGCCGCTCTCTCCTTCGGTTCCGCGGTTTCTCGTCTTTCTGGTCATGGAAAAAATGCCTTCCATGGTTTCCCGGTCCATGCCCACACCGGAATCTTGAACAGCGACGGTGACGTCGGCATTCGCTTCCACCGCGCGGATGTTCACCGTTCCCCCACGCTCCGTGAACTTGAGGGCATTGGAGAGCAGGTTGCGGATCACCGTGTTGAGCATGGCCTGGTCCGCGGAAACGACCAACTTCGAGGCCACCGTGTTGCTCAGGACGACCTCTTTTTGGATGGCCCACGGACGGAGAAGCCCTATGTTGGCGGCGATCACCTCGCGCAAAACGCACGGGACCGGCTCGAATGCCGTCAACCCTCGCTGCATCCGTGACCAGTCCAACAAATTCTCCAGCAACGCGAAAAGATCGCCCACGGTCTTGCCCATGATCTTCGCGATATTCCGCAGCTCTTTCGGGGACAGACCGCCGTCGTCCCGGCCCATCATCTCGGCCAATCCCAGCAGGCCGGACAAGGGAGACCTGAGATCATGGGCGATGATGGAGAAAAATTTATCCTTGTCCGCCAGAAGAGCCTTCAATTCCTCTCGGCTCTTTTCCAAGGCCTGCTCGACTCGACGCTGTTCGCTGACGTCCTGAAAGATGCAGTGCGTTCTCTGGAACCGGCCCTGGGCGTCTTTTTGGATCTTGCCGTTGAAAAAGACGAGAATGGTCGAGCCGTCCTTCTTGACCATCTCGAATTCAACCCCGAGGATTTCGCCGATAGCCTTGAATTTTGGAAAATTGGTTTTGAAGTGATCGACCCAGTCCGGATGCAGGACGTCTCCGAAGTTTTTCCCGATCAGCTCCTCGCGGGAATAGCCGAGGACATGCAGGAAGGATTGGTTGACGTCCAGGAAGTTGCCCTTCTCGTCCAAGGACTGGTAGGGCATGGGAGCGTTCTGGAACAACAGCCGGAAGCGTTCCTCGCTTTCCAGCCGCGCTTGTTCGGCCAGCTTGCGCTGGGAGATGTCCGTGGAGAAGCCTTGGTAGCGAACGGCGCCCGAATTTGGGTCCACGATGATCCGGGCATTCAAGGAGACCCAGAACATGGAGCCGTCGCGGCGCAGCCGACGGCTTTCATAATTGAGCACCTCGCCGTTTTGTTCGAGAAGGCGCAGAAGCAGTTCACGGTCCGCCGGATCGACGTACACCTGGGTCGCGATATCCCGGATCAACGTCAGCATCTCTTCCGGACTCTCGTAGCCGTACATCCGGGCCATGGCCGGGTTGAGCGAAACGTACCGGCCCTCGGGCACGGAGGTGAAAATGCCGATAGGGGCGTGCATCAGGGTGTCATGGCACTCCTGAAGTCCGATCCGACAAGCTCCACCTTCGGCCTGCATCGTCGTAACGAACGACTCCGTGACCTTCACTCTTCCTCCTCCGACGAACCCCCCGACTCCATGAAACGCCGTGCCGATTCGGCTTCCTATTCCAGGCGTCGCAAAAGATCCCAGAGGCTGGTAATATCCTGCAGCGCCCCTTCCACCCGCACGATAACTCCGGATTCGTCACGCACCGCTTCGCCCCTCGTACGAATCCAGATCCGCTGTCCTTGCCTGGTCACAAACTCCATCATTTCGTCAAAGGACGTTCCTTCCCGGACGCACTTGCCGAATGTCTCCGCGATCTTTTCCCGCCAGACGCCGGGATAGAAATCCATGGCCTCTTCCACGGTGGGGGCGTAGCCTTCGGGCATGCCGTGGATCGCGGCGGCCTGTCCGGAGAGAGTGACCTTGTTCGTCGCCAAGTCCACGGACCATGCGCCGAACCGGGCGACCCGCTCCGCCGCGGACATGAGTAACCGATTATCCAGCAGCTTCCGCTCCATCGCGACCTTTTCGGTGATGTCCCGCCCCGTGCCGAAGATATAGCCCTCAAGATGCTGGCAATGCCACTCGATGGTCCTCCATTCGCTATTGCGTGCGCGGTATCGCTCAATGAAGGAAAAGATATGCTTTTTTTCAGGGAGTTCCATGAAGAGCCGCTTTACGGACTCCACATCCTCAGGATGAAGAAAGTTCAAGTACCGCAATCCCATGAAGTCATCCGGCGGCCACCCGAGAATCCGTTCCCAGGCTTGGTTCAGCCTGATGATTGAACCATCCTCTGTGCAGACGATCATGAGATCCAGCGACTCCATGAAAAAAGCGTCCAGCTCGCGGGTTTTGCGTTCAAGAGCCGCTTCCGCGTTCTTCAGCTCCGTGAGGTTGATAAGCATGATCAAGGCCTCCTTGTACTGGCCTTGGTCAGTGAAGATGGGCGACGCGGAAATCAGAACCCAAATCTCTCGTCCGGTCTCGTGAATCAACCTTGTGGTGTAGCGGATGTCCTTTCCGGAACGGAGATTGGCAATTTCAGCATGCGTACGCTCCAATTCCTCCGGATGAAGGTGATCGAGGGCCTTGGTCCCGACCAGGTCTTCAACGCCGTGGCCCACCAACTCGCCGATCTTCGCGTTGCCAAAGGTGATCCGCTGTTCCGCGTCAACAAGAACAATGCCTTCGTTGGCCGTTTCCAACATCTGCTGCAGCAAACGCTCGCGCGCTCCGAGACGTTCATGAATCTCCATGAAATAGGTCAGATCATGGACCGTGACCACTACGCCGGCCACGTCTCCGTTCTTCCGGCAGGGAGTAAAAATCACGTGAACGTATCTGCGCCTGCCGCCCCTGTAGATTCGCCACTCGTGAAAGGAGCCCTGCTCTTCACCGGCAAGCGCTTTTTCGGCTCTGGACCGCATCGCGCCCCCAAAGTCCTCCCTGCCCCAATAGTCGATCAGGTATTCGGACCATTGCCTGCCCTCGATTTCATCGGCGGAAAGCCCCGCCAGTTTTTCATATTGTCTGTTGACCGCGATGATTACCCCATCGGCGTCGATAAACGCCTGGGCGTCGTGGGAGCTATCCACCATCTGTTCGAAGATGCGCAGTCCTTTCTCGGCCTGTCTCCGTTGCTCGGCCTCCAGCTTGAACTTGCCCGCTACCTCGGAAATATCCTGGTTTTTTTGGAGCACATATGCTTCCAGCTCGCCCTGGCGCAGCGTGACCGTCTGATTCAAGGCCACGCAATCCGTGACGTCCTGAACGACCAGTTGCGGTATCGGCGGGTCTTGCAGGCTTGGCCGGAACGTGTCCGGATTGAGCATCAACGTGCGCTCCTGGTCATGCCTGGTCACGATCTCGACCAGCATGCCGGAATCCGCTTGCCCATGACGCGTCGCCTCCAGAAAGCGAGCTACGGCTTCTTGCCGGGACGGACGGACATGCTTCAGGAATCGTTTGACCGTGGGGCTGACGGAAAAAGGCGCGTATCCGAGCAAGGCGTACAAAGACTCGGACCAGAACGGCTTCAGGCTCGGCCCGCCCAGAGCCCAGGTCGCCAAGCGGATCGCGAAACACGGCTTTGCATAAGAGTTGGATGTCGGGACCTGAAAGGAGGCGTCCAAAGTTTTGGTGGGCGAGGGAATCTGCTCGAAATGCAGGAAAAAATCCAAAGGCGTCGTGCCCAAGGTCTGGGCAAGGTTCGGAATGAGCGGAAAGGATGGAACGGCCTCACCTCGCTCGATCCGCCCGATATGCTTGACGCTCAGCCCGACCTTCCCGGCCAGTTCCGCCTGGGTCATGCCTTTCAGCAGACGAAGGTATCTCACGCGGCTGCCGAACGAATGCGCCAACCTCTCGACGTTGTTCATCTCGTCTCCCGCCTCGCCATCCGCGACTCTGAAAGAACGGATTCGGCGAACTGTTCCAATATACGCGCTTCACGCACCCGCTTCGCCTTGCTTTTGAACATGCCCAGCATACCGCTCAGGGAGGGGGGTAGCACGAAGAGATCATCATGCGGTTCCCTGGGCTTTTCCCGCAGGGCGCGCAAGCAAAAGACAGCGACAACCGCAATCCATGATCAAAGTGTCCACCCGGCGCATTGGAATACCTGAGATACATTTTTTCCGATTCTTCGTGATTCCTACCAAATAACAAATCACAATGAAACAACCTGAAATGTCCTTTTTCAAAGGATTTCTGATTGGCGCAATATGTATCAAACTGCCGATGGCAGAATCCAAACAAGATTCCGCGTGGACACAAACACGCTCAGGCGGGGGCTACCGTTGGAATTCCAGGCAAAGGCAGGAAGACCTTCAAGCAGATCCGATGACATCGGGCGAAGGTTGCGCTTTTTGCCGACTTCCGGCTTGACAGACTTCACCCTCTCCGCTTATAGGCTTCCTCTTTCAGTTCTGAACGAGGAGACGGAGCGCATGAAGACATATTCCCCGACAGCGGCGGAGCTGAACCGCGAATGGTACGTGGTCGACGCCGAAGACAAGATTTTGGGCCGCCTGGCGAGCACCATCGCCATGCGCCTGCGTGGAAAACATAAGCCTGAATTCGTCCCGCATATGGACAACGGTGATTTTATCGTCGTGGTCAATGCTGAGAAGGTCAAGGTTACGGGCGCAAAGCTGGATCAGAAGATGTACAATCGCCATTCCGGCTACATGGGCGGCCTGAAGCAGACCAAGCTGCGGACCATGCTCCAGAAAAAACCCGAGCACGTCCTGCAGCACGCGGTCAAGGGCATGCTGCCCAAGAATCGTCTGGGGCGCGCGTTGCTGAAAAAGCTGAAGGTATACCCCGGCACCGAGCATCCCCATGCGGCACAACAGCCGAAACAATTGGATTTTTAAGAGAGGTCGCGCATGAGCAGTGAATTCTTCTACGGAACCGGACGCCGGAAATCCGCCGTTGCCAGGACCCGCATCTATCCCGGAAGCGGACAAATCTTGGTGAACAATCGGCCCTTTGACGAATACTTTCCCCGGGCCACTCTGCGGATGATCGTGCGCCAGCCCTTGAACCTGACCAAAACCCTGGGCAAATTCGACATCAAGGCCACCGTGGACGGCGGCGGCGTTGCCGGACAGGCCGAGGCCCTGCGCCACGGCATTTCCCGCGCCCTGCTGGCCTTTGACTTAGAACTGCGGCCGACCCTGAAGCGCGCCGGCCTGCTGACCCGGGACGCCCGGATCAAGGAACGCAAAAAATACGGCCTGCGTTCCGCCCGAGCCCGGTTCCAGTACTCCAAGCGGTAATATCCGCCCTTTTCGACATTGCTTTTCAGGCGGATCTCTCCAGAGAGGTCCGCCTTTTTTGTTTTCTGCCTGTAACTACTCAGTACATTTTGTGTCCGCTCTTGCTCCGGCAATCGGTATCGGGGTCGGCGCTTCGCTATCGGAGTCGGAATCGAAACATGAAGAATTTAGAACGCATCCCAGCGTTTTCGATCCCGATTCCGATCCCGATTCCGATTCCGACCCCGGCAGCAGAATTACTCTCTGTGCTGAGTAGTTACACATTTTTTTACTTTCTCGGCATAAAATATCGTCCTTTCAGAACTCAAGCCAATTCTATGCCCAAACCCGGTGGTTAAAACCACCGGCTCTACGATTTCTCCCTTCCAGGGAGGATAAAACAAAATGCCACACGACCCTCCATGAAAAACAGACGGAGTGACCACCTCCCAGTACGGCTGGGGACCAACCGCATCTACATTCTGCCCACCAAAACCGGAACGACCTTTTTCATCCTGCTGGTCGTCCTGCTGCTGATCTCCATCAACTACAACAATCCGCCGGGCTATCTCCTGACTTTCCTGCTGACCGGCATCGCCCTGGTCGGTATTTTTCACACCCATCGCGGTCTCTCCGGGCTGCTGATCAGCCACGGTGCGGCATCGCCGGTTTTTGCGGGCGGCCGAGCGGAATTTCCGGTCGCGGTCACCAACCCGAGCCGGTGGCCGCGTCACGGGATTCAGGTCGGTTGGGCCCGGGTCGATACCGGACCACTCAAAGACGTCCCCGCCGCCGAAGAGCAGATATTTCTTCCGTCCTTGCCCGCGGCCACCCGAGGAGCATTGCGGCCAAAGCGGATCGTTGTCGCCACGGTTTTCCCCCTGGGCCTGTTCCGGGCCTGGTCCTGGGTCGCCCTGCCATTGCGCTGCGTGGTGTACCCGGCCCCGGATCCGAGGGCTTCCGTCTTTGATCAACAAAGCGCTTCCCTGGACCAAGGCGAGGACCGTCCACGGGCGGGAAACACCCTGGAAGGCGAGGAATACCATGGCTTGCGTGCATATCAGATGGGCGACCCCTTGCGTCGGATCGCCTGGAAGGCCGTAGCCAGGGGCACGGAGCTGGTATCCAAGGAGTTCGCCGACGACGCCCGCCAGGAGGATATCGTGCTGGACTGGAACGCCCTGCCCGGCGAGGAGACCGAGGCCAAGCTGTCCCTACTCTGCCGTCTGGTGCTGGACGCGGAGGCCGCCGGGCAGGGCTACAGTCTGCGGATTCCCGGCCAACGCATCCCCGTGGGCAACGGACCGCGCCAGATGCACGCCTGCCTGACGGCCCTGGCGCTGTTCGCCATGCCTGATTCAGAGCCAGTCGACGAGGTCCGGCGATGATGATCCGTGCCTCGCGAACCCTCCTGCGTGATCCCCTCGGCTCCTGGGTTTGGATTCTCGGGCCGGCCTTCCTGGCCGCGTTGCCGCATTTCGCCAGATATCCGGCGTGGATCGGATTGACCTGCGTCGGCTTATGGAGCCTGTGGCTCTCCACCTTGCAACGCCCAGGATTGACGCCGTCCAGAATGATCCGGTTCGCCTTGACTCTGGGCTGCGTCGGCGGCGTCTACTTCAGCTTCGGCTACTTGCTGGGGCCGGAACCCGGTACGGCCCTGCTCCTGCTCCTGCTGGCCCTGAAGCCCTTTGAGGCCAAGGGACGCCGGGATCAGATCCAGATTCTGTTCATGACGTACCTGCTGGTGCTGCTCCAGTTTCTGCACAGCCAAAGCCTGCTGGTGGCGGGATACATGATTTTGGTCGTGCTGATCGCCACGGCGGCCCTGGTTGGCGTCGCCCACCCGGCCAGCCAGACCGATCCGCGATTTCGGCTGCGCCAGGCAAGCGTCCTGCTGCTCCAGGCCCTGCCGGTAATGCTGATCCTGTTCGTGCTCTTTCCCCGCCTGCCCGGCTCACTTTGGGGCCTGTTCCAGACCCCGCGAACCGGGCTGACCGGGCTCAGCGACACCATGAGCCCGGGAGACATCAGCGAACTGCTGCAATCCTCGGAAGTGGTCTTCCGGGTCACCTTTGACGATCAACCGCCGGCGGTCGGCCGGATGTATTGGCGAGCCCTGGTGCTCTGGGAAACGGACGGGCGGACGTGGCGGGTCGGCGAATCCGACCGAGAATCCGGCCGGGAGTCCGGACAGTGGCAGGTCCGGCCCCTGGGCGAGCCCGTGGAATACGTCCTGACCATGGAAGCCCATGGCCAGCGGTGGCTTCCGGTCCTGGAAATGCCGCTGCAAGGCAACCAGGGAAGGCAACGTGGAACATCGTCGGACGCCTTGCCCGAGACGCCCCCCGAGACGCCCCCTGGCACGATGCCTGCCACGGACCCGGACACGTCACTCCCAGCGACTCCGGCGTCCCTTCCAGCCCCTCAGGGGCTCACGGTTCAAGAACTCGAACCGGCTCCGGATTATCGGCTGGTGATATCCGAAGAGCTGCGTCGCCGCGCCCGGTTTCAGCTCCAGGCGGCCCTGGAATTCGAGACGGACGCCCCGACGTCGGGAGAGCATCTTCGTGCCCTGGAGCTTCCGCCCTCCGGCAACGAGAGGGCCAGGGAACTCGCACGAAGTTGGGCCACGACGACCATGGACGAGCGGACCGTGGTGGACCAAGCCTTGGATTTCTTCCGCGACGAGACCTTTGACTACACCCTGCGTCCGCCCTTGCTGCGCGAGGAGGCCGTGGACGACTTTCTGTTCCGGACCCGGAGCGGGTATTGCGAGCACTATGCATCGGCCTTCACCTTCCTGATGCGCGCCGCCGGCATTCCGGCCCGGGTGGTCGTCGGCTATCAGGGCGGGGACCGCAATCCCTTGGGAGACTACTTCGTGATCCGGCAGTATCACGCCCACGCCTGGAGCGAAGTCTGGTTGGAGGAAACCGGCTGGACCCGTGTGGATCCGACCACGGTGCTCGCACCGGAACGGATCGATGTGGGTGCCGGGGCCCTGGTGCCGAATATCGACATGCCCAGAGTGCTTTCCAGCCGGGAAATGGGGTGGGTGATCAGCGCCTGGCGCGGCCTGACCCAGGGCTGGGACGCGGCCAATACGGTTTGGAATCAATGGGTCCTGGATTTCGGCTTCGAGCGGCAGCGCCGTTTTCTGGAGCGTTTCGGCCTGGCCGGAACAACCCGTCTGGAACGCCTCGGCCACCTGGCCCTGGCCCTGAGCCTGAGCTTTGTCGCCGCGGCCCTGGTCTACGGTTTGATCCTGCTCCGCTCACGCCCGCCCGAGGACGTCCTGGACACAACCTACGCCAGGTTCTGCCGCCGTCTGGCCAAAATCGGCATCCCCCGCTTTCCTCAGGAAGGGCCAAGAGATTACGCCCTTCGAGCCGCCGGGCTGCGCCCGGACCTGGCCGAATCAATCATGGCCGTCAGCGAGGGCTACATCCGATTGCGCTACGGGGCGTCCCCGTCGTTTGCCTCGGACACGGCCTCTCTCAAGGCCCAACAGGACGAATTGATCCGGATGGTTCGCGCATTTCGCCCCAAGCCGAACTGACCAGAACCGCGAGAGATGAGGTCGGAATATGCGCCCTGCCGTGCTACCTGACGGCACTGGATCAGGCGATCCGGATCAATCCGACCTGACGGCCGGTTGTCTTGTCGCGGCGGTAGGAGAAGAAGGTTTCAGGCAGGCCGGCGGTGCAGAGGTCCAGGCCGAAGACGTGGGCCGGGCGGAGGCCGGCGGCCAGGAGTTGATCCCGGGTCAGCCGCCAGAGGTCCACGGTTTTGGCTTCGGAGTCGAAGTAGTCGAGGAATGCGTCGCCCCATTCCAATTCAAAGTTGACGAACTCACTGGCGCCGGGTCCCAGACTGGGGCCGCGCACGGCCAGAACGTCTTCGGGACGAAGGTTGTAGGCCCGGCAAAACGCGGCTACGCCTTTTTGGGGGAAGCCCTGGCGGTTGCCGCGCCAACCGCAGTGCAGGGCCGCCACGTGCCGTCCGCCCCGATGGGCCAGGAGGATGGGCTGGCAGTCCGCGATTTTCACGATCAGGGCCAGACCGGGGCGGGAGGTGGCCGAGCCGTCGGCCTCCAGGGTGGGGCGCGGGGAGACGGCGTCATCACCCGTTCCCGCATCCGTTCCCGCACTTGGCGGGCCTGGTTCGATGATCATTTCCACGCCGTGGACCTGCCTGGTCTCGAACCAGTGGCCGAAGTCCAGCCTACGTTGCAGAATCTGACGGTTGGCCAGGACCCTGGCGTCCTCGTCCCCCACTTCAAGGGAGAAATTGGCCTCGGCGTAGGGCCCTTGGCTCACGCCGCCCAGCCGGGTGGTGAAGGCCGCCTGGATGTTCGGCAGGCCGGGAAAGGAAAAGGGGATGATGGTCATCGCGGGGGGCGGATGGTTTCCCGCTCCGTGCAGACCACGCGCACGGGCTGGTCGTGGGCTTCCCGGGGCAGGTGGTCCAGCAGGGTGTCGTGGAAGGTCGGGCCGATGGTCAGGATGTGTGGATCGAGCCGGGAAAGCAGGCGGTCATAGTAGCCGCCGCCGAAGCCCAGCCGGTATCCGTCGCGGTCAAAGGCCAGGGCCGGGACCAGCACGGCGTCCGCGTCGTGCGGAGCGCACTGGGTGCAAACCCGGCGGTCCGGCTCAAGGATGTCGTAGCGGCCGGGCAGCAGTTCGTCTTTGGACCGAAATTCCAGGAAATCCATATCCCCGAAGCGTTCCGGGCAACAGCAAGGGGCCAGGGTGCGGACACCCCGGCCCCAAAGTTCCTGGATCAGCGGCCACGTGTCCACTTCGCCCGGCAGGGGCAGATAGACCAGGACGGTCCGCGCCCCGCCGAGTATCCGGGCCCACTCGGGCAGGCCGCGAACCCGGTGGAGAATCAGCTCGTGGACCGCCGGGGCCGCGGCCGACGCCTCGCGCCGGGCCCGCAACCCGCGGCGCAACGCGGCCTTGTCCATTAGTAGCGATAGTATTCCGGTTTGTAGGGGCCGTCCTGGGATACACCCAGGTAGTCGGCCTGGGCCGTGGTCAGGGTGGTCAGGCCCACGCCCAGCTTGCCCAGGTGCAGCCGGGCCACCTTTTCGTCCAGCAGCTTGGGCAGGACGTAGACCTTGTTCTCGTATTTGTCGGGGTTGGTCCACAGTTCGATCTGGGCGATGACCTGGTTGGTGAAGGAGGCGGACATCACGAAGGAAGGGTGGCCCGTGGCGCAGCCCAGGTTGACCAGCCGGCCTTCGGCCAGGAGGATAATCCGCTTGCCGTCCGGGAAGACAATGTGGTCCACCTGGGGCTTGATGTTGATCCAGTTCAATTCGCGGATTCCGGCCACATCGATTTCCAGGTCGAAGTGACCGATGTTGCAGACAATGGCCTGGTCCTTCATCACGTCCATGTGCGCCCGGGTGACCACGTCCCGGCAGCCCGTGGCCGTGACGAAGATGTCGGCCAGAGGCGCGGCCTCTTCCATGGTCAGCACCTGGTAGCCTTCCATGGCCGCCTGCAGGGCGATGATCGGGTCGACCTCCGTGATCAGTACCCGGGCCCCCAGGCCGCGCATGGCCTGGGCGCAGCCCTTGCCCACGTCCCCGTATCCGGCCACCACCACGACCTTGCCGGCCACCATCACGTCCGTGGCCCGCTTGATCCCGTCGGCCAAGGACTCCCGGCAACCGTAGAGGTTGTCGAACTTGCTCTTGGTCACGGAGTCGTTGACGTTGAAGGCCGGGCACATCAACGTGCCGGCTTTTTCCATCTGGTAGAGGCGGTGCACGCCGGTGGTGGTTTCCTCGGACAGGCCGCGCACGCCTTTCATCAGTTCCGGGCGTTTCTCATGCAGCACCTGGGTCAGGTCGCCGCCGTCGTCCAGGAGCATGTTCGGGGTCCAGCCGTCCGGGCCCTGGATGGTCTGATCCACGCACCACCAGTATTCCTCCTCGGTCTCGCCCTTCCAGGCAAAGACCGGAATCCCGGCGGCGGCGATGGCCGCGGCGGCATGGTCCTGGGTGGAGAAGATGTTGCAGGAACTCCACCGGACCTCGGCGCCCAGGTGGATCAGGGTTTCGATGAGCACCGCGGTCTGGATGGTCATGTGCAGGCAGCCGGCAATGCGTGCGCCCGTCAGGGGCTTGGACGGACCGAACTCTTCGCGCAGGGCCATCAGCCCGGGCATCTCGGTTTCCGCGATCTCGATCTCCTGGCGGCCCCATTGGGCCAGGGACATGTCGCGAACCTTGCAGTCCGTGGTAGTATCAGGAATTCTGGTCATTGGTCGTACTCCTTTGCGCTTGACGAAAAAATGAAGATGAAACAAGGGGCGGGCCCCATCGGGACCGTTTGAGCCTGGCCTGGCTTGATCGAGCTTGGACCGGATCGGGCGGGACGGTCGTGTTTGAAAAAAACGAGAAAAACCTATATCCCCCCACGGGTCAAGCGCGGGCAAGCAAAAAGGGGTCAACCCGTGTCCGGATTGACCCCTTGAATTGCATGGGGTGGATGACGCGACTTGAACGCGCGGCCGCCTGGGCCACAACCAGGTGCTCTACCTACTGAGCTACACCCACCGTGTAAGAGACAACTTTTAAGCGAAACATCGTCTTCTCGTCAAGGGGATGCGTCGTCACACCCAGGGCCATTTTGTTCTCTGCAAAATCTCTATAATTTCAGAGCGGTAGATTGCAGCATGTTCAAAGGGAACCCCCAGGGTGGGCCAGCAATCATCGGAATCGAAATCGCTATCGAAATCGGAAAGTTACCAGAAATCGATTTCGATCACGATTTCGATTTCGATACCGATTCAGTGCGCCCGTAGTGCGAGAACAAATCTGTCCTGTCGTCACACCCCATACCTTAACCATAAAGAATACTCCGGAGGATATTTTGGATAAACTGATCATCGAAGGGAACGTCCCCCTGCATGGGCGAATACGGATCAGTGGGTCGAAAAACGCGGCCCTGCCCATTTTACTGGCCTGCATCCTGGCCGAGGGCCCGATCCGCCTGCGCAACGTTCCCAAGCTCAAGGACATCGCCACGACCCTCCAACTGCTGCGCCTTCTGGGCTGCGAGGCAGAGCAGAACGGCGAGACCGTGGTCACCTGCGTGGGGGAGAATCTGATTCCCGAGGCTCCGTACGAATTGGTACGGACCATGCGTGCCTCGGTGCTCTGCCTGGGGCCGCTGCTGGCCCGGCTGGGCAAGGCCGTGGTAGCCCTGCCCGGCGGCTGCGCCATCGGCTCCCGACCAGTGGACCTGCACCTGCGCGGCCTGGAGCGAATGGGCGCCACCTTCGACCTGGAGGCCGGAAACATCATCGGCCGCTGCGACCGGCTCAAGGGAGCGCACATTCATTTCGATTTCCCCACGGTGGGGGGTACGGAAAACCTGCTCATGGCCGCCAGCCTGGCCGAAGGCGAAACCATCCTGGAAAACGCGGCCCGGGAGCCCGAGGTGACCAATCTGGCCGATTTCCTGAACGCCTGCGGCGCGAAGATCCAGGGCCAAGGCACCAGCATCATCCGCGTCCAGGGGGTGGAACGGCTTACCGGTGCCGAATTCAGCGTCATGCCGGACCGGATCGAAGCCGGAACCTTCCTGGTGGCTGCGGTGATCACGGACGGAGAACTCTATCTGGAGAACTGCTCCATGGCCGACCTGGACGCCGTGGTCTACAAGCTGCGGGAAATGGGGGTCTGGCTCCAGGAAGGCAAGACCGGCGTCCTGGCCAAGCGCGGGGCCGATCTGGTGGGAGTGGACGTGATGACCCAGCCTTTTCCCGGCTTTCCCACGGACATGCAGGCCCAGATTATGACCCTAATGGGCTTGGCCGAGGGTTCGGGCACGATCAAGGAAACCATCTTCGAGAACCGTTTCATGCACGTTCAGGAATTGGTCCGGATGGGTGCGCGGATCAAGGTCTCCGGCCAGAACGCCCTGGTCCGGGGCGTGGACCACTACATCGGGGCCCCGGTCATGGCCTCGGACCTGCGGGCCAGCGCCTCCCTGGTCCTGGCCGGTCTCGCGGCCAAGGGCACCACGGAAGTCCGCCGGATCTATCACCTGGACCGAGGCTACGAGGATCTGGAAGCCAAACTGTCCCAGGTAGGGGCACGAATTCGTCGCGTGGCCCAGTAAGCTTATCCCGCGCCCACGTTCGCAACGTCTTGACGTCGTGTTCCTCGGGCGTTAGGAAATCAGGTTCCGCTCCCGTAGCTCAGGTGGATAGAGCGATCGCCTCCTAAGCGATAGGCCGCAGGTTCGAATCCTACCGGGAGCACCATATTTTTCTTAAAAGCCACCGTCGTCACGACGGTGGCTTTTTTGCGGCGACTGCATCCCGGCCACAACGCACGGCTAGACATCTTGACCGTCCAAACGGTTTGCAAGTACCGATTCGGATCGACGCGCAAGCGGTTGGGGATGAAGCATCCTTTCGCCGCCTGTCTCCAGACTCCATTCAAACCCATAAGGAGAGGCCATGACCGCTTCCCCCATTTTCTCCGAAATTCCAAACTTTTATCGCATCATTCCGCTGAAGCAACTCCGGAAAACCCCAGGAGTTTCCTTTGACAACGTGCCCATGGAATTCCTGCCCCGGATCGACGCCATCGACCGGGTGCTGCACGCTCGGAGCGCGGTTTCTCCCGGTCCGGTGGGAGAGGTGGCCCGGCCCTGGTACATGCATCTTTCTCAGGACGACAACCTGATCGTTTTGTACGGGACCCGGCATGTGGACATATACATCCAGGATCATGGGATGCGCAGCTTCACCGTAACGCCGACCCAAATTCTGCAGGACGGCGCGGTGCTGTTCAACGGACCGGCCATGCTGGTCTGGCCGCGTTTCGTGTTCCATCGGATCACCAGCGGCCCGGAAGGGTCGGCCTCGTTGAATTTCGCGGTGCATTACGAAGGGCTGGACATGCGCACCAACTTCAACATCTACGATCTGGACACCGAGACCGGCGAACACCGCGTGATCCGCGAAGGCTTTCGCGATCAGAACAGTTGATCCGAAAAGAGCGCGTTTCATGACCGGAGACTCCGCTTCTTCCCCTCCGCGCACCCCACGCGCCCCATGCAATTTAGACGACCTGCGTTCCGCCGGACTGGGTCTGGTCTTGGGCGGAGGAGCAGCCCGAGGGTTCGCCCATATCGGATTTCTTCAGGAGCTGAGCCGGGCTGGGTTGCGTCCGGCTTGTCTCGCCGGTTCGAGCATCGGCGCGTTCATCGGCGCGGCCTACGCCGGCGGGGATTGGCCGCGCTTCGTGGACCGGGCCCTGACGTTGCAACGGCTGGACCTGCTGCGCATGATCGATCCCGTTTTGGCGAAGTGCGGGCTGATGGACGGGGACAAGGTTCTGGAATTTCTGGCCGGTTTCCTGCGCGTCAAGAACCTGGAGGAGTGCGATCCGCCACTGGCCGTCAACGCCACGGACGCGACAACCGGCGAGGAAGTGGTCATCTCCTCCGGCCCGATCATCCCGGCCGTGCGGGCCAGCATCGCCCTGCCGGGCATGTTCACTCCGGGCAGGGTCGGAGACCGGCTCCTGCTGGACGGAGGGCTGATCAACCCTTTGCCGGTCAACATCTGCCGCGGGATGGGGGCCGAGGTGGTGGTGGCCGTGGACCTCAACGCCCATGTCCTCGAAACCGGAGGGTGCTCGGCCGATCTCGCCGCCGCGGGCCGCAAGCCCAGCCTGTTTTCCGTGCTGATTCACAGCATCTACATCATGCAGCGGACCGTAAACCTGATGCGCCTGGAAAAAGAGCCGCCCGACTTCCTGATTCAGCCGGAACTCCGCGACTTCCGGTTGCTGGATTTTTTCAAGGGCCCGGCCTGTTCGAACGCCGGAGCCCGGGCGGCCCGCGCCTTTCTTCACGATTTGGAATGTCCTGTTCAGATCGGATGACCCCCGAGAACAAAGCGGACCAACCACGCGCCACACCGACATATGCCTGAATACAATCCGTCCATTCGTATCCTGCCCCCGGAACTGCAAAACCAGATCGCCGCCGGCGAAGTGGTGGAGCGTCCGGCCAGCGTGCTTAAGGAGCTTCTGGAAAACAGCCTGGATGCCGGCGCGACACGGATTCAGGTCGTGGTGGATCGCGGCGGTCAGGGATTGATCCAAGTCCAGGACGACGGGTTCGGCATCGCGCCGGACCAGTTGGAACTGGCCGTGACCCGGCACGCCACCAGCAAAATCCTGAGCAGCGAAGACCTGTTCTCCCTGCACAGCTTTGGATTTCGGGGCGAGGCCCTGCCCAGCATCGCTTCGGTCTCTCGCCTGCGTCTGACCTCCCTGGCCAGGGGGGACGAAACAGCCACATTCATCGACGTGGACGCCGGGCGCATCGTCGGCAACGGTCCGGCCGCCCTGCCCGAAGGTACCCGGGTGGAGGTCCGAGACCTGTTCGTCAACGTCCCGGCCAGACTGAAATTCCTCAAGACCACCACCACCGAGGGCAAGCGCTGTCAGGACATCTTTTGCCGGTTGGCCCTGGCCCATCTCGGGGTGCATTTCGACTATACGGTAGGTGGGCGGGCGGCGTTGAATTTGCCTCCCACGGGCGATCTTCGGCAGCGCCTGGCCGCGATTTGGCCGCCCGCGGTCACGGACAGCCTATTGGAAGTGGACCTGGTTCGCGACGGTCAGCGTCTGCGCGGAATGGTCGGTGCGCCGGGCACGGCCCAGGGCCAAGCGGACCGGATGCTGCTGTACGTCAACCAGCGTCCGGTGCAGGACAAGCTCCTGCTGCGCGCGGTCCGGGACGCCTACCAGGGGCGGCTGCTGTCACGGGAGTATCCCCAAACGGCCCTGTTCCTGGAGATTCCACCGGAAGAGGTGGACGTCAACGTCCACCCGGCCAAGTCCGAGGTCCGGTTCCGCGACCAGCAGGGAATTTTTTCCCTGGTCCGGGCCGCCGTGTCCCAGGCTCTGGAACGCTCCGAACCCAAAACCTTCTCCTTGGGCCCCGCCTCCACCGAGCCGCCTGAAGGAGGGAATTCCGCTGGCCGCCTCGCTGATGGTCTCGCGAGAGTCCAACACGACCCTTTCTCTCCAGGAAGACCACCCACCCAGGAAACCACCTATCCGGACGATCCGCGCCCGGGTAATCGTCCCAAGTTTTCCACCCTCCGCGAATACCAGCGACTTTTTCCCGCGGACTCCCGGCCTTCCTCAGTCCCGGTCGCGTCAGTGGAAACAGCGGGTGGCAACGGAGAAACGGCTGGTCCGTTTTTTCAGCCCGCCACCCCTGATCCGATCTCCAAAACACCAGACTCGACCGAATCCGCCCCGGGGGATGTTCACTATCTGGGGCAGGTGCTGAACACCTATCTGGTTCTGGCCACGGCCGAAGGCCTGCTGCTGGTGGACCAGCACGCGGCCCATGAGCGGGTTCTATTTCAGCGCTTGCGTCATTCCGCCCGTCCTGTGCCCCGTGACCTGCTGGTCTCCCTGGAACTGTCCCTGCACCCGGCTCAGCAGGAATCTTTGGAACAGCTCTGGACGACCTTGCCGGAAATCGGGTTTCGCTTGGAGAATCCCCGGCCCGGCCTGCTGCTTGTTCGCGGTCTGCCCGAACATATGGCCACCGGCGCGGCCAAGGAATTCCTCCTGGATCTGCTCAACGACCAGCCCGTTGACCTTGATTTAGGCCGCGACCAGGGCCAAGGACAAGAAGCGAATCTGAAGACGGAAGCGGCCCTCTCCCTTTCCCAAAAGCTGGAGCCGATCTGGCACCTGATGGCCTGCAAGAGCGCCATCACCGCCGGCCAAAAGCTGGATCGCTCAGAAGCGTTGCACCTCTTGGACGCCTGGCTGACTTGCCCGGACCGCTCTTTTTGCCCACATGGACGCCCCATTACGGTCCGTCTGGGGGCCAATGAACTGGAGAAGCTGT
The DNA here is from genome assembly GCF_000519265.1 of Desulfonatronum lacustre DSM 10312. NCBI lineage: Bacteria > Pseudomonadati > Thermodesulfobacteriota > Desulfovibrionia > Desulfovibrionales > Desulfonatronaceae > Desulfonatronum > Desulfonatronum lacustre. The sequence continues at coordinate 2,334,694 of NZ_KI912608.1, forward strand.
TCAAGCGCAAGGGGTAATACCATTTCAAATTCAAAGCTTCTCTTTCGGTCTCGGTATCGGCATCGGAATCGGGGTCGAATTCGGATTGTTGGCGAACAAACAGTATCGATCTCGATCCCGACACCGACCCCGATAACTGTATTTTTTCAAGCGAATAACGCATTGCCGAAGTAGAATCGGTATATGACAATGGACCTCAAGTCATTGACCCGAATTTCCCCCTGGGTGTGGGAGCTGCCGCGAAGCGGGCCGATGCGCGTTCCGGCCCGGATCGTCGGTGACCGCGCCCTGGTCGCGGACATGGACGAGACCGTGGCCCGGCAATTGGCCAACGTGGCCGCCCTGCCCGGCATTGTCGAGGCGGCCCTGGCCATGCCGGACGCCCACAGCGGGTTCGGGTTTCCCATCGGCGGCGTGGCGGCCTTTGACCCGGACCAGGACGGGGTGATCTGCATGGGGGGAGTGGGCTACGACATTGCCTGCGGGGTCCGGGTTCTGCATACGGGCATGCACCGGGATGGGATCCAGCCGCACCTGGAGGCATTGCTGCATGCGTTGCAGCTTCTGGTCCCCGCCGGAGTGGGCCAGGGAGGCGACATGTCCCTCACGGCCCGTGAGCTGGACCGGGTGTTGACCCAGGGAGCCCGGTGGGCGGTGAGCCGGGGATACGGAGAACAAGGGGAGCTGGAGCGGCTGGAAGACGGAGGGACCATGCCCGGCGCGGACCCGGATCAGGTCTCCGTCGCTGCCCGCCAACGCGAAAAACGTCAGCTCGGCACCCTGGGCGCGGGGAATCACTACCTGGAAATCCAGGTCGTGGAGGAGGTCTTGGAACCGAACGCGGCTCAGGTCCTCGGCGTGGCCCCGGGCGATGTGCTGCTCTCCGTGCACTGCGGCTCCCGGGGGCTGGGGCACCAGATCGGCACGGATTTTGTCCGTGTCCTGGGCCAGGCGGCCCGCAAGTACGGCATCCCCGTGCCGGAGAAAGAGCTGGTTTCCGCCCCGATCCGTTCCCCGGAAGGCGAACGCTATTTCTCGGCCATGGCCTGCGGCGCCAACTACGCCATGGCCAACCGCCAGATGATCGTCCACCTGATCCGGGACGCCTTTGCCCGGGTTCTTCCCCAGGCCGTCTTGCGCACGCTGCTCGAGATCAACCACAACACCTGCCGCAAGGAACGCCACCCGGTCCAGGCAGCCACGAAAAGCTTGTTCGTGCACCGCAAGGGCGCCACCCGAGCCTTTGGCCCCGGCGATTCCCAAGTCCCGCCACCGTTTCAGACCATCGGCCAACCCGTGCTGGTGGGCGGAAGCATGGGCACGGCATCCTATATTCTGGTCGGTCGGGAAACCAGCCGGACCACCTTTGCCTCCACCTGCCACGGGGCGGGCCGGGCCCTGAGCCGGTCTCAGGCCCTGAAGCTGGCCAAAGGCCGGGACGTTCTGGACTCCCTGGCCTCCCAGGGCATCCTGATCCGGACCAACCACCTCAAGGGCCTGGCCGAAGAATCCCCCGCGGCCTACAAAGACATCCATCAGGTGGTCGAAGCCACGGCCCAGGCCGGCCTGACCGCCAAAGTCGCCCGCCTTGCTCCCCTGGCCTGCCTCAAGGGCTGAGGAATCCGTTTCGGTACAAGCTTTTTTTGTCACCGCTGATTGACAGTTCAAGGAAGTATGGCGTAAAGATACTTTCTTTGACGGGATGTAGCGCAGACTGGGAGCGCACCTGAATGGGGTTCAGGGGGTCGGAGGTTCAAATCCTCTCATCCCGACCAGAAATTTCAAAGGGTTACGGTGCAAACCGTAACCCTTTTTTGCGTTAAATTCCTGCCACTTTTAGAGCTGGCTTACCAAATAGTACCCTGGTGGATGAGTTGACCTCTCTTTTCTTGCTCCTTAACACTTGTTTTTTGAAGGGACTGTCAAAGGACTTTTTCAACACTCAAATAAGGAGCACTCCGTGCATGAAGTAAGCCTCGGCCAAAGTATTCAAGACTATCTCACCGGAGAAGAATTGGAACTGACCACCTACGAAGACCTGCGCCAGGGATTGGCCCGGCTACTGGTGGAGGAAAAAGGCTACCCCAAGGCCAATCTGTCCCCCAGAGTTCCCATCCAGTTCCTGGTGGACGGCAACCCCTTTTCCCGCAATGTGGACATCCTCGTTCGCAACGAGCACGGCGATCCGGCCCTCGCTCTGCTCTTCTGCTCCGGCACCCCCGAGACCTACACGCGGGAAGCGGTGTACGCCGCCAGGCTGCTGCCCGAAGCTCCCGCCCCCCTGGTCATCGTCACGGACAGCAAGGACGCCAGACTCCTGAGCGCCGCCAGCGGCAAGGTCCTGGCCAGCGGCTTCACCGCCATTCCCTCCTGGGAGGAACTGCAAGACCTCCTCGCCCAGCACCCGGCCCCTCAACTGGACCCGACCCGCCTGGCCCGGGAACAGCGAGTCTTCTACATGTACAGCGGATTCCTGGAAGGGTGTTGCGGTCAGTCATGCCCTGCCTGAGACGTCTTTGCGCCAGAGATCAAGGCCGGAGCAAGAGGCTGAAGACCAATTCACGTCGAATCCAACCAGAGCATGTCCCTTGGATGGGTTACGGGGCGATCATGTCTTGTTTTGACCGACGAACGGATTGTGAACGAGTACTCCTTCAATGGATTGCCCGGCATTGAGATCTTCGCTGATGACGATATCGGCTCCGGACTTGGAAGCGGAAACGATGATCATGGCATCCCAGAACGAGAGGCTGTTTCTTTCTTGAACCTCGGATGCGCGGAGCACGTCCTGGACTTCCGGTGTCATGACTTCCCAAGCGCAGTAGTTTTCAATGAGGCCGCGAGCAATGGAAGGCGTCAAGGGCTGCGGGATTTTCCTGGTGATGTTGACATAGAACTCCTGCAAGACCTGGATACTGAGTACACCCTGTCCGGTATCCCAAAGTTCCGCTACAAGCGAGGCGGCCACGGCATGACGCCGCCCCGCGTCCAGGTCGTGGGCGTAGATCAGGATGTTGGTGTCCAGGAACCGCTTACCGGGCATGGAGATCTTCCCTTGAAGCAGGACGTCCGCCAAAATGGTAGCCTTGGCGCAGGGAGGCCAGCGCCCTGTTTTTGCACTGTTCGTATTGCTTTTCCTGCTCCACGATTTCCCTGAGTTGGCTGCTGAGCATCCCGCTGATGGACATGGATTTCCGGGCGGCAAGGACTCTCAATTCAGACAACAGATCTTTTTCCAGGGCCAGCGTAATATTCTGTTTCATCAGCAACCCCCATTTTTCACGTAAATTCGTGCCACACGCATAACACGTGAAACAATGAGAAGACAAGGCACGTCCTGACACTCATTAAAAATAAGACCGGGGGCGGACTGATCGCTGATCATCCGCCCCATTTGGAGCGCGGGCTTTTTGGAAAGGCGGAAAAAGGCGACGGGCCTGAAGAAACGGAAGGAAAGGGACGGCCGATCAGTGCTTGACGGCCATGGGATTTTCCTGGAGCACCAGGGATTTTTCGCCGTCTCGGAGCAGACTGATCATTCTGGCCAGGGAATTGTCATGAAGTTCGTGGATGTACTCCTGGTCCACCCGAATCTTGCGGCGGACGTTGAGCAGAGAGAGGAAGACGAGGCTTTTGTAGATTTTTCGGTTGGTTTTGAACGAAAAGATATAGCTGTCCAGGGAGCTTTCCAGAAAACGGTCGTTGCGCCGCTGCACGGCCCGGCTGAAGCTCACGGACTGCAACCAGTAGGCACGGTGAATCATGGCGTCGGCCTGCATCTCCAGCCAAGCATGGGACTGATCCTGCTGCTCTTCCACCAGAATCCCGTGGGCCACGGTATCGGCGGCCAAGTGACAGAGGTAGCCGTAGGCAAAGGCCTTTTCCGAGTCGTTCTGGGCCTGATCCAGAAACCGCTTCCCCGTAGTCCAGCTGTGCGGGCTCTTGTCCTCGGGCAGATAGCTCTTGCCCAAAATCATGTCCGCCATCAGATTTCCGTATAAAAAGTCTTGACGATATTTCGTCATGAGCCCAAATATTGCGCTTGGGATGATCGAGGCGTAGGCGAAGAGTTCGCTAGCCACGTAGATGTGGGTCAGTGGGCCCCAGGCCCAGGCCGTGGAAGGAACGACGAGCAGTCCGATAAGGACGAGCAGACATTTGATGAGCATGAAGATTCGGTTTCCTCTGAAGTTGAATCCGGGTTCTCTAGCCGAACCCGCCCGAGACCGCAAGACGCGATATTTTTTGCGCCCACTTTTTCTCGTGCAGCGCATCAAGTATACTCGTTTCATGCAAAGTCCAGGGTGTCGCCTGAACCATTTTAAGTCAAAAACTTGACAGAAAACATTTTCTTCCTATCTTGGGCATTCATTTCCACATCTTGCCACTTTGATTCTTGCGCAAGGAGAATAATCGACCATGAGTGTTTCTTTCAAAGACTATTACCAACTTCTGGGCGTTTCCAAGACCGCGTCCCAGGACGAGCTTTCCAAGGCCTTCAAAAAAATGGCCCGGAAATATCATCCGGACCTGAATCCGGACAACGCCGATGCGGAGAAAAAATTCAAGGAACTCAACGAAGCCTATGAAGTGCTCAAGGATCCGGAGAAGAGAAAATTGTACGATTCCCTGGGCCCAAACTGGCAGCACGGCCAGAATTTCCAGCCGCCGCCGGGCTTCGATTCCAGCCGCTTCCGTTCGTACTCGTCAGGCGGTCCCTCTGGAGGTCCGCAATTCGAGGGCGGTTTCGGCGGGTTCAGCGACTTTTTCGAGACCATCTTCGGGGGCCAGTTTCGCGGAGAACAAAGCTATCAGGGCGACCCCTTCGGTTCCGGCGGGTTCGGCCCCCGGCAGACCAAAGGTCGGGACGTGGAGGTCGGCATGGAGCTGCCCCTGGAGGACGCTTTTTCCGGCGGCGCCAGAGCCATTTCCTTTCAGGAGCAGGTGATCGGTCCGGACGGGATGCCGCGCATGGAAACCAAGTCCTTGCAGGTGAACATCCCGGCCGGAATCAAGAACGGTTCCCGGATTCGGCTGGCCGGGCAAGGTTCGCCGGGAATGCGCGGCGGTCCCAATGGGGATCTGTATCTGAAGATCAAGATCGCCCCGCACCCCAAGTTCAAGCTGGAAGGCAACTCCATTGTCTACGACCTGCTCCTGGCGCCCTGGGAAGCAGCCCTGGGCAGCAAGGCCCGGGTTCCAACCCTGGCCGGGGCCGTGGAAATGAACATCCCCGCCGGGACCGGCAGCGGAAAAAAACTGCGCCTGCGCGGCAAGGGCCTGGGCAAGGGCGACCAGCAAGGCGACCAACTGATCCGCGTGATGATCACGGTCCCTGAAAAACCCAGCGACCAGGAGCGCGAATTGTGGGAGCAACTGGCCCGGACGTCCACGTTTCAGCCCCGACATGACGACTGATCAGTTCACAGGGAGCAAAAATCCATGGCACTAAGCATCAAAATACTGAACGAGGAACTGCCCGCGACATCGGAACTGGTGATTTGGTCCCGGTTCATTGAGTTGACCGGAATCCACCCGACCAGACTGGGCGAGCTGGTGGAACTGGGCTGGCTCTGCCCCAACAGGACCCAGGAGGACTGCTACCTGTTCCACCCCCGGGACGTGTACAAGGTCAGCAAGCTGGAGCGAATCTGCACCGACTTCGAACTTCCGGCCCTGGCCGGGACGATCATTATCGACCTGCTGGAACGCATTGAGGACCTGGAACTGCAGGTCCGGGATCTACGCCGCTTGCTGTAGCCCCCATGCCCCCATCAATCCCATAACTCCCATACGTTCCATTCCACCTCCAAGGAGGACCCGCATATGGACATGAACAAATTCACCCAAAAATCCCAGGAAGCCCTGGCCGAAGCCCAAGCCGCGGCCATCCGTTTCGGACATCAGCAAATCGACGTGGAGCATCTGCTCCTGGCCCTGGTCAACCAGGAAAACGGCTTGGCGCCTCGCCTGTTGGATCGGGCCGGGGTCAAGCCGCAAAATTACGTGCAGGCCCTGGAAAGTGAGATCGGCAAGCTGCCCAAGATCAGCGGTCCCGGAGCCCAGCCCGGCCAGGTGGTGGTGACCCCGCGTCTGAACGGCGTCCTGCTCAAGTCCCAGGATCAGGCCAAGAAGATGCAGGACGAATACGTCAGCGTGGAGCACGTCCTGCTGGCCATCCTGGAGGAGCCCTCCTCCACGGCCGCCGGGCGGGTGAACAAGCAGTTCAGCCTGACCCCGGACCGCATCCTGGCCGTGCTCACCGAAGTCCGCGGCAACCAGCGGGTCACCTCGGCCAATCCGGAAGACACCTACGAGGCCCTGCAGAAATACGGTCGCGACCTGGTGGAGGAGGCCCGCAAGGGCAAGCTGGACCCGGTCATCGGTCGGGACCAGGAAATCCGCCGCTGCATCCGGGTCCTGTCCCGGCGGACCAAGAACAACCCCGTTCTGGTGGGCGAGGCCGGGGTGGGCAAGACGGCCATCGTTGAGGGCCTGGCCCAGCGTATCCTGAAGCAGGACGTGCCCGAGGGCCTCAAGGACAAGACCGTCTTCTCCCTGGACATGGGCGCGCTCATAGCAGGGGCCAAGTACCGGGGCGAGTTCGAGGAACGGCTCAAGGCCGTGCTCAAGGAAGTCCAGCAGTCCGAGGGCCGGATTCTGCTGTTCATCGACGAAATCCACACCATTGTCGGCGCGGGCAAGGCCGAGGGGGCCATGGACGCCGGCAACCTGCTCAAGCCCATGCTGGCCCGGGGCGAACTGCACTGCATCGGGGCCACCACCCTGGACGAATACCGCAAGCACATCGAGAAGGACCCGGCCCTGGAGCGCCGCTTCCAGCCCGTGCTGGTGGAAGAGCCCAGCGTGGAAGACACCATCTCCATCCTGCGCGGCCTGCGGGAGCGCTTCGAGGTCCACCACGGGGTGCGGATCAACGACAGCGCCATTGTCGAAGCCGCGGTGCTCTCTCACCGCTACATCACGGACCGCCAGCTCCCGGACAAGGCCATTGATCTGATCGACGAGGCCGGGGCCATGCTGCGCACGGAAATCGACTCCCTGCCCTCGGAGCTGGACGAGATCAACCGCAAGGTCCTGCAACTGGAGATCGAGCGCGAAGCCCTGAAGCGGGAGACGGACGAAAGCTCAAGGGACCGTCTGGAAAAGCTGGAAAAGGAACTGGCCGATCTCAAGGAATCTCAGGGTACTCTGCTGGCCCAGTGGGAAAAGGAAAAGCAGACCATCGACGAGCTGCGCAACGTCAAGGAAACGATTGAAAAGGTCCGCCTGGAAATCGAGGAGGCCGAACGGGCCTATGATCTGAACCGGGTGGCTGAATTACGCTACGGCAAACTGGCCCAACTGGAAAAGATGCTCGCCGATCAGGACGACAAGATGACCGCGGATTCCGGCGGGGCGCGAATGGTCAAGGAAGAAGTCGGCCCCGACGACGTGGCCGAGATCGTCTCCCGCTGGACCGGGATTCCGGTTTCGCGGCTCCTGGAAGGGGAGCGGGAAAAGCTGCTCCGCCTGGGCGATACCCTGCACGAGCGGGTGGTGGGCCAGGACGAAGCGGTCACGGCCGTGGCCGACGCCGTGCTCCGGGCCCGGGCCGGGCTGAAGGACCCCAACCGGCCCATCGGCTCGTTCATCTTCCTCGGCCCCACCGGCGTGGGCAAGACCGAGCTGTGCAAGACCCTGGCCCAGGCCCTGTTCGACACCGAGGAGAACATGGTCCGCCTGGACATGTCCGAGTACATGGAAAAGCACACCGTGGCCCGACTGATCGGCGCGCCCCCCGGATACATCGGCTACGACGAGGGCGGCCAGCTCACCGAGGCCGTGCGCCGCAAGCCCTACAGCGTGGTCCTCTTCGACGAGGTGGAAAAGGCCCACCAGGATGTGTTCAACGCCCTGCTGCAGATCCTGGACGACGGACGGCTGACCGACAGCCAGGGTCGGACCGTGGACTTCAAGAACACGATCATCATCATGACCTCCAACCTGGGCTCCCAGTACCTGCTGGAAGGCATCACCCCCGAGGGCGAGCTGCGGCCCGGCACACGGGAGCAGGTCATGGGCACCCTGCGCTCCCATTTCCGGCCCGAGTTCCTGAACCGGGTGGACGAGGTGGTCCTGTTCAAGCCGCTGCTCCTGGAACAGATCAAGCAGATCATCGACCTGCTGCTCCAGGGGCTGCGCGGACGGTTGGCGGACCGCAAGATCGAGCTGGAGATGGCCGACCAGGCCCGGGAATTCATCGCCCGGGAGGCCTACGACCCGATCTACGGGGCCCGCCCCTTGCGGCGCTATCTCCAGGCCCGGCTGGAAACCCCGCTGGCCAAGGCGATCATCTCCGGCAAGATTCTGGACGGCCAGAAGATTCGCATCGACGTGGGCGACGACGGGTTGGTGTTGAACAATGGGTGAGGTGACGGGAAGAATTCAGAATTCAGGAGTCAGGAGTCAGGAGTCGGAAGGGGGGAGCCGGAAGGAGTGCGCAGCGCGGGAGTTTGAAGAGGGGCCGCGCTCGGTTCTGTGTCTGGACATCGGCAGCGGGACCCAGGATGTGTTGCTGCACATCCCCGGCGAGCAGCCGGAGAACTGCCCCAAGTTCGTGCTGCCCTCCCCGGCCCGGGTTGTGGCCGGTCGGATCGCGGCCCTGACCGCGGCCCGCCGGGCCGTCTGGCTCTACGGGGACAACATGGGCGGCGGCTTCTTCCGGACCGCCAAGGCCCATCTGGAGCAGGGTCTGCCCCTGGCCGCCCATCCGGAAGCGGCTTTTTCCCTGGGGGACAATCCGGATCGGGTCCGGGCCCTGGGCGTCGACCTGACCGAAACCTGCCCGCCCGGCCACGTCCCGTTGCACTTGGCCGACTTTGATCCAGGCTTCTGGCGGACTTTCCTGGCCGCCGCCGGGCTGGACTACCCGGACCTGATTTTAGCTGCGGCCCAGGATCACGGCTACCACCCGGATTCCAGCAATCGCGTCGGCCGGTTCCAACTCTGGCACGACTTCCTGCTCCAGGCCCACGGCCGGCCCGAGGCCCTGGTTTTCGCCGACCCGCCCGTGCAGCTGACCCGTCTGCGCACCCTGAAAGCCCGCATTGGCGCCGGACTGGTGGCGGACACCGGCGCCGCCGCGGTGCTGGGCGCGCTCTTCGAGCCCGAGGTCCGAGAGCGTCAGCAAACTGAAGGCGTGTGCGTGATCAACGTGGGCAACAGCCATGTCCTGGGCTTTCTGCTTTTCCAGGATCAAATCCTCGGCGTCTACGAGCAGCACTCCAACCGGAGCCGGGATGACGTCCTGGCCGACCTGGACCTGTTCCGCCACGGCCTGCTGACCCACCAACAGGTCATGGACCAGTTCGGCCACGGTTGCCTGACCCTGGACCTGCCGCCGGAAGCCGGAGCCTTCGCCCCCACCTACGTCCTCGGCCCCCGCCGCGCCCTGCTCCGGGACACCGGAGCCGTGTTCCTCGCCCCGGGCGGGGACATGATGCTGGCCGGGTGTTTCGGGTTGCTGCAAGGCTGGGAGTTCACGCGCCAGGGCCGCTGATCAGGACAGAATCATCACCTTGCCCTGACTGGGTTCCAACACCCGCCCTACTCCATTGCCGCCGTTGAGCACCGCGGCGTCGTTCAGGCGCACGGCCGGACTGCCCTCGATCATCACCTTGGCGCTGCCCGTGCTGAACGAAGCCGGCCCCTTGACCTCCCCGGAAATCACTCCCCCGGCGACCCCTTGTTCATTCCCCGCGCTCGGCCCGCAGGACGAGTTCCGGTGCAGGGCCGGCATCCCGGCGACCAACAGCTTTTGGGCCTTGGGCTTTCCCTGGGCCGGGGACACGGTGTTGGCATAGACTTCCGGGGTGGTCCCGGCTGTAGAAGGCGTCCCACAAACATCCAAATCCCCGCCGATCCGACCGGCGTTGGTGGTTACGGCAAACATCAGCGCTCCGTGGTTATGAATTCCAGTGCAACAATGCAAAACTGACGCATCCTTCCGATTCGGTGCTCGGCCACGTTCAGCACGGGCGATGTCAAGGTGATGATTTTGCCCTGAACCGCGCAAGGTGATGAAAAAGGTGAGCCGACTACAATGCCAACTCCAGCCCCACCGGACAATGATCCGACCCCAGGACCTCAGGTTCGATCCAAGCGCGGCGGACGTTGGGCTTGAGTTCCTCGGAGACGAAGAAGTAGTCGATACGCCATCCGGCGTTGCGGCTTCGGGCGCCGAAACGGTAGGTCCACCATGTGTATTGGTCCGGCTGGTCGTTGAACATCCGAAAGGTGTCCACGTATCCGGCGGCGATGAAGGAATCGATCCAGGCCCGCTCGATGGGCAGAAAGCCGGAAGTCTCGGCATTGGCCTTGGGGTTTTTCAGGTCGATTTCCCGATGTGCGGTGTTGAAGTCCCCACAGACCACGATGGGTTTGGAGCGACGCAACTCCTGGACATGGTCCAGAAAGGCTTCGTAAAAGCCCAGCTTGTAGTCCAGCCGCTCCCGGCTCATCTGGCCGTTGGGGAAGTAGATGTTGAAATAATGAAACTCCGGAAAATCCAGCCGAAGCACCCGCCCTTCTCCGTGAAAGCGCTCATCGGGCAGTTCCTCGGCCACGGCCAGGGGCTCCCTTTTGCTGAAGCAGGCCACCCCGGAATAGCCTTTCCTGGTCCGACTGGGATTCCAATAGTCCAGATAACCGGAAACCCGCCGGTCCTCATCGGCGAGTTGATCCGGCGTGGCCTTGATCTCCTGCAGGCCCACCACGTCGGCGTCGGCCCGGCGGAACCATTCCCAATAGCCTTTGTTCAGCACGGCCCGAAAGCCGTTTACGTTCCATGAGTACAGTTTCATGGTCCCTCGCTATAACCGCGCCTTGCCGGTCATCCGCAACTCGCCCCGCAGGCCGGACTCCGTCAACCGGATCAGGGCGTATCCGCCCCCGGCCAGGGGGCCGGGATTGATTACCTGGGTCTTGCCGATGCGATCCTCGGCCCGGGCTTCGTGGATATGCCCGGTCAGGCAAACCTCCGGCTGAATCGTCTCAATGAAGGCGCGCACTGCTCTGCTGCCCACGGACGTCCTGCCGCCGACCTTGTCCGCGGCAGTGTTGAAGGGCGGATTGTGGGCCACCAGGAGCAGGTGCGGCAGGTCCTTGACCGGCTCATGGGCCTGGACCAGCCAAAGGCCCAATTGCTCGTCGGAGACTTCACCCGGCGTACCGAAGGGCGTGGGGGTGGAGTAGCCCACGCCCATCAAGCCGACCCCGTTTCCCAGGTCCAGGCCGCGGGCATGGATGTTCATTCCCTGGAGATTCAGAAAATCCTCGACTTCCGGATAGTCCATGTTGCCGATCTGGGCGAAAATTCTGGGATTGATGCGCTGGATATCCCGAAGTATCCGCTCGGCGGCGTTCTTGCGGCCACGATTGGTCAGATCTCCGCTGACAAGGACCGCCGCGGCGTCGGCCAGTTCCGGGATCAGGCGAATGTTCGCGGTCTGTTCATGAATGTCGCCGAATCCGATCCAAAAAGGGAGTGTGCTCACGGTCTTCCTCCGTGGGGGTGAAGAGTTGTGTCTCAAAGCATCGTGCATATTGATATCCTGTTTCCTTTTCGTTTTGAAGAGCGGATTCACGGCACGAGCCATCGACTTCTAACACCAACCTCTTCAGGTCTTGATGGTTCGAACCGGATTCCGTAATGGACACGGAACCATCACCCAAAACACGGGAGGAGAAACATGAGCGACAGGTTTACAACGAATGGAGCGTTCAGCTGGAGCGAGCTGCTGACCAGCGACGTGGAGGGAGCCAAGAAATTTTATGGGGATTTGCTTGGCTGGGAGATCGAGGACATGCCCATGGAAGGCATGGATTACACCGTGGTCAAGGCCGGAGGAGAGGAAGTGGGTGGGATCATGGCCATGCCGCCTCAGGCGCCGGAGGGCATGCCGCCGCACTGGGGGACCTACGTTACGGTAACGGACGTGGACGCCGTGGCCCGCAAAGCCCCGGAACTCGGAGGGCGGGTGCTCCTCCCGCCCACGGACATCCCCGGCGTTGGCCGGTTCAGCGTTATCCAAGATCCTCAAGGAGCGGTCCTGTCCGTAATCACTTATACATTCCAAGCTGTTGGCAAATGATTTGCCAGTGAGTTGTCGGCGCGGGACACTTCGGCGGGAACGACTCCAGGTGGACGACTTGCCCTTGTGAAGATACTCCTCGCCGCCGACCGAACAGAAGGCAAGGCGTGATTAAACGGCGCGATCTCCAAGGTCGTGCCGTTTTTTTATTTGGGATATGGTTGGGGTTGTCGTGCTCTCGTCGAATTTTCGATCATTCCCTCTTGACAGACCGCCGAATCACATGAAATAGAGCGCGGCTGTTTTTCAACACCATTCCATAAAGGTTTTGCATGTCCGTGTTTGTCGTTGAGAGTGGCGCAAGTGTAGGAGCGGCGTAGGCGTCGAGTTCCGGCTTTTCGGTACTTGATTTCCTTCGTCCGGTCCCGTCCATCCCCCGTCCCTGGAGCGCTCGGGCTGAGGTCCGTGCAGGCGTCCTCCGATTCGATCCGCCTCCTCGGCTGTTCGAAGGCGCGTCGCCTTATCCAAACAACGACAAGACACAGGACAATTCCAATGCGAACCAGATCCGACATGCGCGGTCGGGGCGGCGCTTTGCCGTCTCCCAACGCCTTTCTTTGCGGTCACTGCAGCCGCACCGTGCCCGGGGAAGCTCCCGGCACCCAGCATCGAAATCATTGCCCCCACTGCCTCTGGAGTCTTCACGTCGACCTGCGTACCGGCGACCGGAGAAGCGGCTGTCACGGACGAATGGAACCCGTCGGCGTTGCCGTGCGCTATGATGGCGACTGGGCCTTGTTGCATCGCTGCCAATCCTGCGGGTTGATCCGCATGAACCGCATCGCCGGCGACGACAACCCGCTGGCCCTGCTTTCCTTGGCCGTGCGTCCCTTGAGCAAGCCTCCGTTCCCCATGGACCAGTTGCCGCGACTGATACCCGGCACCGAGGAGGTGCGACCATGAACCTCCATTCCTTGGGCTGGACCTCCAGCTTGACTGATGCCTTTGCTTCCAGACCGCGGCCCGGACTCGTTCCGGCGCGGGTCAGTCGGGAAGACCGGGGGGTGTACACCCTTTTGTACGAGCATGGACGCTTTCAGGCTGAAGTGAGCGGAAAACTCAGGCACCGAACCGCGGCCCGCGCCGATTATCCGGCCGTGGGCGATTGGGTGGTCACGGAACCGGGAGATGCATCCTCTCGGGGCGTGATCCACGAACTTCTGCCCAGAAGGTCGGCTTTTATCCGGCGCATGGTCGGCGGGCAAAGCCAGGGACAGGTGGTCGCGGCCAACGCAGACATCGCCTTTCTGGTCAGCGGGCTGGACCGGGAATTCAATCCCCGACGCATCGAGCGTTATTTGACCTTGGCCTGGGAGTCCGGGGCCGATCCGGTCGTTCTTCTGAACAAGGCGGATCTTCACGCCCAGCCGGAACTGGCCCGGCTCCAAGCCGAAGCCATTGCACCGGGTGTTGCCGTGTTCTTGATCAGCGCCGCAACGGGAGGCGGCTTGCGTGACCTACTGACGCTCCTCGGTCCTGGGCGGACCGGCGTGTTGCTGGGCTCCTCCGGAGTGGGCAAATCGTCGATCATCAACGCCCTCATCGGCCGGGAAGCCCGGAAGACCTCAGTCGTGCGCGAGGCGGACGGCAGGGGCCGACACACGACCACGCACAGGCAACTCATGGTCCTGCCGACGGGTGCGATGCTCATCGACACGCCCGGCCTGCGGGAGATTCAACTTCTGGCCGATGAAAAAGCCCTGGACCGGTCCTTTGAGGACATCGACGAACTGGCGGCTTCATGCCGTTTCCGGGATTGCTCACATAACGGTGAGCCGGACTGCGCCGTGCAGCATGCTCTTGCGGAGGGATTGCTGGAAATGGATCGATACGAGAGCTGGCTGCGTCAATGCAAGGAAACCAGGTTTCATCAACGAGAGCAGGATGTCCTGCTGAGGATTCAGGAAAAGAAGCGCTGGAAAACCATCCAGAAGACGGTTCGGGAGGTATATCGATATAAAGGGAGATGATGAACGGATCAGCGTCTTGCCCCGGCGTTTTTCACCGGGGCAAGACGCTAAAGCAGATTGGACGCCAGGCGCATGGCCGAGTTGCGGAACACGGCGAGTCTGGAGAGGGAGCGCAGGCGGGCCGGGGTGTATTCCTCGCAGGACTCCAGGTCCTGCTCGAAGATGGCGTCGTGGCGTCGGGCCAGATCCTCGTTCAGGAACCAGACCATCAGCTCCTTGTGCAGTTCCAGGCTGCGCATGTCGATGTTCATGGTCCCGATGGCCAGCAGGTTGCCGTCGATGGTCATGGTCTTGGCGTGCAGGAAGCCTTGCATGTAGTAATAGATCCGGCCGCCGGCCTCCAGGAGCGGGCCGAAGTAGGTTTGGGCCGCGTACCAGGCGGTGCGTTTGTCCGGCAGGCCGGTCATCATCAGGCGAACGTCCACTCCGGCCAGGGCCGCGTTGACCATGGTTTCGTAGATCTGTTCGTCGGGCACGAAATAGGGCGACTGAATCCAGATCCGCTTGCGGGCGTGGCCCATGGCCAGCACGTGAGCCCGGCGGGCGGTTTGCCACTTGTCCTCCACGCTGGTGGCCGTGATTTGGACCGGAACACACGTTCCGGGCATGGGATACTGTTCCGGAAAGAAACGCGTTGAGAACAGGTTTTCCCGGCTGGCCTCGGACCAGCGCAAGGCGAAGAGCTTCTGGAGTTCGGCCACCGCCGGGCCGCAAAAGCGAACATGAGTGTCCCGCCAAGCCGGAAAGCGCCGGCCTCCGTCGATGTATTCCTGGCCGACGTTGATCCCGCCGGTGTATCCGCGTACTCCGTCAATGACCACGATCTTGCGGTGGTTGCGGTAATTGGCCCTGTTGAGCTGCCGGACATCGAAGCGGACCTTGGCCCCGGCCTTGGCCAGCCGGTTCAGTTCGGTCTTGCGGTAGGGCAGATTGCCGATGAAATCGTTGAGCATCCGCACTTCCACCCCGGCCCGCAGTCGCTCCAGGAGGATGGCGCACAGTTCCGCGGTCAGCCGATCCCGCTCCCAGATGAAATACTGGATATTGATGGTCTCCTTGGCCTGGGCCAGATCTTCCTTCAAAAGCGCGAACTTTTCCGCGCCGCTGGGCAGGATGCGCACGTCACAAGCCGGCAGGGGCGGGGTGAACTCGGTTTGCTCGATGAGCTGGACCAGCCGGGAGTAACCTCGTTCTTCGGCCCACTCCCGACCGGTTTCCGCCATGTCCGCGTGCCTGGCATGAACGGAGCGCATGGTCGGACCGGCCATGGCCCGGTGCCGTTCGTGCAATCCTCGCTGCTCGGCGAGCTTGCGCCAGTTGCGGCCGAAAAAATAGTACAGAGCCAAGCCCAAAAGAGGCAGAAAAGAGAGCAATACCAGCCAGGCCAGGGTTTTGGTCGGATCGCGCTGGTCATTGATCAGGACCACCAGAACCGTCAGCCAATACAAAAAAAAGGCAGCCCCGAGCAGAGCGGGCCAGTTCTCCATGAATTGCCATTCCATTCAGCACTCCGGGGTTCGAGAACTTAGGGACTCTGGGGGCAGGGCGTGGAGCATGAAATCAGCCGTGGGTTATTGAGAAACGAAGTTTTTTTCACTAGGTCTGGGATGCATCACAGGACACGGAGACATGGTTACTCCGTTATGTCATCGGTAACCCGAGATCAAGGAGGACGGCGTGCGGCAGGAAGATGATGGAACGCGAACCGATTCGGAAACGGTTCCGGATTTGGCCCGAGAAACGACCGCGGCGTGGAAGGACGAGGAGGTGGAGTTCATTAAAATTTTTTTCACGGACCTGAACGGACGGCTTCGGACCTTGACCATCAATCCGGAGTTCATGGACCAGATCGTGGAAAAAGGTGTCGGCTTTGACGGCAGTTCCATTGCCGGAATCACCACGGTGGACGACAGCGACCGACTGTTGCTCCCTGTACCGGAGAGTTACCGCGTACTGGAGTTCAACAGTGAGCGGATCGGCTTCTGTATCGCCCGGATACTGAATTTGATGGGCGGGCGGTCTCTCTCCGATCCGCGGGCCGTCCTGGAGCGGACCCTGGAGCGGGCCATGGACGAATTCGGCGTGCGCTTTCAGGTGGCTCCGGAGTACGAGTTCTTTCTCCTCAAAAGCGACGACTTCACCAAAAACATTCATTCGGACAAGGCAGGCTATTTCCACTCCGATCCCCACGACAAGGGCGGCTTCGTGCGCAACCAGATCATCCGCACCCTTAAGCGCTGCGGCATCCGCCATGAAAAGACCCATCACGAGGTCACGGCCTCCCAGCACGAGATCAATCTGGAACACACGGACGCCCTGTCCGCCGCGGACAGGACCCTGCTCTTCAACTATGTCGCCGAACGGGTGGCCGCGGAAGAGGGCATGCACATGACGTTGATGCCCAAGCCCTTTGACGGCCAGAACCGCAGCGCTTTCCACCTGCATATCTCCATGTGGGATCAGAACGGAGTAAACCTGTTCCACGATGCCCAGGGCGAGCACCGGCTGAGCAGCCTTGCCCGGCAATTCATCTCCGGGATTCTGAAGTACGCCCGTCAGACGTCCATCATCATGGCTTCCACGTACAATTCCTACAAAGCCTATGTGGCCGAACGCGAAGCGCCCATGGTCGTGGGCTGGGGGATCAAGAACCGCAGCTCCATGGTCCGCCTGCCCCACTGCGCCAGCCCGGAAAGCACCCGCCTGGAACTGCGTAGTCCGGACCCGTCGGGCAACGTGTATCTCCAGATGGCGACTTTGATCGAAATGGGGTTACAGGGGCTCCGGGAAGGGGCAGAGTGCGGACCGCCGGACGTGGGCAGCGTTTATCGTGGTCTTTGGGATTGCCGGGTATGGGACGAACGCTTTCTGCCCCGGAGCATGTACGAGGCCTTGGTGGAGGCGGAGCGCAGCGAATTCTTGCGCAACCTTCTGGGCGAGAGCATCTACAAGCACTATATGTGCTTGAAAATCGCCAGTTGGGAAGAGCACCGCACCCACGTCACGCCGCGGGAGCTGGGGAATTACTTGAGCTGTTAAACGAGAAAGCCAAGGGCCCGGAGGAAGCCTCCGGGCCCTTGGCCGGAAACGGAATGAGCGTAGTGGCTATTCCGGGATATTCGGCCACTGGGTGGTTTTGCCCTGGTAGTTGCGCAGGGTGTATTCCTTTTCGTCCTTCCCCTGAATGTAATAGTCGGGCATCAGCGGTATTTTGCCGATATTCGTGGCGATGACGTACATGGGCTGGGCCAGGCCGGTGGTGTGGCCGCGGATGGCGTCCCGGATCAGTTCAGCGCCTTTTTCCACCGGGGTTCGGAAGTGATCGATGCCCGGCGCGGGCTCGCAATAAAAGACGTAGTAAGGCCGGATACGCACGGTCAGCAACTTTTGATGCAGTTCGCGGAAAGTGGCCGGATCATCGTTGATCCCCTTGAGCAGCACCGCCTGGTTGCCCACATTCACCCCGCAGGTGAGCAGGTCGTAAACGGCCTGTGCGGTTTGCTCGGTGATTTCCTTGGGGTGGTTGCACTGGGTGTTGATCCAGATGGGCACCCGATGGCGGCCGGCGAGGACCTTCTTCAGCCCTTCGGTGACCCGTTGCGGCAGGACGATGGGGGTCCGCGTTCCGAAGCGGATCATCTGCAAGTGCGGCATTTCGCGAAGCTTGCGGATCAAGTAGTCTAGTTTCTCATCTGAAAACAGGAAAGGATCTCCCCCGGTGATCAACACGTCCCGCACTTCCGGGTGCTCCCGAATCCACGTCAACCCCTCCTCGACGTCGAAGCGCAGTTGCAGGTCCCGGTCCACGACCAGCTCCTTGCGGAAGCAATGTCGGCAATAGATGGCACAGGCATCGGAAACGGTGAAAGCGACCCGATCCACGTATTGTCTGGCGATGCAGTCCGGCCGAACTTCCGAAGTGTCCCTGTTTTCCTTCCAGATCAAATAATTGGGAACGCCGTAAGTGTTCTCCCGTTCCTGGATGCTGGGTACCACCTGTCTGCGGATCGGACAGTCGGGGTCGTCCCGGTCCATCAACGCGGCGAAGTAGGGGGTGGTTCCCCAGCGGGTCGGCATTTCCGTGATGGCCCGTTCTTCCCGATCCGTGACGGTGATGTAGTTCTTGAGTTTGTCCAACGTGTTGACGTGATTTCGCATCTGTTCCTGCCACAAATCCATGATGAACCTCCGATCGATGCTCATTTTTCCGCGTACCCGGTCGCTGGAGCGTTCGGGTCCGGGATGCAAAGCCCTCGTTGTGCCGAAAAAACGATGCGGCATCAAGGGGTTTTCATTTTTCGGTCAAAAGTCGGTCAAAAGCAGCTCAAAAAAGGACTGAAGCGCTCCGCTCGCCTCAGACTCACGCTCTCACCTGAAAAACGATCCTTCCTGGATGAGAAAAGCGCTTGCGTGAGCAGAGTTGCTGGAAACGGCTTCACAAAAAACGGGGGCAGAAGCTGTAGACAGCTTCTGCCCCCGTTGATTCCACGATGGAGGACGCGACGTTGACTGCTGCTAGGCGAGGACTCGGGCGTCGTCGGTCAGGTAGGTCATGAATCGAGTCGGAGGGGCCAGCAAACCGTCGATCCAACGCTCTGGCCAGGCCCGTTCTCCATGCATGGCCCCTAACAGGGCACCGAGCACGGCACCCCGGTAGCAGTTGTCGCCGCCAAGATTGGTGTTCACGATCAGGGCCTGCTCCGGATCATCCTGATATTTCCAAGCCAGATAAAACGCCAGCGGAAGGGATTGCTGGACGTAACAGGCCGTGCTGAAGACATTGAGGGCCACGTCCACATCGTCGCGATCCGCCAGGTCTTCAAAGGAATGGTCGGTGAAAAAGCGCGACTTCTCCGGAAGTTCCTGTTCCAGGGCTTGGCGGATGTCCATGCCGTCCAGAACGGATTGCAGGGTCAGGCTGAAAGCAGAGAAGGCGTCGCTCATGAGCGGGCCGGGGTGGGTCAATTCCAGGTGACGTTGGCCGAGCAGGAGGCCCCTGTTCGGCTGGTCGTGGAAGAAAAGCAGGATCGGAACCGGCAGACACAGTCCGCCGATGTGTTTCTCTTCCGGCGCGGCCGCCGTCATGCCTTTCCTGTGCAAGACCCAGGCCTTGAAAAACTCCCGGTGAGACTCTTCAATATAGGTATCGTGATGTTTGCCGGGGGTGGTCATGAACGCGACATATTTGGCGAGATAGCGGTCAGGATCGTAGCCTTCGGACTCCAAGAGGTGCTCCATGAGCAACCGGCTCAGCTTGATGTTCAGGGTGTTTTCACCGGCCTGCAGGAATTGATGATAATGTACGCCCCGTTCGCCCCAGAACATGGCTTGATTGTGCAGGATGTCCGCCTCCGGACCGGCCGGGCGGTAGCGGGAGCGCCAGAGAATGCTGTCCGGATGGGGGTTGCGGGGTTGCTGGTAGTCCCGGACGAGGCCGTAGTCCTTGTGCAAGGAAAGCCGATCATAATACCAGTGCACGGGCATGGCCAGGGCGTCCGCGATCAGAAATCCATAGAGCGCCCCGGAGAGGCGGGAGCTGATTTCCGGTGTATGTTTGAGCATGGCTGCGTCCTTGTTTGAAGGGTGACGGGCGACTTCTTCCGTTCAGTAATAAGTCCTGATCAGCCATGGTCAATTGTCTATGGCGATTACGACGAACTTCCGAGTATCCTCTGAGGGGTTCCCTTCCTCCAAACAAAAGCGGCCCGGCGGATATCCGCCGGGCCGCTCGCAAAAGCCAAGATGAAAGTCGATTTAATGTGTTTTTCCGGTCACACCGCGACGGTGTCGGTCGCCCGTTCGGCCTCCAGGTCCACGTCCGCGATCTTGGACAGGCCCAGCAGGATCGGGCTGGCGATGAAGATGGAGGAGAAGGTCCCCACGGCGATGCCGATGAGCAGGGCCAGGGCGAAGTCGTGGATCACGCCGCCGCCCAGCAAGACCAGGCAGAGCACGACCATCAGGGTGGTTCCGGAGGTAAGGATGGTCCGGCTCAGAGTCTGATTGATGCTCAGGTTGATCACCTTGGGCAGGGTCATGTCCACCTTGTCGCGGATATTCTCCCGGATGCGATCGTAGACGATGATCGTATCGTTGAGGGAATAGCCGATGATGGTCAAAAAGGCGGCGATGATGGCCAGGTCCAGATCCTTGTTCAGCAGGGAAAACATTCCCAGGGTGATGAACACGTCGTGGACCAGGGCGACCACCGCTCCCAGGGCGTAGGAGAGCTTGAGCTTCCAGCACAGGCCGATGGTGATCAGTAGCGCAGCTACCACCAGCAGTTCCATGGGCAGGCCAAGCCAGCGCAGGGCCGCGATACCCCCGGTCAGGCCGGCGGCCATGATCACGGCTGGGAACCAGCGTTGTTCGAATCTGCCTGAGATGTAGATCGCTATCAGCAAAATGGCGTAGAACAGCGCTTCCATGGCCTGGGCGCGGAGATCAGCGCCAACTCGTGGGCCGACCATTTCCAGGCGCTGGATGTCGAATCCGACGCCAGCCAAATTCTGATCCAGACTGTTTTGGATATCCCGGCGGACCTCGTCGGAAACAAGATCCGAGGACGAGGTCCGCACGAGGAACTCATTGTCCTGGGCCGTGCCGAAGCGCTGTACCCCAAGACCGGGGAGGTCGGCATCCCGGAGGGCCTGCTGGACGCGGCTCAGCTCCACCGGTTGGTCGAACTTAATCTGAATGATCATGCCGCCGGAAAAGTCGATACCTAGTTGGGGCCCGCCCTTGACGACCAGGGAAAGGAGGCCGGCCAGAATCAGCAAGCCGGATATGAGGAAGGCCCCATACCGCATTTTCAAAAAGTTGATCCGGGTGTCCGGACGAATGATTTGCAGTCCCATGCTGTCACCTGTTCCTTATATGCTCAACGGCGTACCGGGCTTGCGCCATTTCAGCCAGAAATCGAAGAATATCCGCGAGACGAAAATCGCGGTGAACATGGACGCCAAAATACCCAGGGACAAGGTCACGGCAAAGCCCCGGATCGGCCCGGTGCCGAACTGATACAGGACGATGGCCGCGATGATGGTGGTGATGTTGGCGTCCAGAATGGCCTTCAGCGCACGGCTGTAGCCTTCGTCGATGGCAATGGCAGGGGTAAGACCGCGTCGTATTTCTTCCCGAATGCGCTCGAAGATCAGCACGTTGGCGTCCACGGCAATACCGATGGTCAGGATGATGCCCGCGATGCCGGGCAGGGTCAGGGTGGCCCCGAAAGCCGCCAACCCGGCCATGACCAGCAAAATGTTCAAACACAGGACCGCGTTGGCTACGATTCCGGACATGCTGTAATAGACAAGCATGAAAACAAGGATCAGCGCCCCGCCGATCAGGGCCGCTTGCAGGCCGCGCTCAATGGATTCCCGACCCAGGGAGGGGCCTACGGTGCGCTCTTCCATGATGTGCACCGGGGCGGGCAGTGCCCCGGCCCGGAGCACCAGCGCCAGGTCAGTGGCTTCCTCGGTGGTGAAGCGCCCGGTAATGCTGGCCCGCCCTCCGGCGATGCGCTCCTGGATCACCGGCGCGGAATGGACGTTGCCGTCCAGGACGATGGCCAGCCGTCGGCCGGTGTTCTCTCCGGTGATCCGTTCGAACAGCCTGGATCCGCGCGCATTGAAGTTCAGCCCGACGTAAGCCTGGTTGAACTGATCGAAGCTGACCCGGGCATCGGTGATGAATTCCCCGGTCATCAGGGTGTCCCGCTTGATGACGATGGGGGTTTGGGAAACCGAGCCGTCCGGGTTGCGGGTGTGCATGGAGGCCAGTTCCGCATCCGGGGGCAAAATGCCGCGCAAGGCGCGGTCGATGTCCGCCTGGTCGTCCACCAGCTTAAATTCCAGATGGGCGGTTTGTCCGATGATGGCCACGGCCCGTTCCGGATCCTGAAGGCCGGGCAGTTGAACCTGGATACGTCCGTCTGCTTGGCGGCGGATGTCCGGTTCGGCCACGCCGAACTGGTCGATGCGGTTACGGATGGTCTTGATGGCCTGCTCCACGAGCAGATCCTCGACATGGGCCCGGTATTGCTGGGTCATGCCCACGGCATAGCGAATCTGCCCCGCTTCCTGTGTTTCCTTGGAGAGGATCTGCAGGTTGTCGAAGCGGTTGCGGAGCATCCGCTCCAGGTCATCCTGTTGTGCGCCGCGGGCCAGCGTGAATTCCAGTTTCACGTCGTTCACCACTTGCGGCCGGAGGATGAAAATGCCTTCATCCTGGGCCTCGGAGCGGATGTCCTGGCCGAATTGGGCCATGGTGTTGGCCACGCCCCTGGGAATGTCGACGCCCAACGTCAAATGCATCCCGCCCCGCAGGTCCAGACCGAGCCGGATCTCGCTTTCCGGCAGGACTTTCCCCAAGAACGTACCCTGGAGGTTGGTCAGGGCGGGCAAAGCATACAGGCCGCCCAACAAAAGGCCGATCACGGCCAGGACGATCCGTATTCGCAAGCTCATCTTCATGGCTGTTCCTCAGAGTGGTTCCAAGCAGGCAGGCGAGCGTTCCCGGCGCGGAAAGCGCACGAAACCGGTCCGGCGCGTCGCCGCGGAGACGCTCTCTACGAGTTGTAGGGAAGTGTTATTTGGGGTCCCGACTGACCGGTTTGACGTCCGTCTCGGCGAGGCCGGCGATGTAGTTGCGGTTGGCCTGGATCTTGACGTTGTCGGCGATTTCAAGGGTCAGCATGTCGTCATTGATGGAGTGGATGCGTCCGTAAAGACCTCCGGCGGTCAGGACGCGGTCGCCTTTCTTGAGGTTGGTGAGGACTTCGCGGTGCTGCTTGGCTTTTTTCTGTTGGGGACGGATAAGCAGAAAGTAAAAGATCGCGAACATGACGATCAACGGAACGAACGCGGTGATCGGATTGCCCTGGGCTTCGGCCCCGGAGGTTCCCATGGCGTAGGCCAAGCTTGGTTCAAAAATCATCGTGCACTCCTTAAGGTTCTTGTGTGGATAAAATTCGCTTCCGTGTTTTCCAGCGAAGCTTTTTTTTCGCGCGTATCAGACGTTGATGTCGGACGTTGATATCAGTCGCTGAATTGGTCTGCCGCGTGCCTGAACGGGCAAATCCCTACATGACATCATGGCGGATGTACAGGGCTTTTGTATCGCGTGGAAACACGGCACCTCCGAAGATGAGCGGACCGATCCTGAACGCGAGCGCGCTCCAGTGTTTTTTACTACAATTATGTAAAGACATCTCGGCGTCTTTTTTCGTCACTCCGGGATGCGCTTGAGGAAATTTCTCGGGTTCGCGTCGCGTTTGCGATCCCAGAGCGCTTCATCGAGACAAAAGGTTTTCAGGTACCATCCTTGATTTCCGCGACCCAAAGAGACAGGGGAAAATACAAAAACGTCATGCTGTGCCCCTGGATGGCCAAAAAAACATCTTTGAATTAACAAAAATGTTGCACACGGAACACGATCAATCGCGAGCGCAAAGAATATTTCATTATATTCCAGCAAAATAACATCCTTGGTCCGCGCTTTGCTTTGCTTCCGAACATGATGAATTCAGTGGCTGTTTACGGAGTTTGCTCTTTGCATGTGTCATGCGGTTTTTGTAAATCTTTATCATACGTAAGGGAGGCACTTGATTATGAAATGGATCACAGCAGTCATCAAGCCGTTCAAGCTGGACGATGTCCGGACCGCGCTCATGGAAATCGGCGTTCAGGGATTGACCGTGACCGAGGTTAAAGGGTTCGGGCGACAGAAGGGGCACACGGAAGTGTATCGCGGGGCGGAGTATGTCGTGGACTTCCGGCCAAAGCTCAAATTGGAAGCGGCGATTGCCGACGATCAGGTGGACAAGGTGATTCAGACCATTCAGAAAGCCGCCCATACCGGAAAGATCGGCGACGGAAAGGTTTTTGTCTTTGACCTGGAAAAATGCCTTCGGATCCGGACCGGGGAAACCGGAACGGAAGCCCTGTAATCAGTAGAAGCGGGAATCGATTCGTCGCTACGTAACGCTCTTTCTCAAAATGGAGGGAATATACCGTGGAAATGTTGCTTGAAGTCAGTTACGCTCTGGATACCTTCTATTTCCTGATGTCCGGGATGCTGGTCATGTGGATGGCCGCCGGGTTCACCATGCTGGAGTCCGGGCTGGTCCGCTCCAAAAACACCGTGGAAATCTTGACCAAAAATATCGGCCTCTACTCCATCGCCTGCATCATGTACATGCTTGTGGGCTACAACATCATGTATGGAGACTCTTCCAGTTCGATCATCCCCGGCTTGAGTTTTCTGGTTGGCGGAGACAATTCCGTCGCCGATGTCGTCGCTGGTGGCGAGGACGCCCCATACTATTCGAACATCGCCGACTTTTTCTTTCAGGTCGTCTTCGTGGCCACGGCCATGTCGATCATTTCCGGCGCCGTGGCCGAGCGGATGAAGCTCTGGTCGTTCTTCGTCTTCGCCGTGGTCCTGACGGGCTTCATCTATCCCATCCAGGGGTACTGGAGTTGGGGTGGTGGTTTTCTCGACGGGCTGGGATACTCGGATTACGCCGGATCAGGCATTGTGCATATGGCCGGTGCGAGCGCCGCCTTGGCCGCGGTCCTGCTGCTCGGGGCCCGTAAGGGGAAATACGGTCCGGACGGGCAGATCAACCCG
The DNA here is from genome assembly GCF_000519265.1 of Desulfonatronum lacustre DSM 10312. Lineage (NCBI taxonomy): Bacteria > Pseudomonadati > Thermodesulfobacteriota > Desulfovibrionia > Desulfovibrionales > Desulfonatronaceae > Desulfonatronum > Desulfonatronum lacustre. Next base: position 2,359,451 of record NZ_KI912608.1, read on the forward strand.
ATCCCCGGCGCGAACATGCCTTTGGCGACCTTGGGGACGTTCATCCTCTGGATGGGGTGGTTCGGGTTCAACGGCGGTTCCGAGTTGAAGGTGTCCGACGTGGAGTCGGCCAATGCCGTGGCCATGGTCTTCGCGAATACAAATTTGGCCGCCGCTGCTGGGGTCATCGCCGGACTCATCACTGCACGGGCGCTTTTCGGTAAAGCGGACCTGACCATGGGACTGAACGGAGCCCTGGCCGGTCTGGTGGCCATCACCGCGGGGCCGGACACGCCCTCCATGCTCCTGGCGACCATTATCGGCGCTGTCGGCGGCGTCATCGTCGTCTTCTCCATCGTCGCCTTGGACAAATTGCGCATCGACGATCCGGTGGGCGCGATTTCCGTACACGGCGTGGTCGGCATCTGGGGGCTGCTCGCGGTGCTTCTGTCCAACGAGGACGCGACCCTGGTGGGCCAGTTGGCCGGCATCGTGTGCATCTTCGGGTTCGTTTTCGTCACCAGCTTGATCCTCTGGATGATCCTGAAGGCGACCATGGGGATCCGCGTGGACGAGGAAATGGAATATCAGGGCATGGACCTGGCCGAATGCGGTCTCGAAGCCTACCCGGAGTTCACCGGATCGGGGGGCTCCCGAAAGTAACCTCCAAGCTTTTCAACCTCCTCGAAAAAACGGACGGGCGGCAAAGGTGCCGCCCGTCCGTTTTCTATTTTCAGTCCCCTCAAGGCGTCTTACAAAAACTCTTCACGTTCCTTGAACACCTCGCGAAGTTTGCTTAGTTCGGCTTCATCCCGGGTATGTGAATGCTCCTGAGCCCGCGTCAGATGAAACTGGTATTGCCGTTTGTCTCTGGAATAGAGAGCGGCATAGGCGAGATGGAGATGCGCGGAAAAAAGACGCCCTTCCTGTCCAAGGACTCTGCCCAACAAGGCATGAACCGCGGACTGCTCGGGAAGCTGAGCCAGGATGCGTTCCAAAAGAGGAATGGCTTCGGTGGGTTGGCCAAGGGCGATTCGCGCTCTGGCGTAATGATAGAGCGCCATTTGGTCCTTGGGGTTGCGCAGAACCGCATCCTGGAGGTGGCGAACCGCGACGTCGAAATCCCCCTGGCGCAGAAAAAAGTCACCTGCCTCCCGCAGGACCAGGGAGTCTCCGGAAGCACAGGCCAAGGCCTGTTCAAAAGCGGATCGAGCTTCAAGGATTTGGTTGCCCCGATCCAGAGCAATGGCTTTTCCGAGGGTGTTCAGGCAGGGATCAAGCCTGTCCTCATGAAAAAAGGCCAAGGCTTTGTCCGGTTCCGTATAGCGGGCCATGACCAGCATCCGGGCCCGCTGGTAGGCGGTGTTGCGCTCCTGGCGGTTCCGGACTTCCGGGGGCATTCTGTCCACGCGATCCTTGAGATAGGAAATCCGCTCTTCAACTCCAGGGTGGGTGCTCAGATACAAAGGGAACGAGCCGCCGAGCCAGCGCAGCTTCCGGATGGTTTCAAAGGATTGGACCATGCCTTGTGGTGGAAATCCGGCGGCCACGAGATAGTTCATCCCAACCTGGTCGGCTTCCCTTTCATCCTCTCGACTGTAGGCGAGCATGGCACTGTGCCCAGCGGCCACCGACCCGTAAACCATGGCGGACTGGGCGTCTCCTCCCAGAAAAACTCCGGCCAGAATTCCGAGCAAGGACGCAAGATTGACGAGTTGGGCCTTTTCAATGCGGCTGGCGATGTGGCGTTGGGAAACGTGGGCCAGTTCGTGGGCCACGACCCCGGCGAACTCCGATTCATTGTCCAGGTGTTGCAAAAGGCCTGTATGGACGAAGATGTGGCCCCCGGGCCCGGCAAAGGCGTTGAGCGCACCATGCCGGATCACCCCGACCTGAATGGGGAACGGCTGTGGCGGCATATGGACCCGTAACTGCTCCACGACGCTTTCGACATAGGTGAGGACTTCCGGATCCTCGACCAGGGGCATGCGGGACCTGATCAGAATGTTGAATTTACGGCCCAGTTCGATTTCATCGGAGATGGTAAACCGGCCCAGGGACAATTGGGCGGAAGCCGTTGGGGGCCGTATCGCGGAAAAGGCCAGCACCAGCAGGACGACGATTCCGAGGAATGCGACATAGATAGGCTCGAGCCGACGGATTGTTCTCGGAAACGGCCGAATTGCCGGGCGTCGGGTTTGGGCCGATCGGAGTCGAGGGGAGAGCAACGGAGGCATCCTCCGAATATAGTCATGAAAAGGCAGCGTGCAAGACGACCGGCGTCGCCCTTGGCGATGTTTCGCCGGAACTTCGCTGAGGACTATTTGTTCATCATGTCCAAAAACTCGCGGTTGCCTTTGCTGCCGCGCATCTTGCCCAGCAGAAAGTCCATGGAATCGTGGGTATTCATGGGAGAAAGCACCTTGCGCAAAATCCAGACGCGATTCAGGACGTCCTCGCTGAGCAGGAGTTCCTCCTTGCGGGTCCCGGAGCGGTTGATGTCGATGGCCGGAAACATGCGTTTGTCGGCCAGATGCCTGTCCAGATAGATCTCCATGTTACCGGTTCCCTTGAACTCCTCGAAGATGACCTCGTCCATGCGCGACCCGGTGTCGATCAATGCCGTGGCAATGATGCTCAGGCTTCCGCCTTGCTCAATGTTTCGCGCCGCGCCGAAAAATCGTTTCGGGCGCTGGAGGGCGTTGGCGTCCAGGCCGCCGGACAGGACGCGACCGGAAGAGGGGGTGACCGTGTTGTACGCGCGTCCCAGGCGGGTGATGCTGTCGAGGAGAATCACGACGTCGTACTTGCGCTCCACCAAGCGCTTGGCTTTTTCCAGAACCATTTCGGCAACCTGCACATGCCTGGTCGGGGGCTCGTCGAAGGTGGAGCTGACGACCTCCGCGTTGACGGTCCGCGCCATGTCCGTGACCTCTTCCGGACGTTCGTCGATCAACAGCACGATCAGGTAGATGTCCGGATGGTTGGTGCTGATGGAGTTGGCGATGGTTTGCAGCAGAACGGTTTTCCCGGTTCGCGGCGGCGCGACGATCAGTCCGCGTTGTCCCATGCCGATGGGCGTGAGCAGATCAATGATCCGCGAAGCGTAGTTTTCCTTGCCGTTTTCGATGACAAAGCGCTTGTCCGGGTAAATGGGAGTCAAGTTGTCGAACAGGACCAGTTGCTTGGACTTTTCCGGTGGGGCGAAGCCGATTTCCTTGACCTTGAGCAAGGCGAAATATCGCTCGCCGTCTTTGGGGGGGCGGATTTGTCCGGAGATGACGTCGCCGGTACGCAAACCGAATCGTCGAATTTGGGATGGAGATATGTAGATGTCGTCCGGCCCGGGCATGTAGCTGTACATCTGCGAACGAAGAAAGCCGAACCCGTCGGGAAGAATCTCCAATACGCCTTCTCCGAATATGGAGCCGTTTTGTGATGAGCAGGCTTGCAGAAGCGCGAAAATAAGCTCCTGTTTCCGCAAGTTGCTCGGGTTCTCCACCTTGAACTGGTTCGCCAGTTCAGTCAACTCATACATGGACTTGGTTTTCAATTCGGACAAGTTCATAATTCGTACCTTCGCTCTAATCTCCCGCAAGAAGTTTCAGTAAAACGGCATTGCTGATCTATTCAAAAGAAGAACAAAAATATGATTGGACATGGAATGAGTCATGTCGCAACACGATTGAAGAACCGATGTTAAATCAAAACACCGGAAAAAAGAAATGGCCTAAAACAAGGAAGAGTGGTGTGTCGAAAATAGGCAACGTTATGTGATATGCAAAAAAGCGGATATGCTACGCTAGTATAGTAAGTCGTGTGAAATCGACGTTTGACGTCGCACGGCGTCCCGGAATATTGCGCCGGAGAAACTAAGTATGAAGATGGTCATGCGTGGATGGAAGATGGCCTTATATGGAAAAAGAAATTTTGACAAGCGGTCGGTGCAATAGAGAGAAGCGATGAGTCGAAATTTGCGTGGATGGAATGGAATGAAAATGAAAAACCGAGACAGTTCGACACCAATGACGCGTTCTTTTTAACTTACCGAACAACAGCTCGATTTGGCAAGATTTTTTCGAAGCTCCAGCGAGGTGCTTTGCTTGGTGGAAGAAATCGCTGCTTTAGATTGTTGCTGATGATCAAGACCCGGCTCATGCCGGGATCAGGCCGGGAAATTTAATCTTCGTGAGGAAAAACGGCCTTGGCCGTGAGTCGAGTCGAAGAGCAAGCCGACGAGGTCTCACTTTTCCTCCTGCTCCGGCTCGGTGCTTTGATCCTCTTCAGCGGGCTTGAGAATGTCTTCAAAAAAAGAATAGATTTTGGTGCGGATGTCGGCCGGAGTGCTGTCCAGACAAAAAGCCAGTTCCGTGGTAATTAAATGCAAAGCTTGTTCCAGTAGGCGTCGCTCTCCGAAGGACAGCTCCTTGTCCTTGCCGATCAGGATCAGTTCCTTGAGGACATAGGCAACATCCCGGAGGTTTTCACTTTTTAGTTTTTCCGAGTATTCGCGGTATCTTCGGTTCCAGTTTTGACCCGTGTATCCGGTAAAGTCGGATCGGTCCCGGATATATCCCAACATATCTTCGCCCTGCTCGCTGGTGCATAAGGCGCGAAGGCCGACGTTCACGGCGTTGTGCACGGGAACCATGACCATGACATTGTTGTTCAAGATACGAATAATGTACAGGTTCGTCGGACAACCACCGATTTCCTGACTTTCGATTTTCTCGATTTTTCCAACACCTTGTGCCGGGTAAACTACCAAGTCGTTAACCGAGAACACGTTCACCACTCCTGATATGAGGTACTGATCGAGCATAATCCCCTAATGACTTTTTTCACAATATCCTGAAGTCGACGAAGAGTCTATAATTTTCTCTCATGAGAAATCAAAGGGGGGTCGGTCGGTTTGGCTCGAAGCTCGGCTTTCCGTTGACTGCCGTGTAATTCTTGCATTCCCGCGGCCAACCCGTTGGTGCAAAACATCGTGACCGCCGTGACCGCCGTGGCCAGTGTCCCGGAAAGGGCGGCCAGCCCTTCTCCGTGAAAGGGGCGCAAGACATAACCCGCCGGATCATGACCGGACGGAGGACGGCCTATGCCGACGCGCAGCCTGGGGAAAGCGTTTGTTCCCAAGGATTGAACGATGGACAGTATCCCCTTGTGCCCGGCGGCGCCTCCTCCCATTTTGAAGCGCAGGACGCCGGGAGGGAGGTCAAGTTCATCATGAACCACGAGGATTTGCTCCGCGGGGATGCGGTACCATCGGGCCAGCGGTCCAACGGCGTCTCCGCTGCGATTCATGTAGGTCAAGGGTTTGACGGCCAACCAGGTTGAGCCGTTGCTCTCTCCTCGATGGAGTTCACACTTTCCCACTGGAGCCTTTACGGCTTGCCAAACGTTTGGAGAAGCGGAAAAAAGAGCATCCAGGGCCAAAAAACCCATGTTGTGCGGAGTGCGCTCGTATTCCGGGCCGGGATTGCCCAGACCAACAATGAGCCCGCGAAAGCCTCGGCTTTGCATGTGGAGCTAAGGAAAAAGAAGAAAAGGAGTTCGAACGGCGTTACCCGGGGGTGCCGCGGAGCCATACGAAATTCGTACGCCGTGACGATGAATTGCCGGGAAAGCGGAGGGCGGCGACGCCCGGAGAGAAAAAATCTCCGCCTTGGCCAAAGGTTTAAGAAGTTCGGCCAAGGCGGGAGAAGATTACTCGCCCTTTTCCGCTTCCCCTTCCTCGGTCTCGGAATCGCCGGCCGAGGGGCTGACGACGCCGACCACCGCGAAGTTGTCTTCAAATACGAACTCCACGTTATCGGGGAGCTTCAGGTCCTGAACATGCACGTTGTGGTTGATTTCCAACGCCGTGACGTCGATGACGATTTTCTTCGGAATGGACATAGGGAGACCGACGACCTCAAGTTCGTCCCGAAAAATTTCCAGCATGCCGCCGAGAACGACGCCTTTGGGCTTGCCGGTGACTTCAACGGGGATGTAGACATTGATCTTCTTGGTCAAGTCCACTCCGAAAAAATCGACATGGGTGATGGCACCCTTGACGGGATGGTACTGAATATCACGGATGATCGCCGGATGTCGCTGGGCTTCACCGTCTTGTTTGATTTCCAGTTGAAAGACCTGCGAGAGCCCGACCTTGTTGTACAGTTTTTGAAGCGGTGTCCGCTCAGCGGAAAAAAGCACGTTCGCTCCTTGGGCATTGTAAAAAATGCCCGGGACAGAAGCCTTGTTGCGCAGCCTGCGACATTGCCCCGTACCGGTTTCAGAGCGGACATCGACGCTAAGGGTTGATTGATTGGACATGCCTGTATCTCCTTAAGGGAATTGATTAGACAAAGAGGACGCTGACCGAGGATTCGGTGTGGATGTTGTGCACCGCCTTGGCCAGGATGCTGGCCACGGACAGCGCATGGATCTTGTCGCAGGCTAGGGCCTCGCTTTTCAAGGGAATCGTGTCCGTAACGTAAACTTGGTTGAAGGCCGAATCCTGCAAGCGCTTCACGGCGGGACCGGAAAGAACGCCATGCGTGGCGCAAGCCACGACGCTTTTTGCCCCCTTGTCCATGAGCACTTTGGCTGCCTGGACCATGGTCCCGGCGGTGTCGATCATGTCGTCGAGCACCACCGCGACCTTGTTTTCCACGTCGCCGATGACGTTCATGGCTTCAGCCTGATTGGGGCAGACCCGGCGTTTATCGATGATGGCCAAGCTCGCGCAAAGGCGTTTGGCATAGGCCCGGGCACGCTCCGTACCGCCGGCATCGGGTGAAACGATAACCAAGTCTTCGGGAACGTCGGTCAATTTCTTGATATTGTCGAGCAGAATCGGGGCCGCGTAGAGATTGTCCACGGGAATGTTGAAAAAACCCTGAATCTGTCCGGCATGAAGATCAATGGTCAACAGGCGATGCACACCGGCGACGGTCAGAAAGTCGGCCACGAGCTTCGCGCTGATAGGCGCACGGGGGACCACCTTGCGATCTTGCCGGGCGTAGCCGTAATACGGAATCACGGCGGTGACCCGCTTGGCACTGGCTCGCTTCAGAGCGTCCAGCACAAGGCACAGTTCCATCAGGTTGTAGTTGACGGGGGCACAGGTGGGCTGCACGACGAAGACATCGTCTCCGCGGACATTGTCGCCGATCTCGACGCGAATCTCTCCGTCGCTGAATGTTTCAACCAGGCAAGGCGTCAATCTGGTACCCAGGTGATCGCAGATGGCCTTGGCCAGGGGAGGGTTCGCGGAACCGGAGAGGATTTTCAGTTCGCCATGGAGAGCCATGAAGAGATTCCTTGAATTAAATGGCTGGGGTGGGAGGATTCGAACCTCCGAGTGCGGATTCCAAAGACCCGTGCCTTACCGCTTGGCGACACCCCAATTGATCAATTTGCCGAGTTTCGAGGGCTAGAGAGGATAGACGTACGTAGGAATGTCCCACTCCCGGACGCGGCCGGCCGCTTTCTCCGCTTGGGCGGATGCGCGGAACACGGCGAACAAGCTTGCTCCACTTCCACTCATGACCGCGCCGCCGGCGCCGCAGGACAAAAGCATTTCTTTAACGAGCCGCAATCGTGGATGCGCCGCGAACACCGGCAACTCAAAGCTGTTGCGAAAGACGGAAATTGGCAAAGCGGGGAACATATCCTGAGCGATTTGCGGTGTCAAGGGAAAGGGGGGCGATGTTTTTTCCAGGCAAGTCTCGTCCCAGGCCTTGTAGGCCCAGGCTGTGGAAACATGGACCCGGGGGCAGGCCAATACCACGGTCAGCCCGTCAAAAGGAAGGCAAACCGGAGTCAAGCGATCGCCTCGTCCGGTGGCCCATGCCGGGCGGTTAAGCAAAAAAAACGGGACATCCGCTCCAAGATTGCCCGCCAAGGAAATGAGGTCGGCGTCATTCAAGCGCAAAGCACCGGCTCTGTCGTTCAGGAATTTCAGGAAGGCCGCCGCGTCGCTGCTGCCGCCCCCGAGTCCGGCACCCATGGGGATGTCTTTTTGCAGGTGAACGTTCACGTCCGGTCGAAAACCCGTCGTTCTACCGAAATACTCATAGCACCTGGCGAGGATGTTCTCTTCGTGAGGCACCGCATCCTCGGAGCAGGTCAGCGTCAGTCCGGTACCGGAGGCGCTGGGGGTGACGGTCAAAACGTCGTGCGGGGTCGGCAGCGGCAGGAACAGCGTCGCCAAGTCGTGGTATCCATCGTCTCGAAGCCCGAGGATTTCCAAAAAAATATTGACTTTGCAGCCCGCGAGCAGTTTCGTCGGCAAAAAATGAGGCGTGGACATGATCGTTGCCGCATAGTCGATCCACGGAGAAATCACAATAAAAAAGGGCGGCGTTTCGAAGCGCCGCCCTTTTGAGGTTGCTTGAAGCGAGAGAGTCTATTCCAGGGGAATGGTCCGGAAGATGGTTTGGGCCTGTCGGCGGATAAGCAGCATGACCACGCCCTTTTCCGTGGCGTCTTCACGCAGGACCCGTTGAAAGTCGTCTACGGAGTTGACGGGCTGTTGGTTGGCTTCCATGACGATGTCGCCGGCGCGAACATCGGCTCGGGCGGCTTCGGATTCGACCTCCACGGCGGTGACCAGCAGGCCTTGCGGACGGGTCATGCCCATGGCCCTGGCTTCACGCTCGTCGATGGGGCGCAAGGAGACCCCCAGGGATGTTTCCTGGTCCTCCGCCCTGGGGGACGGCGCACCGCGTTGGGCCAGACGCTCCGCATCCCTGGTGCCCAGGGTGACAGTAAAGGACTGCTTTTCGCCTTGGCGCATCACCTCGACCTTGACCGATTCACCGGGAGTCTGCTGGGCCACGACCCGCAAAAGAGAGCCGGAGTCCACCACCGCCTGTCCGTTGATGGAAACCACCACGTCCCCGGAGCGCAGTCCCGCCTTGGCGGCGGGTTCGTCCGGGATCACCTCGGCGATCAATGCGCCTCGGGTGGACGTCAGCCCCAGGGCTCTGGCCGAGTTATCGTCTAGATCCTGAATGGTCACGCCCAACCATCCACGCTGAACCATCTTGTTTTCCTGCAACTGGGCGATGATTCCGCGGGCCATGGTGCTGGGGATGGCGAAGCCGATGCCCTGCCCCGAGGCGACGATGGCCGTGTTGATTCCGATCACCCGCCCCTGCATGTCCAGCAACGGACCGCCGCTGTTGCCGGGGTTGATGGAGGCGTCGGTCTGGATAAAGTCGTCGTAGGGACCGGAGCCGATGATTCGGCCCTTGGCGCTGACGATCCCGGCGGTCACCGTATGGGCCAAGCCGAAAGGGTTTCCGATGGCCACGACCCACTGACCGACCTTGGCCTGGTCCGAATCTCCGAACTCCAATACGGGCAAGGGCCGATCCGCCTCAATCTTCAGCAGGGCCAAGTCCGTTTCCGCGTCTCGTCCGACGACCTCGGCTTGGTAGGAGGTGTCGTTATCCAGCAAGTTGACAGTGATCTCCGAGGCGTCGCGGATCACATGATTGTTGGTCACGATGAAGCCGTCTGCAGAGATGATGAAGCCGGAACCCAGCGACTGAGAACGCCTGGTCGGAGCCTGATCACCGAAAAACCTCTCGAATTGCTCAAAAAAATCATCAAAAGGTCCTCCGCGACGCTGAAACGGAGAGAAAAATTGTCGCAAACTGTCATCTCCGGAAACAATGCGCACGGAACTGATGTTCACCACCGCCGGAGCTGATTTTTCGGCCAAGTCGGTGAATTCGGGGAGCCGGGCGTGAGCGAAGGTGACGCTCCATAGCAACAATAAGGCAAAAACCGATAGCAGCTTCTTAATGAAAGGTAGCACGAATTATTCCTCCTCAGGTGAAATCATGGTTTATTATTGTATTACTGTGGGGTGGGTTCAGCCCGGAAGAACATGTAAAACTACATGCTACGGCAAAAAAAACAAAGTGCTTGATTCCAACAAATCCAACACGGGTATCAATTTCTGGGTCCAACACTTGTGGATACAGAAATTCCCCCTGCCGTGGCCCAAACCCTGGCACCTTGAGTAGAGTCTGCCAGAGTGAGAATGGTCTCCGCAATACCAGCGCTATTTGTCGTCACTCCTGTGAGACCAAGGTCGCCATTGTTTGTGCTGAAAAGAACATTTATTCCCGGTGCCGGGAATCCACGAGTGTCTGTGACCGTGGCCCGAATTCGCCAAGCTTGAGAGACCCCCCCACCAGACTGGCTAAAGGCCTCCAGTCGAATATCACCAATAACCACTCCATCGCCGACCTTGATGGTCGTCGTGGCCCGTGCGCCGCTGGCAAAGGAGGCCTCCACGATATCCGTGCCGCTTTTTGAACCAGCGTGAAAAATAGCTCGGGCTTGGTTGTTGGCGTCTAGTCGGTCGTTGACCACGTCCAAGTGGGAACCACTTTCATTGTGTCGAATCGTAAAGGTTACCTTTTCGCCGAGGGCGTCGCCGGTCACACTGTTCGTGGCCTCAGCGGTGAGGGTGGTCCTGCCGCCCACGGGGACATCCGCGGGATCTGAACTCAGTGTCACCGAAGTAACCGTGCTTCCTCCGCCGCAGGAAATCAGAAGCAGGGTGACGAAAACGAGAAAGTACGCGCGGAATGAACGTATAATCATGATCGTGCCTCTCGAAGGTTATTGTCAGACATATGGTGAATGGGTTACAGGGTTACTAAGTTAAGAGAAAATTTGCCCCGCGGCAAGCGACTCGCTCATTTTGCCAATTATATCGAGAGTGAATTGCCAACATCTTCAAGGAGATCATGTTCGTGAGAATTCACCATATTCTTGTCATGGTTGCCGTGACCGGCCTTCTCCTCTCCTGTTCCCAAAGCGTCCATGACGACTCGCCCCTGAACGATGTTCCTGGTGTGAACGAATCGGAAATTTTGATCGGCTCGTCGTTGGCGCTCAGCGGGCATGCCGGTTTTTTGGGAACACAGACCCTGAACGGGGCGTTGTCCTACATCAATCATGTCAACGAGCAGGGCGGGGTGCATGGACGCAAGATTCGGGTGATCGCCTATGATGACGGATATGATCCGCCAAGATGCCTTGCGAACACGCAGAAGCTGATCGTTGACGACCAAGTTTTCGCGCTCTTCAGTTACGTCGGCACTCCGACCACTGTCAAGATTCTCCCATTGATCGAGCAAGCTCAAATACCCCTCCTGGGAATCTTCAGCGGGGCGAACGCGTTTCGGGAACCGTTCAATCGGAATATCGTAAATATTCGGGCCTCGTACTATCAAGAAACTCAGGAAGTCGTTCGCCATTTTGTCGAAGACCTCGGCCTGACCAGGATCGCCGTATTTTATCAATATGACGCGTATGGTTTCGATGGATTGAAAGGAACCGAGCTGGCCCTGCGGGCGTATGATTTGGCGCCGGTGGCCAGGGGCAGTTACACCCGCGGCACCCAGGACATTGATGAGGGCTTGGAGGCCATCATGGAATCCCAGGCCGAGGCCGTGATCATGGTCGGAACCTACGACGCCTGCGCGAAGTTCATCAAGCAGGCCCGTTCTCGCGGGTTCTCTCCACTATTTCACAACGTTTCGTTCGTGGGATCCGAGGAATTGGCCCGCATCCTGGGCAAGGACGGAGACGGGGTCATCATCTCTCAGGTGGTTCCTCCTCCGGACTCGCTGGAATCGCAAGCCTTGCTGTGGGGCGTGGTGGAGTATCTGGAGCGGCACAAACGTGCCTTTCCGGAGGATCAGCCCAACCTTGTGGCCCTGGAAGGCTACATCAACGCCAAGGTCTTGGTGGAGGGGCTGCGACGGGCTGGACGCAACCTGAGCAGGGCGCGCTTCATCGACGCCATTCAATCCATCCAGAACTATTCCCTGGGCATCGCCAACACCCTGTCTTTCGGGCCGACGAACCATCAAGGGTTGGAGCGGGTTTACTTCACGATCATCCAGAATGGACGGCTGGTGATCTTGACCGATTGGAACCGGCTCACGGCGGAAGTACGGCATGATCCGTCGGCGACTTGTTCGGAATAGACCCCATGCCGGATACGAAACGGTTCGGATCGACCCCGAGGAGCATGATGAGTTCCTTGCGAGAAGCCAGCCTCAAGAACAAGATATTTTTCTCCACCCTGGCCATGGTGTTGGTCATCAGCGCGGCCATCGCCCTGTTGGCGAGGTGGATTCTGATCTCCAGCCTGGTCAATGAACTGACCGGTCGCGGCATCGCCATCGCTCAAAGCATTGCGGACCAGGGCCGCGGCTACGTGTTGACCCGGGACCACCCGAATCTGGTCAGTCTGATCTTTGACGCGGCCCAACTCGGCGAGCGGCGGATGCTCGTGGAATACATCTTTATCCTGGACGATGAGCGAAACGTCCTGTCGCATACCTTCATCCGTCCGTTTCCGGAACCGTTGATTTCCGCCAACCCCATTCCAGCGGACAAGCAGTACAGCGTGACCAAGTTGATCATCGACGACGCCTCGGTCTACGACATCGCCGTGCCGATTTGGGAAGGCATCTACCCCATCGGCACCGTTCACGTCGGTTTGAAGCAAAAACACATCGACCAGTTAATCGGCAAGTTGCGCATTACATTCCTTGGCTTTATATGCGCAATTTTCCTTATTATTTTTCTTGTCAGCCATAAACTCTCCAAGTACGTGACCAGATCGTTGACCCAGTTGACCAAACTGGCCGACGAGATCACCCGGGGCAACCTGGACATGAAACCCTTGGGACTGGAGGATGCGGACAAGGAGGAGCACTGTCCGGCCTACTACAACATGGACCTGCCCTGTTGGTACGTGGACAAGACCCTGGGCCGGGTCAGCCCCGACTACACCCCGGAGAAACCCGCCTACTGCACGGATTGCGTGGTCAAAAAGAAAAAGTCCGGCGACGAGGTGGAACAGCTGGCGGATTCCTTCAAGCACATGGTTCGCAGCATCAAGCTCTACCGCAACCGAGTCCGGGAGTCCGAGGAAAAATACCGCTCCCTCTTCCGAAGCGGTCCGGCCCCGATTTTCGTGCTCAGCACCCGCACATTCCGAATTTTGGACGCCAACCCCAGCGCCTTGAGCACGTATGACTATTCCAAGGAGGAGATGCTGAAGACGTCGTTTCTGGAGCTGGCGCCGGAGTTCAAGAATCGGTTTACCGCCTATTTCCAGGACAATCCTGGCGCTGAAAGCTTCATCTATCCCAAGGCCATGCATTTCAAGAAAGGGGAAGTGCCCTTTTACGTGAACGTGGTGGCCTGCAAAACGCGCTACCTGGAACGCGACGCGATCATCGTATCCACCTCGGACATCACGGAAATGCTGGAAAAAGACGCCCAGTTGATCCAGGCCAGCAAAATGACCAGCCTGGGCCAGCTTTCCGCGGGGATCGCCCATGAACTGAATCAACCGTTGAACATGATCAAGATGGGCAGCGAATTCCTGGACATGGCGGTGAATGAGCAAATGCCGCTTTCCAACGAAAGTTTGTGCGAAATCAGCAATGAAATGAGCGCCCAAGTAGACCGGGCAACGGAGATCATCAATCATTTAAGGGAATTCGGCCGTAAGTCGGACTTCTCCAAGGAGCCCATCGACATCAACAAGCCGGTGCGCGGAGTGATGTCCATCATGGCCCATCAGTTGAGCCTGCAAAACATCGTTGTTACCCTCGACCTGGGCGAGAACCTTCCACCGGTGTCGGCTCATGTGAATCGTTTGGAACAGGTCTTGTTCAATCTGGTCACCAATGCCAGGGATGCGATTCAAAGCCGCTACAAGACCCTGGAAGAGGAAGGACGCCGGGAGATCGTGATCCGCTCCTTCCTGGATCAAGACCGGGTTTGTCTGACCGTGTCGGATACCGGGTGCGGAATGAGTCCGTCCGTGGCGGAAAAGATTTTCGATCCGTTTTTCACTACAAAACAGACGGGGATGGGCATGGGGCTTGGGCTGTCCATTTCTTACGGCATCATCAAGGATTATGATGGGACTATCGACATTAAGAGTGAGGAGGGTGAAGGTACGACCTTCGTGCTTTCGTTTCCCGTTACTCAGGAATGAATGGAGGCTGGCTGATGCGCAAAATACTCGTTATCGACGATGAAAAGCCGACCCTGTCCATGTTTCGCCTGTTTTTGAACGCCTACGGATTTACGGTGTTCACCGCGGAGAACGGCGAGGATGGGTTGGTCGTTTTCCAAAAAGAGCAACCGTCCATCGTGATTACGGACATCAAAATGCCCGGGATGGACGGCCTGGAGGTCCTCAAGCGCATCAAGGAGATCAATCCCCTGGCTGAAGTGATCATCATCACCGGACACGGGGACCTGGATCTGGCCATCCGTGCGCTGAACATGAACGCCACGGACTTCATCAACAAGCCGATTCAGAAAGCCGCCCTGGACCAAGCCTTGCGACGCGCCGAGGAACGGCTGACCATGGCCGAAAACGAGGAAAGGGAGATTTCCTGGGTCCAGGAGGACGATATGGCCTGCATCGACATCCGCGGCAACGTCAACGCCGCCTCCGAGCCGGTGCTATTGGAGGCTTACGGTCACATCTCGGCCTGGAACGTCCCCAAAATTCTTTTTCGCTTCAACGAGAACGCCTCGATCAACGGCGCCGGCATCGCCGTTCTGATCCAGCTCCTGACGGAGAGCAAGCAGCGCGGCCAATCCGTGATCCTCACCGGTCTGGCCGAGAATTTTCGCAAGGTGTTCGAAATGGTCGGGGTGACCAAACTGGCCCGGATCGTTCAGGATGAAGCCGAGGCGCGCTCCGTGTTGAGCGGCATGCCGGCTTGAAACCACTTTCACGTAATCGTCGGAGAAACAAATATGCGCGGATTTACAGGCAGATACTTGGTTCTGGTATGGTTGTCGCTGGCGTTGCTCGTCGGCCAGGCTTTCGCCGCAGGACCTCTGGGCGTCGGTGAACGACATCCGGAGATTTTGGCCTTTACGTTCCCCGCTCCGGAGGTCCCGGACCATCGAATTTACCTGAGCCTCGAGGAGGAACAGGACAGCTTGGCTTTGGCGGACATGGAGCGGGACCTCTTTCTGATTGAGATCGTCGGCGTTTACTGTCCTATCTGCCATAACCAGGCTCCGGACATCCTGCGCCTGTACCAACGAGTTCAGCGCGACGCGGAAATGGCGGGCAAGGTAGCCATGGTCGCCGTGGCCGTCGGAGCCACGCCGATGGAAATCGCGCACCTTCACCGGACATGGCGCTTTCCCTTTCCCATTCTTCAGGATGGGGACTATGCCTTGCACAAACTGATCGGTGAACCGGACACCCCGTACACCTTTATCCTGGATCGTGACGGCTCCGTCCTCTACACTCACCTGGGCCGCACGGATATCGACAGTCTCTTCAATCGGCTCAAACAGTTACCCTGAATCTTGTTTTCCTGATTCCAGACCACCGATTTCCCCAGCGTCTCGCGCCGGGGATTCGGTCGAGGATACGACATGGATCAGCGCCGGGCTCCGAACCCCTCAGCGGGACCGCCTTTACAGCCCCCTGTAGAGGCTTCCAGAGAGTCATCCGGAGAGCGTCGTGCCTTTCATCTGGACGCCTTGTTCGAGACGGTCAGCGAACTGAGTCGGTTGACCGACCCGAAGGAGGTCATGGAGACTTTCGTCCTGATGAGCATGGGGGCTCTGGGAACGGCTCAGGGCTTGCTCGTTGCCCAGGATCGCCGTTCAGGCCGGCAGCATCTCGTCTTGCGCGGACTGCCCGAGTCCGACAAGGAACGGCTGCCCGATGCAGTTCAGTCCGTATCCGCCAAAATCCACAACGAAGGCGAGATGCTGTCCCGGCAGGTTCTGGTCGTGGTGATCAACGAGTCCCCCGAAAAGCCCGGTCTGCCCGAGCCGTTGCGCGTCGTGGTGGAGTGGTACCTGGACGAGCATCGTTTCGGAGTCTTGGGCTATGGCCCCAAGGTCAACGGCTCGGCCTACGACCACCAGGATGAAGATTTCGTGCTGCAACTGGTCACGGCCTTTATGGACGCCCTGGCCTCCGCAAGCGTGAATGAGACCATCCGCGGCCTGAACGAAGAACTGCAAGCGAGAAACACCGAGCTTCAGGGGGCGTTGCTGGCTTCCCAGGACATCCAGACCCGCCTGGATCGCCGTTACTTTCACTTCAAGTCCATCTGCGACACCACTCGGGAACTCAGCGGAAACCTCCACGCCAAGACCCTGCTCTCCTCATTTCTCCTGTCGGTCATGGGCACGTTCAGCGCCCAACAGGGGTTCATCGTGCTGTGGGATCGACGTGACAACCGGATCGAAATCGTGACTCGAGGGTTCGGCGACGATACTTCTCCGGTCTTTGATGCCCAGCGCTTGGATGCCGTCTTCCGTTCCCTGCTGCATCCTCCGTTTGTCCCGGCCCAGGGAGAAAAGCACTATCAGGTGCTGACCCAAGACGAACTCCAGGCCTTGGAATTGGCCGAGACGTCGCAAGTCGGCGCCGCGTTCCTGTTGGATGACAATTGGTATGGGCTCGCGGGAATCGGAAACAGTCTTGCCCGGTCCGAGGACGATCAAGGGGAGCGGGAATTGTTGCCCGCCCTGCTCCAGGGCTTTCTGGTCAGCCTGGGCAATGCCCTGGCCTTTGAAACCATCCAAAAACTGAACAGCGACCTGTTGCGCAAAAACGCCGAACTGCGCCAAACATTGGACGAACTGCAACAAAGCCGCCAGACCATCAGCCTGCTGGAGGCGACCGCCAATCGCTTCAGCTCCTTGCTGCGCTCCGAAACCCTGCGCATTAAACGGGTAAGCCTGTTCGATTGTCTGGCTTTGGCCTTGGTCAGTCTGGTCCTGGCCTTGGTCTTCAACGCCTCCAGTCCCGGCGGCATTTCGCTGTTGCCCGAAACCTGGGGTCAGCCTCGGCCCGATTATATCGACGTGGCCTGGGCCAAGCTCAAGCATGAGTCACAAGGCGCGCTGTTTTTAGACGCTCGGCCCACGGAGTTTTACAATCAGTCGCGTATCGTCGGCGCGGAGAATCTGCCTTTGAACCTGTTCGACTTCGTCTATTCCATGCGCTTCGCCATGCTGGATCCGGAAAAGGACGTTGTCGTCTACGGCCGCAACATCAGTAGAAGATATGACGAACAGGTGGCGGCCAAGCTCAAGGAGCGCGGCATGGTCAATGTGCGGGTCATGGAAGGTGGCCTGCGGCAATGGCAACGCAACGGGCTTCCGGTGGAGCCATGACGAAAAATCCGCTGGTCAGACTACTGACCCATGAGTACGTGGCCCTGGCACTGCGATTGTATATCGGCGGGCTGTTCATCTACGCGAGCATGTACAAGATCAGCTATACCGCTGAATTCGCGGAAACCATCGCCAGCTATCAGTTGGTCCCCTACTGGGCGGTGAACGTGCTGTCCGTGTTCATGCCCTGGTTCGAACTGGTTTGCGGCGTCTTATTGATCATCGGTTTCCGGGCCAAATCCGCTGTGGTGCTGATCGGCGGAATGCTGGTCATGTTCACCATTGCCGTGGTGGTCAACCTGCTGCGCGATTCGCCCATCCCCTGTGGTTGCTTCAGCAGTGTCGAGGACCCGATATCCTGGTGGACGGTGGTCCGCGACCTGATCTGGGTGGCCATGACCGTCCACATCTACTACTTCGACAAGATTTTGCACCTGGAGAACCATTTCACCTCCAGGATTGAAAAAATTGCCTGATCCAGGCACTTCAGCGACATTTTGGGGATCATCCAAAATCTCGATAATTTCAGAGTGGCAGATTGCAGTATATTCAAGAGAAACCTCCAGTGTGGGCCAGCAGGCATCGAAATCGCTATCGAAATCGGAATCGAAATCGGAATCAGAAAGTTACCAGAAATCGATTTCGATCACGATTTCGATTTCGATTCAAAGCGCCCGTAGAGCGGGAACAATTCTGCCCATCCCCCTGCCCTCTGACTTCTGACTTCTGACCTCTGACTTTTGTCTTCCGGCGAGGTGTTCCATGCTCAGATTACTTTGTCTCGGTGTAACAAGCTTGGCTTTTTTCCTGATCACTGCCTGCTCCGACCCGTCGCACCTGGTGGGCAAGTATCAAAGCCCTTCCGAGGCGGAGCATTTTGTGTTGCTGGACTTGCAGCCCAATGGTCAGGGGACCTGGGAGACGAATTTCGACGTGGTATCGTTTCGCTGGAAGCAGCGCGGGGGTGAGATTTGGCTGCATACCCGAACCGGAGGCGTGATCACCGGGGACATCGTGGAGGCGACCCGGCTAAAAGTTGACATTCCCGGCGTCGGGGTGATCGTGCTGGAGAGGCAATAAAAAGCGTAACTACTCAGCACCGAGTAGTGCCGTTGCCGGTGTCGGTATCGGGATCGAAAACGCTGGGATGCGTTCCCATTTTTTTCTGTTCCGACTTCGATACCGATACCGATTGCCGGAGCAAGAGCGGACGCATAATGTGCTGAGCAGATACTAAAAAAGCGACCGGGGCCCACGGGGCCCCGGTCAAGACGAAGGAGGGTGAGAGAAAAGAGACTATCCGAAAATCCGTCTGGCCGGCGAGACTGCCTTGGCCAGAGCGGCTTTACGGCTGAGTACAGGGATGTCCGCGGATGCCACGGCATACCTGAAGTACTCCCGAGGATTGTCCTCGGTAAGGAAAATCACCCGGACGTCGTTGGGATCGGTCAGCGCGGCGTTGGGTTTGTACTTCTTGACTTCTTCCAGCCGCTTTTTAGCGATTTCCAGGATTTCATCCGAATCCCCGAACTGCATGGTTCCGGTGGGACAGCTCAGCACACAGGCCGGGAGCAAACCGTTCTGAACCCGGTCGATGCACATGTCGCACTTGGTTTGGATTTTGGTTTCCTCACTCCAGCGAGGGATGTCGTACGGACAGGATTCCCTGATCTGCTGGCCGTCCAGGTTCTTGGTCCGTTCCGTGAACAGGACCGCCCCGGTCTCCTGATCATGCAGAATGGCCTGATCGTCGTCATAGTCGCCGACCATCTTGCAGGGTGGATAGACGCAGTGCCGGCACTGATCCGGAAAAAAGTACCACTGCTTGAACTTCTCACCGTCCATGGCCTCGGTCATTCGTACCAGCTTATAGGTGATGAAGGACAGGTCCTTGGGGTTCTGAAACGAGCCCCAGTTTCTGGTTTCTTCCGCCGGGAGTTTCTTCCACTGCTTGCAGGCCACTTGGCAGCCCCGGCAGGCCGTGCACTTGGTCAGATCGACAAAGAAGCTTTTACCTTGCATATCGCACTCCTCCTTAGGCCTTGCGGATGTTGACCATGAATGTCTTGGTCTCGGGAATGAAGGTGTTCGGGTCGCCTACGGACGGCGTCAGCAGGTTGGCCGAATCGCCTCCATCACGAGGATGCACCCATCCGTAGTGCCATGTGGTGCCGACCATGTGAATGGTCTGGCCCATGGATTTTATCGGCTGTAGGCGAGGCGTGACGATGGCCACGGCTTCGATCTTGCCGCGCATGTTTTCCACGATGACCTTGTCACCGCTTTCAATGCCGCGCAGCTTGCCCAGCTCGGGATCAATTTCCACGAAGTTCTGCGGCATGCATTCCAACAGCCAGGGCGTCCAGCGGGTCATGACCCCGGACTGCCAGTGTTCGGTGACCCGATAGGTCGTGCCCACGAAGGGATACCGCGGATCGCAAACCGCGCGTTTGATCGCTTCACCGGCGAACTCCAGGGCCGTGGGATTGTGCAGACGGCTGGAGAAGGGATGCTCCTCAAAAGGACATTCCATGGCTTCGAAGTGCTCGGGGAAAGGACCGTCGGCCATCCCCGGACCGAACAACCGGCCGTAGCCTTCCGCGGTCATGATGAAGGGATGCCGCTCGCTTGGTGCCCATCCTCCATCCGGCACATCGCCGACCCACTTGCTGCCGTCCCAGGCGATGACAGCCTTATGCGGCGCATAGGGCTTGCCTTGCGGATCGCAAGAGGCCCGGTTGTACACGATGCGGCGGTTCAGGGGCCAAGCCCAAGACCATGCCGGGAAGATGCCGATGTTGGCCTGCATTTCAGTCTGGGTCTTGTCGCGGCGGGCCATCATGTTGCCGGCTTCGGTGTAGCAACCGCTGTAGACCCAGTTGCCGCAGGCCGTAGAACCGTCGGCCTGGAGAGCGGTGAAGTTGGGCACCTGGGTTCCGGCCTTGTGGGTGGTGTCCCCAATCTTCACGTCCTTGACGAAGTAGCCGTTGAGCAGCTTGGCCACTCGATGCGGATCGAAATCGTGCGGGAACTTCTTGTCCGGATTGGTAACGCCAGCGGTGTTGAAGTTCATGATCGGATCCGGGAAAGCACCGCCTTCTTTTTCATACAGAGCGCGGACCCTGCGCACCAACTCCAGGGCCATGTCGCCATCCGGGATGCAATCGCCCATGGGCTTGGGACCGGCATAGCGCCACTGCACCCAGCGTCCGGAGTTGGAAATGGAGCCTTCCTTTTCGCACCAGACAGCCGGAGGCAAAACAAAGACCTCGGTCTTGACCTTGGCCGGGTCCATGTTCGGGCCTCTCCAGAAGGAGGCGGTTTCATTGTCGAACAGGTTGACCACTACCAGCCAGTCCAACTGGGCCAGAGCGTTTCTGGTCTTGTTGGAGTCCGCACCGCAGGCCGCCGGGTTCTGGCCCCAGGCAAAATAGCCTTTGAACTTGCCCTGAAGCATGTGGTCGAAGAGCACCAACCAGGAAGCGTTCTGGCCAGCGTCCAGCTTGGGCATGTAGTTATAGCTTTCGTTCGGGTCCTTGTCCGGATACATGGCCTTGAGCAGGCTGGCCACGTACTTGGGTCTGTTCTGCCACCAGTTGGCGCTCTTGGGGTCGTTGGACACCGGAGTCGTGGCCTTCTGGTAGTCTTCGAAAGTGGCCATGGCAGCCCGGGGTGTGGGGTTATAGCCGGGAATAATGTGGAACAGCAGAGCCTGGTCAGTGGAACCCTGAACGTTGGACTCGCCGCGCAGGGCGTTCACCCCGCCACCGGCCATGCCCATGTTGCCCAACAGGAGCTGGATCATGGCCATGGTTCGGATGATCTGTGCGCCGGTGGTGTGCTGGGTCCAGCCCATGGCGTACATGATGGTCCCGGACTTGTCCGGAGCGCCGGTGGCCGCAAAGGTTTTGTACAGGGCCAGAAGCTGGTCCTGGGGTGTACCCGAGGTTTTTTCGATCCGGTCCAGATCGTAGCGCTCGTAGTGCTTTTTCATCAACTGGAAGACGCAGTTGGGATCCTTCAGGCTGGGATCCTTTTTGGGGATTCCCTGCTCGTCCATCTGGAAGGTCCAGGTGGCCTTGTCGTAGGAAGCCGTCTCGGGATTGAAGCCGGTGAACAGGCCGTCCTCGAAACCGAAATCGGGATTCACCAGGAAGGCGGCGTTGGTATAGTTGACGACGTAGTCCTTGAAGTACAGTTCGTTGTCGATGATGTACTTGATCATCCCACCCAGGATCGGGATGTCCGTTCCCGAACGCATGGTCACATAGAGGTCGGACTTGGAGGAGGTCCTGTTGAAACGAGGATCCACGTTGACCAGGGTCGCGCCTTTTTCCTTGGCCTTCATGACCC
The DNA here is from genome assembly GCF_000519265.1 of Desulfonatronum lacustre DSM 10312. Classification (NCBI taxonomy): domain Bacteria; kingdom Pseudomonadati; phylum Thermodesulfobacteriota; class Desulfovibrionia; order Desulfovibrionales; family Desulfonatronaceae; genus Desulfonatronum; species Desulfonatronum lacustre. The sequence continues at coordinate 2,380,997 of NZ_KI912608.1, forward strand.
ATTTGAAAGAAACGGGATGGTTTTCCGCCGGGTTGGCGCCCATCATCAAAATGCAATCACTGTTCATCAGGTCGATGTAGTGATTGGTCATCACACCGCGTCCGAACGACTCTCCCAGAGCCGCTACAGTGGCGCTGTGTCAGATCCGGGCTTGGTGTTCTATGTACACCAAGCCGAAGCAACGCATTAAGGAGGAGATGTACCAGCATTCCTCGTTGTCTAGAGCCGCTGAACCGGTATGGGCGATGCCGTCGGTGCGGTTGACCACTTGGCCTTGGGCGTTCTTGGCGACGAACGTGGCGTCACGGGCGTCCTTGACCTTGCGGGCGATCTGGTCCAGAGCCCAGTCCCAGGTCTTTTCCTCGAATTTGTCGGAGTTGGGAGCGCGGTAGAGAACCTTGGTCATCCTGTCGTTGTTTTCGACGAGCTGCCACAGGGAAGCACCCTTGGCGCACAAGGAGCCTTCGTTGATGGGATGGTCCGGGTCGCCTTCGATGTTTACGGCCCGGTCTTTGTAGGGACCGCTCTGGGCCGTATGCACGATCAGCCCACAGCCCACGGAACAGTAGCAACAGATTGAGGTTGTTTCCTTGGCCTCCTTCAACTGGAGCAATTGCGCCTTAGCCACGGTGGGCTTGAGGTCGAACCCCAAGCCACCGAAGGCCAGCGCCGAGCCGGCCACGGCTGAAAATTTAAGAAAATTCCTGCGGTTAATCTGCATACGGCCTCCTTAGCCTAAAGACGGTTGATGAAAAAACTCACTGACCGCGGATCTCTCGTGCCTGCATGACCAACAGATCGTATCCAGAGGCCCGGGGGATGCCCGTCTCGCGCTCGCTTCCCGGACGGCACCCAAGCCGGGTGCTCCGGAACGCCAAGAGCATGGCCTTCCGGACACGGCCCAGAATTTGGGTCGCGAACGGCCTGATCCGGAATCCCAGCCCGACGAAGGGAAGGTTTTCCGCAAAGGAAACAAGTTGGGACATGGCGATCTCCATGAGGCTTTTTCTAGATTCGATCTGTTAGGTACCTCTTTGAAAGAAATCGCAAAAGCGGTCAATAAAAAAGCTGATTACCCAAATTTTGGCACAAACCGGCAGAGCAGCCCAGCGGTTTCAGTGAAGATGTCCGCGTTGCGATGATTGTAGCGAAACTCCAGTTCCTTGACGTACAGGGGGAATTTTTCCGGAGAGAGGCCGCGGTAACGGCGGATCTTGTCCAGGAGGTAGGTGAGGAAGTCGGGGGAAGATCCGGGAGAGGGTGTTTGCGAAGGGAGGGTGAATTCCAGAAAACGGGGCGGAGGGGCTGTGGTGCAGAAGAGCAGGGCATGGTAGCGTTGGTACGGCGCGCTGAAGTAGGTCTTGCCCCAGTGCCCCAGTTCCAGACCGAAACTCTGGTGAAAGTGGAAGACCGTTTCAGGCCGCAGGCCGAGGACGAGGTCCACGAAGGCCACTCCGGAATGCTCAATGACCCCGAAAACCGGCGTGGAAAGCTTTGTGGATGGAACAACTCTCAGAACCCGACCGGAGGTGTTCAGCTCAATGCTCCGCTCCGGGCCGAAAAAATCCTTGGCGTCGATGGCGCTGGCCGCGATGGCGCAGCGGATGGTGGTCACGGCCTTGTACACCGTGTTATAGGCCAGATCCACCTCCTTGCTCATGGCCAGTACGGTCAGGTCCATTTCAAACAGCTTGATGATCCGTAGCCAATTCCGGCAGCTCAGGTCGCAGTTGTTGACCCAGCGTCCGCTGAAGTCATGGTAGGTGTAGGAACACTGAGCGCATCGGCGTCGGCGGTCGGTCAGAGGGTAGTTCTTACGTTGCCTGCAGCGCGGGCAGAACCGCTGGTGGTTTTTCCAGCAAAATTTCAGCAGATAGCGACGAGCCGTGGATTCGCTTTTTATGTAGTGTTCATAGTCGATTAACCGCATGATGAGGCGACACCCGATAGTTCTGAGTCAAAGCAATATGTTTTGAAGGCGATTTGGCTTCTATCGTTTTTTTCTCCTTTGGGCCATCCCCTTTTACCCGAAAAGCAGCCTCAGGTAGAGGGTTCGGCAAGCGGGTTCGAAAAGAACATCCAGAAGGGCGTCGTCGTGTGCTCTGGGGTAACACTTGGGTGATAATCAGGAAAATCAAATCCTTGGAGAATCGGCATCGCTCCCATGAATCAATAAGGAAGCGCTCCCCATCCTTGCCATTTATTTAACACTTTGGCAGAACCATAAAGACATGGCATTGAAGAAGCGGCGATTGTCGCCGATTTTTGCTTGAGGTTGTTGCACTTCACCCAATCCGCGGGAGGATATGACGATGGTGGACATGAAAAAAATTCTCTGCGCCATTGATTTTTCGGAAGTCAGCCCCATGGTTTCGGAGTACGCGCATTCCCTGGCCAAGGCCTTTGGAGCGGAGGTGATTCTGCTGTACTCGGCCCCGTCACTGAACCAGTACGTCAGCTTTCACGTCCCGCCCAACTCCATTGAAACGTTCGTCGGGGAAATCGTCTCCGGAGCGGAACAGAGCATGGAGTCCTTTATTTCGCAGTACCTGCCGGACGTCAACGTAACCGGGCGCGTGGTCAGCGGATATGCCGCGGAAGAGATCGTGAAATGCGCCGACGAGGAAAGCGTGGACATGATCGTCATGGGCACCCACGGTCGCAAGGGGATCGACCGGATACTCTTCGGCTCGGTGGCGGAGAAGGTCGTCAAAAGCGCCAACTGCCCCGTCCTGACCCTGCGGCCCTTCTGTCCCGTGGACTTCCCCGGGAAATGACCGCCTTGATTCCCAGGCTGATCATCGCCGACATCAGCGCACGGAGTTCCGCCATTGGCTATTACCATTGAACTGCGTAAAAAAAGCCCCCCCCCTGGGGTAGACCTGGGCAGCGGCTGGATGAAGGTCGTCGCCCTGAGCTTGCGACGACGTAAGCCGATCTTGAACCGGATCGGCCGCATTCCCCTGGCCGTCGGCGACATGGACAAGGGCGAAAAGGCGGCTGACCGGCTGGCCGAGCTATGGCGGCATCTGGGCATCCGGGAGAAAGGCGTGATCTCGGCCATGACCGGACATGCCGTGATCGTCAAGAAGGTCAACGTGGCTTCCGAGGCCGCGGCGAACATGGAAAGTTTTCTGGCCAAGGAAGCCAAGCAGTACATCCCGTTCGACCTGCAGGACGTGTATATCGACCACCAAAACCTCGGTCCCGGAGTCAAGGAGGGGACGGTGGACGTGCTCTTAGTGGCCAGCAAGAAACGGGAAGTGGAGGACCGGTTGAGCATCCTGACCCGGGCCGGTCTGGAGGTCCGGGTGATGGACGTGGACGCCTTCGCTCTGAACAACTGTTTTGAATTCAACTATCCGGAACTGATCGACCGTCCCCAGTACATTTTGGACATCGGCGGCCAACTAAGCGTGTTTTGCGTGGTCTGGAACAAGCAATTGGTCTTTCACCGCGAATTGAGTTTCGGTGGCCTTCAGCTGACCGACCGGCTGGCGAAATTGATGAACCGGTCCAGGGCGGAGTGCGAAAAATTGAAAATCAACGGCCCGGGCGACTTGCCGTCCACGGAACAGGCCGTGATCGTGGATGAACTGGAGGACGCGGTGGTCTCCTGGGCGGGCGAGGTGCGGCGCCTGATTGGATTTTATCTCGGTTCGGTACCGGAAGCCAAACCCGCTGAAACCCTGTATCTGTGCGGAGGAGGCAGTCTGTTGGCTGGGCTGCCCGGTCGGATGGGGCGAGAGTTGGAACTGGACGTTCGCCACCTCGACCCCTGGCGCAAGCTGGAGCCGGACCCGGCCCGGTTCGACGCGGCCTATCTACGTTCCGTGGGGCCGCAATACGCCGTGGCCGCCGGGCTGGCCCTGCGGGAGGCGGTCCCATGATCCGCATCAACCTCCTCCCCCCGGAAAAACGACCGCGGATTTCCACCCTGCGCCTGGACCTTGGCGCTTTGATACTGGCCTTCGTCCTCGTCGGGGGCGCGATTTTATTGACCCATCTATGGATCAGCTCCGAAGTCCGGGAACTGGAACGCGTTCATGAAGCCAGGGAAGCCGAAAACTTGGCCTTGATGGCCGAGGTGGCCCGGGTCCGGCGAATGGAGAACGAGCTGAAGTCCATTGAGTCAAAAATCCGAATCATCACGGATATCCGAAGTATCCAGACCCTGCCGGTACGCTATGTGGACGCATTGATTTCCCTGCTGCCGGAAGAGCGGATCTGGTTCGAGACCTTTCACCTGGAAAAGAACGGGGTTTTGCAACTGCGGGGCGTGGCCATGGACAACCAATCCTTTGCCGCCTATGTGGAAATACTCCGGACCTCGGCCTTTGTCCGCGGCGTGGTGACGGAGCGAACCTTGCGCCGGGAGGTGCAGGGCCTGTCGCTGGTGGAGTTTCATTTTCGGGTCTCCTTCGGTCCCCCACCGGCCGACTACTTCCTGGAGAGGGCCGAGCATGGATAGTCGCGCCGTGGTCAAGCGGCTGGAGAACCTGAACAAGCTGCATAAGCTGGCGATTCTCGTCGTTTTGATCGTCGTCGTTGTGGGCGGCTACGCATTTTTTTCGCTCATGCCCAATCTTGAGCGCAAGGCCATGCTGCAAGAGGATATCCGGAACCTGGAAACCTCCATCGCAGCCAATCGCCGACTGGCCGCCAGGCTGCCGGAATTGGAGGAGGAAATGGAGGCCCGGGAGTACGAGTTGCTCCTGGCCAAGATGCTGCTGCCCGAGGACGCCCAGGAACGTGAACGACTTTTGGCCGCCATTGAGCGGCTGGGCATGGATGTGGGGGTCGAGTTCATGCTCTTCCAGCCCGGCGACGAGGTTCAGCACGATTTCTATGCCTCCCGCGAGGTCCAGTTGCGGATGCGCGGCGAGTTCCATAACCTGATCACCTTTTTTGACCGCATGGCCCGATTGGACCGACTGGTCAGTCTGGATCGCCTTCGTTTGCAGCCCACCGCCGCGGCCGGGACCGGCCCGGTCATCCTGAACGCCGAAAGCACCATCCAGGTCTACCGGGCCCTGACCGAGCAGGAAATCAAGGCCGCGCAGGAACAGCAAAGCCAGCAGCAGCAAACCAGGCGGCGCAGATAGTCCGGCGCTCTTCGCCGAGGAATTCCATGACGCCCACGCAGCAGGACGCATCCCGGATAAGCCGGCAAGCCGGTGCGCGGAGAAGATTTCCACGCAACCGGGTGGGCATTTTGTTCTTTTCCTCTGGACTGTTTCCGTGCTTTTTTCCGGCGCTGATGCTTTTTTTTCAGCTTGTTTCGCCACGCACCGGCTGGACGGTCGAAGAGGATGACAACGGGGTGGAGGAGATGTTCATGGGCACCACCCTGGAACTTCCGGACTGGCTGCGTACCCCGGACGGCTACGTCTTCCGTCCGGAAGGCAAGCCGGATCCGTTTCGCCCGTTCGTCCGCCCTGCCCCGCCGGAAGAGTCGTTTCGGGCCCAAGCTCCGGCCAGGGCGTTGACCCCGTTGGAACGCGTCGAGGCGACCCAGTTGCGGGTGATCGGCATTGTCTGGGCCGTGGATCGTCCCGACCAGGCTCTGGCCATGGTCGAAATGCCCGACGGCAAGGGATTCGTGCTCCGGCCCGGAGTGGGCGTGGGACGGTACGGCGGTAAAGTCCGCCGGATCACTGCCAACGAGGTGATCATCGAGGAACATGGCCTGGACATCGCCGGTCGCGAACAGGTCAGGGAAGTGATCCTCAAGCTGCATCCAAGCGAGGGAGATGATCATGGGTAGCGCCCTGAAAGCGATAAAGATTCGAGCGAGAGGACGGCGGACGAACCGACTACCGATCCTTTTTTGCGGCGCGATCATGTTCGTGCTGGTGACGGTTTATGGGGGCACTTCCATCGGTGCCGAGGCAATCGCCCCGGAACCCGTACCCGAGGAAAGAGTGTCGTCCGAAGCAAATGTGACGCAACCGGTCGAGGATTTCCTCGGAGAATCAAGGACGGTTGATTCACGGCCCGACATGCGCCAGGCGACGTTTTTCCAGGCCGACGACGTCGTGGGCATCCGTCTGGAAGCGACCGGCGAACTGACGTGGCGATCCGTTTCAGCTCGTCCGGGCCAAATTCGGATACTGTTTCCCAGTGCCGTCATACCGGCGACGGCTGCCCGACTGCACCAGCTTCACGCCTTCGGACATCCGGTGAAAACAGGGTTGCTGCGGAATACGGCCAGCGGCGGGGAGTTGATATTGACCGCCACCGACCCGATAGTCATCGAGCCCGAGGAGGTGCCGGAAGGGCTGATCCTGCGTTTCGTGGACGCCCAGGCCCGAACGGAAGATGCCAAGCTTTCCGCCATGCCGACGGTTCGTCCGGAGCCACGGGAGCATCCGGTCCAGGATGCGTTGGAAACGCGCTTTCCCGAGGAAGAAGCGCTGTTTCCGGGAATGCGCGAAGAGTACGTCGGGACGCCGATTTCCATTGATCTGCAAAACGCCGAAGTGGAGCACGTGCTGCGGCTCATCGGCGAGGTGGCCGGGTATAATCTGATCCTGGACGCCGGAGTCGGCGGTCGGATCTCCATGAAACTGGACAATGTGCCCTGGGATCAGGTCCTGGACCTCGTTCTTGTCCAGCGCAATCTGGGAATGGTGGTCCGGGGCAACATCCTGCGCATCAGCACGGCCCAGCAGTTGGAGAGCGAACGGGAACAACGCCGCCGCGCCCGGGAGTCCGCCATGCAGGCCCAGGAGACCATCGAACGCCTGGAACCGTTGCAGACGGCCTACATTCAGATCAATTACGCCACCGCGGCGGAGATGGACGCCAGGACGCGACCCTTTCTGAGCGACAGGGGCAGGCTCAGCTTTGACCCACGGACCAACACGCTCATCCTGACCGACTCTCCGTTGCGAATTCGGCAGATTCAGGGAATCATCGACAGACTGGACCAGCCCGAACGACAAGTGATGATCGAGGCCAGGGTCGTTTATGCCTCGGACGAGTTTCAGCGCGCCATCGGACTCCGCTGGGGAGGCGGTATTGAAGGCGTCACGACGGAGTACTACCGAGGCGTCTATGGCGCGGCAGGCGGCGGAGTCCCGATCAACCAGGGCGGCGTCGGGCAGACCGGATACCTGGTCAATACGCCGATAGCCATGCCCCCCACGTTTGGAATCGGAGGCTTCATCTCCAAGCTCATGGGGCCGGATATGTTTACCCTGGACGTCCAGTTGCAGCTTGGAGAGCTGCAGGGCGAGTCCAGGACCGTCTCCAGCCCGCGCATCGTGACGTTGAACAACTCACGGGCGGTGATCAAGCAAGGCACGCGGGTGCGGGTCAACGTGCTTGACGACGCCGGCAATCCTCAGCCTGCTTTTGAAGACGCGGTTCTCGAACTGTCCGTCACGCCACAAATTACTCCCGACGACCAACTCATTCTTGATCTTGTCGTCAAGGACGACGTGCCAATTGGGGAAAATATCGACACCAAATCCGCCGAGGCAAAGTTGATCGTCAACAACGGAGAGACAATCGTCCTGGGGGGGGTGTTCAAGGCGGCCGAAGGCCAACGCGAGAACCGCGTGCCGGGGCTGGCGAACATTCCAGGGTTAGGGGTTCTTTTCAAAAGCAGGATCACTGAAGAAAGAAAGGAAGAGCTGCTTATATTTATCCGGCCCAGTATCCTGTAAAGCCACTGAAAGTGGCTGGGCCTCGTAGAGTGGAAAGCGTGCCTGACAAGTTCCGGTTCGCCTGTAGCCTTGGGTCTGGGGAGATGTGCTCTCCCTGGTCCCGAGGCTTTTGTCATCACCGATCGTGAGGATTCATCGTGCAACAGCACCCCTTTCTCCGTCCTGAAATTCAAGGTTTCAGTCCCTACACTCCAGGGCTTTCCATTGATGAAATCCGTGAGCAATACGGTTTGCAGCGGGTGATCAAGCTGGCCAGCAACGAGAATCCGCTGGGCGTTTCGCCGCTGGTTCAAAAGGCTTTGCAAGATCACGCCGACGGAGTGTTTCGGTATCCCCGGTCGGGCAGCCCGGAGTTGCGGGCGGCTTTGGCGGCGCATCTGGACGTGCCGGAGGAGTGGATCGTGGCCGGCAACGGTTCGGACGAGATCATCGACCTGTTGATCCGGGTCGCGGTCCGGCCGGGTCGTGATCACATCCTGATCTTCGAGCCCAGCTTCAGCATGTACCGCTTGCTGGCCAGGCTCAGCGGCGTGGAGATCCGCACCGTTCCCCTGGGCGAGGAGTTTCATTTCCCCTGGGACAAGTTGTTGCACGCGGCGACCGAGCAAACCGCCCTGGTTTTCGTGACCACCCCGGACAATCCCACGGGGTACGCCCCCCCGGTTCAGGAACTGGAAACCCTCGCCCGCCGACTCCCGTCGCGGACGTTGCTGGTGGTGGACGAAGCCTACATGGATTTCGCCTCGCCCATGGACCAGTACTCCTTGCTGTCTCGGCTGCGCGATTTTCCCAACGTGGTCGTGCTGCGGACATTTTCCAAGCTCTACGGGCTGGCGGGGCTGCGGCTGGGATACGGGGTCATGCCGCCCTGGCTGGCGGATGCGTTGATCCGGGTCAAGCCGCCCTTCAGCGTGAACATCCTCGCGGAAAACGCCGGTCTGGCCGCCTTGCGCGACGTTCATTTCGTCCAGGCCTCCCTGGAATGCGTCCAGGCCGGAAGGGCCTGGCTGACGACGGAATTGACCCGGCTCGGTTGCCGCGTCTTTCCTTCGCAGGCCAATTTCCTGCTGTTCAAGCCAGGGCACGACGCTTTGTCCGCCTTGGACGTCTTCCAGAAACTCCTGGAGCAAGGGGTGATCATCCGGCCCCTGAAGAGTTACGGAATGGAGGAATATCTGCGGGTGACCGTTGGAACGGGAGAGGAGAATCGAATTTTCCTCCGGGAACTGGAGGCCGTGCTCCATGGCTGAACATCATCCCGCGCGGACATCAAAAGATCTTCTTGAACAGCCTTTGGTCGTCACCCTGGACGGGCCGGCCGGATCGGGCAAGACCACCGTGGCCAGGATGGTCGCCGATGGGCTGGGCATTGCCTACCTGGACAGCGGAGCCATGTTTCGGGCTTTTGCCCTGCGCCTGGGAGCGCAAAGCTGGACCTGGAGCGAGGAGGTTCTGCGGGAACGCCTGGCCGGGTTGGAATTCACCCTGCGGGGACAAGGCGGTCAGGCCGCGCTATTCCTGAATGGAGAACCACTGGGCGAGGAAATCCGGCGCGAGGAGGTCGGGATGTGGGCCTCAAATCTGGCCAAGGTGGGCATGGTTCGGGAAATCCTCAAGCAGGCCCAGCAGCGCCTGGGAGCCGGAACCTCCCTGGTGGCCGAAGGCCGGGACATGGGCAGCGTGGTCTTCCCCCGGGCCCGGTACAAATTTTTTCTGGACGCGGCGCCCGAGGAGCGGGCCAGACGGCGCTGGCTGCAACTCAAGGAGATGGGCGTCGAGGAGGACCTGGACGCCCTGATCGCCAATCTGCGCCACCGCGACGATCAGGACCGCAACCGATCCATCGCTCCGCTCAAGCCCGCGGACGACGCCGTGATCATCGATACGGCGGGCTTGACTCCGGGGGAGGTCGGCGGCGTGGTCGTCGAAAAGGTGCTGCGCGACTCGGGCTAATCCGCCCCGGTCTTATCCATCCGGTGATCCATGGCCTCGCTGAGGCGCTGGGCCACATCTTCGCGGCGCAGGTCGATCTTTTCCTGGACCCGGCACCGGAAGAGGACTTTTTTCAGATCCTTGGCGAGCTGTTCCAGTTCTTCCACGGACAGTTCAGCGCAGAGGCTGAGGATTTGGTCAATCTTGGCTTGGCTCATGGCGTTGTTTCACCTCGTTCCACAGGGCGTTCCAGGAATCCAGGTCCAGCCCTTCCAGGTCGATCCCTTTGGTTTCGGCCAACTGGGCCAGCTTGTCGAAGCGGTTCAGGAATTTGCGGTTGGCCCGGTCCAGGGCTTCGTTGGCCTTTAGTCCATGCCGTCGTCCGTATTCCACCAGGGTGAAGAGGTAGTCCCCGTATTCGTCCAGGGCTTTTTCGGCTGAATTGCCGTCTTCGCCCTGGACGGTGTGCCATTCTTGCCATTCCTGGTTCAGTTGTTCCCGCACACCGTCCGTATCCGACCAGGTAAAGCCCAGCCGTGCGGCCTTGGAATTGATGCGGTAGGCCCGCAACAGGGGTGGCAGCGTCGACGGGATGCCTTCAAAAGGGCCGCGGTCGGCCTTTTCCTTCTTTTTTTCCTTTTCCCAGTTGGCCCAGAGGGCGTCCAGGTTCGCGAAAGAGGCGTCGGCAAAGACGTGGGGATGGCGTCGGACCATCTTGGCCGCGGCCTGGTCCAGGACGTCTTCCAGGGTAAAGCGTCCGTCCCGTTCCATCAGCCGGGTCACGAAAAGCAGCAGGAACCAGACATCGCCCAGTTCCTCGCGGACGTCGTCCGGTTTGTTCGAGCGGATGGCGTCCACCAGTTCATGCACTTCCTCAACCAGATAGTCGGCCAGGGTCGGCGGGGTCTGCTCCCGGTCCCAGGGGCAGCCTTCAGGGCCGAGCAGTCGTTCCAGTACGTCCCGCAGGCGCAACAGCGCGGTTTGATCGCCGGTCATGGCCGCTGACCTCCCTGGTCGCCGGACAACCGTTCCTGAACGTTTTCGCGCCAGGTCTGGCGCAAGGGCTGGCTCTTTTCCTCGAATTCAAGGCGCATCTCTCTGGGCAGCAGATCCGCCAGGATGGCCGCGAAGCGATTGACCTGGGGGGCCATCCGGGATGAGGCCAGAATCTCGGCCTTTGGCGAAAGAAACGTGGTCAGAACCAGGACCAGAAGAACGCAGATCAGTCCGCCTTTCAACAGTCCAATCACGCCTCCGGCAAAGCGATCCACCCAGCCCAGCAGGACGACCTTCAACAGGTGCCGCAGGACCGCGGCGACCATCAGGACGCCCACCAAGCCGGTGCAGAAGACCAGGGCGTAGCTGATCAACTGGGCCGTGCCGCGATCCGGGAGAATGCTCTCCACCAGGGGCAGGAGCATGGTGTGGTATTTGTTGGCCAGGAAGAATCCGACGATCAGGCCGGCGACGGAGGAAATCTCACCGATGAATCCGCGAAACAGGCCGCGGATCAGGGTGAATCCCAGGGTGACCAGAATCAGGATGTCCAGGGTGTTCAAATCAGCTATAGGCATGAGGGTGTCCAGAGATAGGCGTGAGGGTGAGCCCGGGAAGGGCTTTCGTGATGGATACGGGACGTGAACGGCTCGTATCATCTGACGAACGACGTTTGGAATCTGCCATGTTTCGCGGGTACGGGCAACACCGGCGGCTCGTGTCGCGGTCAGGGTTCCGGATGATTCGTGAAAGGCGGAATACCCAGGTTCAGCGGTTAGGGTGAGCGGAGCGGAAGGCCGGTCTTTCGGCCCTGTGCTTGTTGACGGTTTTTTTTCCGCCTTTGACCTAAAAACGAATGCCTTGGCAAAAAGCACCAAGTAAACAAAAACTGACCGGAAAGAACCTGATTTGAAGAGCAGCGTCGGGGAGCGCCCTCCACGGCGTACCGGTCGAGAATCCCAGGAGATTATGGAAATGTTCACCGTCAAGGCACCACAAAGTCACTCGCTCAATCCCGGCGTTGTCCTGGAATTTCTGCAACGGACCCTGCCGTTTAACGAACTGAGCCCTGGTGCCCTGGAAGAACTGGCCGAGGACGCGGCGTTGGATTTTTTCCCCAAGGGGACCGTGGTCCTGACGCAAGGGGTCACGGATATCGTCCATCTGTACCTGATCCAAAAAGGCGGCGTGAAGCTCTATTTACAGGACGAATCCGGAGAGGTGACCCTGAAGGATTTTCGCGGCGAAGGCGGCGTGTTCGGGGCCTTGGGCATCATCCGCGGCGCCAAGGCCAGCATGACCGTGGAGGCGCTGGAAGATACGTTCTGCTTCTTGTTGAACAAGCAGACATTCTTGAACCTGGTCAAGAACGATCCTCGCTTGGCCCAGTACTACCTGAAATCTTTTTCCGAAAATTACATCCACAAGTCCTTTTCCGAGCTGCGCCGACAGCGGCTGACGCCCAAAGGCGAGGGCTCCTTGATCCTGTTCAGCGTCCCTGTTTCGGACATGATCAAGCGCGACGTGGAGGCCGCTCCTGGAACCTATTCCGTACAAAAGGCCGCGGAGTACATGGCCCGGCACCGGATCGGCTCCCTGCTGGTGGAGGACGCCAAGGGCATTGTCCGCGGGATCATCACGGACAAGGATTTGCGCTCCAAGGTGGTGGCCAAGGGGCTGGAATACCGTACGCCGCTTCGGGAGATCATGAGTTCCCCGGTGCGGACTATCCCGGCGGACGCGGTCTGCTTTGACGCCCTGCTGGCCATGATGACCCACCAGATCCATCACTTGGCCGTGGAGGACGGGGGCAAGATCGTCGGCGTGATCACCAGCCATGACATCATGGTGCTCCAAGGCCAGTCGCCGTTGTATCTGTTCCGGGAAATCCTGGCTCAACAGACCTTCGAGGGCATACACGAGGTTTCCAGGCATGTCCCCCAGGTGGTCCGGCCGCTGATCGAGGAAGGCGGGAAGGCCAACAACATCACCCGGGTGATCACGGTGCTCAACGACCTGATCCTGGATCGCCTGTTGACCATGCTTCAGGAGCAACTCGGTCCGCCGCCGTTGCCGTTTTGTTGGATGCTCATGGGCAGCGAGGGCCGCAAGGAGCAGACCTTTCGCACGGACCAGGACAATGCTCTGATTTACGCTGATCCCCGGGACGACCAGGAAGCCCAGCGGGCCGATGCGTACTTTACCAAGTTCGCGGAAGAAGCCATCGAACATCTGGTCAAGTGCGGCTTCCCCCGGTGCTTGGGGGACATCATGGCCTCCAATCCCAAGTGGCGTTTGCCGTATTCAGGTTGGCGGGCCAACTTCGACCGCTGGGTCAGCGTGCCCGAGCCCCAGGAAGTGCTGCACTCCACGATCTTTTTCGATTTTCGGGCCGGTTACGGCGACAAGGCCCTGGCCGAGCGGCTGCGCGACCATCTGACCAAGACCGTGCAGGGCAAGGAGCTGTTTTTTCGCCATTTGGCCCAGGACTGCTTCACCTCCCGCCCGCCGCTCTCGTTTTTCCGCAACTTCATCGTGGAGCGCGACGGGGAGCACAAAAACCGACTGGACCTCAAAGCCAGAGGCCTTGTTCCCTTCTGGGATTTCGCCAGGCTGATGGCCCTGCGCCACGGCAGCCAGGAGACGAACACCCTGCGCAGACTCAAGGCTGTGGCCGACGGCGGGCATATCCCCGAGGAGCTCTACCGCAAAGCCCGAGAGGCCTACGAGTTTCTGATGCAACTCCGGCTGGTGCATCAACTGAAGTTGCTGGAGGGGGGCAAGACCCCGAACAACTTCGTCGATCCGGCGGAACTGACCGACCTGGAAAAACAAACCCTGAAAGGCGCGTTTTCGGTAATCACCAGCCTGCAAAACTTCTTGAAGTCGGCCTTCATGCTCAACGTCTAACCTGCCGTAATGCATATGCTGACCATGACTCATCCATTGCAAAGCCTCTTCTCCTGGTGGCCCTTCTTGCCCTGGAGCCGCCGGGACGAACACGCCCTGCTCAAGGCCAACCGCGAGTACTTTACCGCTTTCAGCCAGGACAAACCCCTGACGGAGTACGAGTTCGTGGTCTTTGACACGGAATTGACCGGCTTGAACGAGCGACGGGACGAGGTCGTATCCATCGGCGCGGTGCGGATCCGGGAAATGCGCATTGATCTGCAGAACTGCTTTTACACCTGTATTCAGCCGAATCAATACGTTCCCAAAAGCAGCACCCTGATTCACCGGATCACCCCTTGCCAGACCGAAGAGGCTCCCAAGCTGGAGACCGTACTTCCGGAGTTCGTCTCGTTCTGCGGGCAGGCCCTGCTGGTGGGGCACAACATCGGGCTGGACATCGGGTTCATGAACCGGGCCTTGAAGAAGCATTTGGGCGGGGCCCTGCACAACCCCTGCCTGGATACCATGCGACTGGCCATGCTGTACAAGGAGTCGCAGTGGGAGAACTACTACGACCGCTACAACCTCAACGTTTCCTATACGCTGACCGACCTGAGCAAGGAGTACGGCCTGCCCCTGTTCGACGAGCACAACGCCCTGCAGGACGCCATGCAGACCGCGTACTTGTTTTTGTTCTTCGTGCACAAACTGCACGGAGGGAAAATCAAGACCCTGCGGGATTTGTTCCTGGCCGGGAGGAGCTGGCGCTGGGTATAGATCAGCATCGAAATCGAAATCGAAATCGTGATCAAAGTCGGTGCTTGTATTATATCAATTTAGCAGAGAACAAATTTGCCCTGGCGGCACCCTGCAAAGGGATGGACAATAGGGTCCATTCCAAGCAGTTTTTGTATAGACAACCTGAATCCTTGGGAGGGGAGCATGAAGACACGAATGGATGAGTACTGGGGGAAGAACTTGCGATTGATCGCCATTCTTCTGGGGATTTGGGCCGTCGTAGGCTATGTGTTCGGGATCCTTCTGGTGAACCCGCTGAACAATTTCAGTCTGGGTGGATTCCCGCTGGGCTTTTGGTTCGCCCAGCAGGGGTCGATTTACGTCTTCGTCGTGCTGATTTTCGTCTACTGCTATCTGATGAACAAGATGGACAAGGAATACGACGTACAAGAGTAGCGGTATTCATTGGCATTCATGTCCATGATCCGGCATCGCCGGTGCGTCATGGGCGAACACGAGGAGCATCCCATGTCGATCTTAGCCTGGACCTATATCATGGTCTTCATAACATTCGGATTGTATTTAACCATTGCCTGGCGCTGCCGCGTGCAGGACACCAAGGGGTTTTACGTTGCCGGCGGCGGGGTGCCGCCCCTGGCCAACGGCCTGGCCACGGCCGCGGACTGGATGAGCGCGGCCTCGTTCATTTCCATGGCCGGGATGATCTCCTTTCTGGGTTACACCGGCGCGGTGTATCTGATGGGCTGGACCGGCGGCTACGTGCTCTTGGCCTTGCTTTTGGCCCCGTATCTGCGCAAATTCGGCAAGTTCACGGTGCCGGACTTCGTGGGCGACCGCTACTACTCCAGCACGGCCCGGCTGGTGGCCCTGATCTGCGCCATCTTCGTCTCCATCACCTACGTTGTCGGCCAGATGCGCGGCGTGGGCATCGTGTTCAGCCGGTTTCTGGAAGTGGACGTGAACACCGGGGTGTTCATCGGCATGGCCATCGTTTTTTTCTACGCGGCCCTGGGCGGAATGAAGGGCATCACCTGGACCCAGGTGGCCCAGTACTGCGTTTTAATCACGGCCTTCGTGATCACCGCCGTGTCCTTGTCCATAAAAGTCACGGGCAATCCCATCCCCCAACTGGGGTTTGGCTCGACCATCGCCGAGGGCCAGTACGCCGGGCAGTACCTGCTCACGGCCCTGGACAGTATTGCCACGGACCTGGGATTTCGTGAGTATACCTCGGCCTTTGGCCCGGGGAACATGAACATGCTCTCGGTGATCTGCATCACCATGGCCCTGATGGTCGGCACCGCCGGCCTGCCCCACGTGATCATCCGCTTCTACACCGTGCCCAGCGTGAAGGCCGCCCGGATCAGCGCGGGTTACGCCTTGCTGTTCATCGCCATCCTGTACACCACCGCCCCGGCCGTGGCCGCCTTTGCCCGGTACAACATCATCGACAGCCTGAACGAGCAACCTTATGCCGATGCCCCGACCTGGTTCACCAACTGGGAACAGACCGGATTGGTGGCCTGGGTGGATAAGAACGACGACGGGATCATGCAGTTTAGAGCCGGGGCGCCTTTTGTTGGAATCCCTCGGTTCACCGGAGAAACCGGGCCGCAAGGTCAGCGGTTGGTGGCCAACGACCCCACGGACAATCCCAACGAGCTGTACATCGACCGGGACATCATCGTGTTGGCCAACCCGGAAATCGCCAACCTGCCGAACTGGGTCATCGCGCTGGTGGCGGCCGGAGGTCTGGCCGCGGCATTGTCCACGGCCTCGGGATTGCTGATCGTTATTTCCTCCTCGGTGTCCCATGATCTCTACTACCGGATGATCAACCGCCAGGCCACGGAAAAACAGCGCATGCTGGTCAGCCGGATCATGATCGGCGTGGCCGTGGTCATTGCCGGGTACTTCGGCATCAATCCACCAGGATTCGTGGCCCAGATCGTGGCCTTTGCCTTCGGTCTGGCCGCCTCGTCCTTCTTCCCGGTGATCATCATGGGCATCTTCTCCAAGCGGATGAACAAGGAAGGAGCCATCGCCGGGATGACCGCGGGCATCGGGTTCACCATGTTCTACATCATCCAGACCCGCTTCTTCGGCGTTGACCCCTGGTTCTTCGGGATCACCGCGGAAGGCATCGGGACCATAGGCATGCTCTTGAACTTCGCCGTGGCCCAGATCGTCTCCTCCATGACCAAGGCGCCGCCCCAGGAGATCCAGGACCTCGTGGAATCCATCCGCTCGCCGCGCGGCGCCGGAGCGGCCGTGGATCACTAATTGACGCGATCCCTCGCGCTTGAAGCAACAGCCCCCTTCCCGCATTCCACGCGGGAAGGGGGCTGTTTTTTTGGTTGATCCGCAGAGCTTTCCAGCTTTTCTTCTTGCGGGGGACCGTTGATTTTGGCATGAGTTGAAACCAGGAATGGAAGTGTCCACCCTTTTGCACACCTCGCCACTGATCCCCTTCAGCCATGGGGCCGCTCATGCCGGAACAGAACACCCAAAACGACAGCGATCCGCTTCCTGGCTTTGATCTCCAGGACATCTTCGACAACGCCCCCATCGGCATTTTTACGTCCACGCCCGAGGGACGCTTCATTTCGGCCAACCCCTCCATAGCCAGAATACAGGGATATGATTCACCAGAAGAGCTGATTGAATCGGTCACGGACATCGCCGCACAGGTGTATGCCGACCCGGAAGACCGGAAGGAATTCATCCGTTTGCTGGAAGAGCACGGCGAGGTGGTCAATCATGAATGTCGGTTCCGTCGTCGTGACGGGACGGCGTACTGGGTATCCAGCAGCGTTCGGACTTTGAGAAATTCCGAAGGGCGTATTGTTGCTTATCAAGGATTCACCACGGATATTTCCGAGCGTAAACGGATCGAGCGACACTATCAGGACCTTTTGGAGAACATCAACGACGTCGTTTTTTTTGTGGATTTGGACGGGCGGATCACCTACCTCAGTCCTTCCGCAAAGAATTTCATGGGGGAAAAGGCTGTTGACCTTCTTGGTCGTAACTTTCGTGAACTCATCGATCCCAGAGATATCCCCCTGATTGAGCACGCTTGGGAAAATGTTCTGCGAGGCCGGTTGGAGCCCGATCAATACAGGCTCTGCCTGGAACCAGGCGAAACTTTATGGGTGCGCACCTCAAGCCGTCCGATGGTGAAAGATGGCGTGGTCGTCGGCATTGTCGGCGTGCTCACGGACATCACGGAGCAGAAACGGGCCGAGGATGCGCTACGCGAGAGTGAAGCACGTTTCCGAAGTTTGTTGGAACATATCCCCACTGTTGCGGTTCAGGGGTATGGAATGGATGGCGTGACGCTCTTTTGGAACAAGGCGTCAGAGAAATTCTATGGATATTCACAGGATGAAGCCATAGGGAAAAATCTTGTCGACCTGATCATTCCGGATGACATGCGAGCGAATGTTGTTCAGGAAATCAAATCCATGTCCGAAACCAGAAGGCCTCTTCCATCCGCGGAGCTTCATCTCAGGCGCAAGGACGGGTCACGCATCCCGGTTTATTCCAGTCACGCCATTATCCAGAGACCTGGCCAACCTCCTGAGATGTTCTGCATTGATGTCGACCTGACTGAGTTGAAACTGGCCGAGGGAGCCTTGCTGGCAGCCAAGAAACAAGCCGAAGCCGCCAGCAAGGCCAAGTCCGAATTCCTGGCCAACATGTCCCACGAAATCCGCACCCCGCTCAACGGGATCATGGGCATGATGCAGCTTTTGGAGACCACCACTCTGGACGCCGACCAACGACAGTACGTCCAATTGTGCACGTCCTCGGCCAACCGACTAACCCGGCTGCTCTCCGACATCCTGGACCTGTCCAGGGTCGAAGCGGGTAAGTTGACCATCCACGAGGCCGAGTTCGTCGTCCAGGAGCTTGCCGATTCCGTGTCCGGCCTGTTTACCTTCAATGCCAGAGGCAAGGGCGTGGCCTTGGAGTGCAGCGTTGATCCGGCTGTTCCCTCCAGACTCATTGGTGATGAGGCGCGGGTCCGTCAGATTCTCTTCAACCTTGTTGGCAACTCATTGAAGTTTACGGATAAAGGACATGTCCGAGTTGAGATGACTTCATTGGCATCGGATAAGAATGACAGCGCCAATGTGCTTTTCACCGTCACGGATACGGGCATCGGCATTCCTGAATATGAGGTGAAAAACCTCTTTGATTCCTTCTTTCAGGTGGACGGTTCCTATACCCGAAATTTTCAGGGAGCCGGTCTCGGCCTGGCCATTGTGAAGCGCCTCGTGGACTTGCTGGGCGGGAAGGTTACCGTGAAAAGCGACGTCGGCAAAGGCACCTCCATGCGTGTGCTCCTCCCGTTCAAACTACCTGGCGGCATGGGCATCCCTGGTCAGGGCGAGATGACGGGCCAACATCATGAAGCCAAGCACAGACTGCGCATTCTCTTGGTCGAGGACGAACCGTCAAACGCCCTGCCGATCCGCAAACTATTGGAAAAAGCTGGCCATACTGTGACGCTGGCCAAGGATGGGCAACAGGCTTTGGACTTGTTCAAAGATCAGGATTTCGACCTTATCCTGATGGACATCCAGATGCCGGTGATGAACGGAGTCGAAGCCACCAAGGGCATTCGCTCATCCACCGACCTCGGTCCCAAGAAAGACATCCCCATCATCGCCCTGACCGCCTATGCCATGTTTGGAGATAAGGAAAAATTCTTGGAGGCCGGGATGGACGATTATTTGGCCAAACCGGTGCGGATGGAGGATTTGGAAAAAGTGCTGGAGAAACACTTACGCACAATCCAAAACATGGAGGAGTAAATGAGTCGAGCCTGAAAAGCCATTATCGCCAATAGAGCGCACCATGTGCGGCGGATGGCTTTTGGTATCGAAAACAGCCAGAGCATAAAAAGAGCAAAATCTAACTTTCTCGATTAAGAGATTACTGCGAAAAGACACGAGAGGCCAAAACGAGTCATTCCCGCGTAGCCTGTTCTCTTTAAGACGGTAGTATTTCCGCAAGAATTGTCCGACAACAAAACAACAGGGAGGTGTATCTTGTACGTTGCACAAAAATCATGGTTTCTTTTTCGGATGGTATGCTGCCGTGAATCTTTTTTTGTCGCGACTTGTTTTTTGGGGGCTGTTTTTTGGGCTTGTTCGGTGCTGATCATTGATGCAGGCGGGAAAGAAGCGAAGGCTTGGGCTCTTCATGCCCAACTCTCTGAGCTGGAAGGCGCTCATGGCCATCCTGGCGGCAATTTGTCGGATCTGGAAGGATCATATGGGCATCCGGCAGCGGATCAAACCGTACAAGAGAGGGCTTCGGCCCATGGTCCCATCCCACCGGTTGAGGACGGCATTGATTGTTCAGGTGGCGGGGTCTGCCTGGAAACGGAAACCCAGCTTTCGCTGCGTGTTCTTCCGCGTCCCTTTTCTCATATCTACGCCCTGCCACAGGCTGATGCGGACGGGATCGTTTCCGCCAACATCCCGGCGTTCCGACCATTGTATGTCTTTGAGCGCAAGGACCTGGATCTGCGTGACGCCCCTGCTCCCAAGGGATGGTACCGTGTTGGACCGTCCAGCAAAGAGTCCATTGGTTGGATGCAGGCCCAGGACGTGATGGAATGGCGTCAGGCCCTACTGGTGTCCTATACCCATCCCGGTGGACTGCTCGAAGGCCGCAATCCGGTGCTGATGTTTCACGATGCGCAGCCTTTGCGGGACCTGCTGGATTCCTTCGACATGGGGGACCAGGCCAAAACATTGTATCAGCGCATTGATGCCGACGACATCCCGGAAGAGATCATCAGCATGGAACCGAAACGATTCGTGGATATTACCGAACAGTTTTACATCCTCCCGATTTTGCAGTGGGAGCAGACCCAGATCATGGGTGACGACGTGCGCCTTCTGCAACTTGCCGCGGCGGTGCCAAGCCAACGCGGAGCCGATACATTGGCGGACGATGCCTACCGCGACCAGGCGGCGAAGGATCGTGGATCCGGCGAGGGCGCACGATTGGAAGACATTCAGGTGGATATCGTGTTCGTCATCGACACGACCCGCAGCATGCAGCCGTTCATCGACATGACCAAGGTCGCCGTATCCAACATGGTCCGTTCTTTCTCCGAGGATACGTCCGAGCGTTTTCGGTTTGGACTGGTCGGCTTCCGAGATGATATCAAGACGATCCCATACCTGGAGTACACGGCCAAGAATTTTACTCCTCAATTGGTCGAGGGCCCGACCATGGTCCGATTGATGGAGGAAGAGTTCAGGGCAACGGAGGTGGGCAGTCTGGATTATGCCGAAGAAGTTTTTGCGGGAGTGGATTTGGCACTGCGTTCAGATTGGCGGAAAGACGCGCTGAAAATCATTATTCTCATTGGCGATGCCAGCTCTCACCCCAAAGGTCATCTCCAAAACGTCACCGGCAAGGATGAAAGCGACTTGCGCCTGGAAGCCGACGACGCTCGCGTGCATCTCACCGCGATTCACTTGAAGTTTCCACCAGCCGCTGAAGACCATCCCATCTCTGAACCTCAGTTTTTGAAGCTCTCCCAGGTTCGAGGTCTGAATGATTCCTCCTACATCGCGATCAACGCTTCAAAAGAGGATGAATACCAGGCCATGGTGGATGATACGGTTCGCGAAATTAATGCGCTTCTCAACAAGGCCGTTGGAGTGGATACAGCGACTGAGCCGGAAATGTCACCAACCCTGACTCCCGAGCAGGCCGCTGCCGCGCAACAGGGACGCGAGGCGATCACCAAGGTTTGGGAAGCGGCTCTGGTGGAATACATCGGCAAAGCCGCCACCCCGCCCAAGGATATCACGGCCTGGGTGCTGGACCGTGATCTGGTGCATACCGCGGACCGTGCCCTGGACGTACGGATCTTGATTACCAGGGATCAACTGAGTTCTCTGGCTCTGGCCCTGGATCAGGTGGTTCAGGCCTTGATGCGTGCTGAAATCACCCAAGCCCGCTTTTTCGAGTCTCTGCAGAGCGTTGCCGGCCAGACCATGAAACGTCCGGAGGATTTGGCCCAGGCCGAGCAGTTGGCTGATTCAGGACTTTTGCCCTCGTTCATCAGTTCATTGCCGTATCAAAGCGACATTCTGGCCTTAAGCGACGAGATGTTTGCCGGCATGACGGCCGACCAGCGTTCCCAGCTGGAATGGAACATCCTCGCCAAACTGGAACAGTACCGGGCCATCAACGAACAGGTGGACGCCTGGTTTCGCCTGAACGACACCGATCCGGATCAGGATTTGGTATACCCGCTCCACCTGGATTACCTGCCCTGACGATTAGGCGGATATCCGGGATCTTTTGCCGATCCGTTTCGGCGGGGGCTCGCAGACTGCGCGTTCCCGCCGAAACGGAGCATGTTGATGTGAATCGTTGACCGAAGGTTGTCGGCATGAATGAAACGGTTTTTTCGCCGCCCCTGCTTCTGATGGATGACGTACGCAAGCGACGGGAACAGCCCGGCAGCGTTTTCGAGCTGCATGTCCCGTTGCTTCAGGTCCGGCCGGGAGAAATGGTCGCCTTGATCGGAGATAGCGGGTGCGGCAAAAGCACATTGCTGGACATGATTGCCCTGGTCATGCAGCCGACGCGCTCAACGCGTTTTACATTGTGTTTCGGCTCCGGAGTCGACAAATGGGATGTCCAGGCATTGTGGAAGAAGAATGACGAGTCGAACCTGGCTGCCTTGCGCAGGTCGTATATGGGATATGTCCTGCAGACTGGAGGGCTGCTGTCTTTCCTCAAGGTCAGGGACAACGTGCTCCTGCCTGCCAGGATCAAAGGCGACATCGACTGTTCAAAACGACTCCCGGATATCGCCCATCGACTGGGCGTGCATGACTGTCTGGACCGCATGCCCACGTCCCTGTCCATCGGGCAGCGTCAACGTGTTGCCATCCTGCGAGCCCTTGTCCACGGCCCCCCCCTGGTCCTGGCCGACGAGCCCACCGCGGCCGTGGACAAACCGCGAGCCCAATTGATCATGCGGGATTTGCAGGCCCTGGCCCGGGAGAATCAAGTTGCCGTGGTGGTGGTGACCCACGACACGGAGCTGATCGCCGACGCGGACCGCATTTATACCTTCACTCTGAGCCAGGTCGCTCAGGGTGAGATCCATTCACATTGCCGGCCGAGGGATAACTGAGGGATAACCGGGGGACAACTGATGTCGGACATGGCATCTTCATCGCGCCCGTTGCGGGCCGTACCCGCCCTGGCCGCGGCAAACCTGCGCCACGAATGGGTGCTGACCACATGCCTCGTCATTGCCTTGGCCGCGGTTATCGCGCCGCTTTTGGTGTTGTTGGGCTTGCGACATGGAACCATTGAGACCCTGCGCGGACGATTGGTGGAGGACCCGGTCTATCGCGAAGTGCGTCCAAGCCAGACATTGACCTTGGACGCCCACTGGTTCGACAGGGTCCGGGAATGGCCGGAAGTTAAATTTCTCACACCCACTGTTTTGCCGCTCTCTTCCGTTGTTCACGTGTCCCATCCGCAAACCGGGAAACTGGAACTGTTCGATCTCATTCCCACCGCCCTCGGCGACCCGCTTTTGCTGGAGAACAATGCGCCGATCCCAGAAGAAGGCGAATGCGTCCTGACTGCGGAGGCTGCCTCGCGTCTGGGGATCAGTCGGGATGATTGGCTTGATGTGCGGGTAACCCGGACCCGTGCCGGAAGAAGCGAGATGACCCAGGACAGGCTGCGCGTGGCCGGGGTGCTCGCCCCGCGAGCCGGATCATTGCCCCGGGTTTATGCGACCTTGGCCTTTGTGCAGGACGTGGAGGGCTACAAGGAGGGCTACGGCGCTCCGGAACGGGGCTGGCCCGGAGACACCCCCGAACCCTACCTGAGTTTCGACGGCGTGGCGGTTTACCTCCCGGATGCGATAGATCCGATCACCCGCACCGGATTGGCCATCAATACCGGATTTGCCCGCGTTGACGCCTTGACCCCGGAACAGGCGGCGGCCAAGGTCGGCATCTCTTTGCCCGAGACTTGGCAGGCCCTTGACCTCCATGCCCCCGGGGCCACGGTGACCCCATCAAGCATTCGCGCACTGGCCCAAAAACTCCGGGGAAGAGACAGTATTCTCTTGCCCTATGTGCAGGGTATTGTTCTGGATATGGATGGATTCGGCACAGTGCCCCCGGTGGGCCTGTCCCTGGATTCCCGACAAGCTGCCAAGCTCGGCCTGTCTGCTTTGCCCTGGGGGGCTTTCACCGGTGCAGGCGAAAACGGCAATCGTCTAACCCAAGCACTGACACCTACTGAATCCAAAACCGTCTTCACGGTACGCAGCGAAGGCGTGGCCGCCATGGATTTTTCACTGCAACCCATGGGGCTCAGCCCACTGGACCGGGTCGTGGTTCCCGCGGAACTGTTGGGAGTATTGCGTACCGCCCAATTGCGCGGGGTGCTTTATCAGCCCGAAAATGGCGGGTTCATCATGGCCCGGGGCGGATTCCGCGGTTTTCGATTGTACACAGGCAGCATCGACGACGTACCTGCCGTATACCGGCGATTGCAGAACGAGGGCATTGAAAGCATCGCGCAGGTCGAGACCATAGAACGAATTCAAGTGCTGGATACGGGACTGGGCCGGTTGTTCTGGCTCATCGCCACCCTGAGCGTCGGCGGCGGAACGGCCGTCCTGCTCTCCAGTCTGTACGCCGCGGTGGAACGACTCAAGCGTGATTTGGGGATTCTGCGACTGGTGGGTTTTTCCAGAAATCATGTTTTTTTCTTTCCCCTGGTCCAGGCCATGATCATCGCGATTTTGGGACTGGCCGTGGGCATGGGTGCCTCTTTTGTCCTGGCCTCGGTGATCAACCAATCTTTTGCCCGGGAACTGGGCCCGGGAGAACAGTTCTGCCGCCTCCCGGCGGAATATCTCCTGATCGCAATTCCGGCCACGTTGACCCTGGCCCTGATCAGTTCACTGGTTGCCGCCAAGCGTGCGACACAGATCGATCCCGCGGAGGCCATTCGTGAAAACTAGACTGACAGTATTTCTTTGGACCTGTTTCATGATGCTGATGCCGGTTTCGGCAGTGGGAGAAGTGAAGCCCGGTCCGAGCAATCCCAAGCCTGACCCCGAGGACGTCGTTCTCCCCATGCCCAATGACGATCTGATGGTTTTCCGGGCCGTGCGGGTGCCGGGCAAAGGTTTCTGGGGCAGCCGGGAGCAGGTGGTTCAGATCGGCGACGCCGGCGGCAGCGTGTTCGAGGGGTTACAGCGAACCCAAGTCAGTGGATCTTTTGCGGATCCGGACAAAGAAGGCAGGGTGATCTATCTGGCCAAGTACGAGTTGACCAAAGGTCAATACGTTTCCGTGATGGGCATGGATGCGTTTTTGGCCGTCAGCGGCGATCCGGAAGATCAAAACATTCCCCAACTGCAGGGGCGCTCCCGCCAGGAAGCCCTGATGATGCCGCTTGCGTTTGTCAGCTACTTTGATGTGCTCCAGTTTATTCGAGAATACAATCAGTGGCTGTTTGCGCCAGGACATCCAGAACGGCTGAAAAATATGCCCGGTATTGATGACGTGCCGGGCTTCCTGCGCCTGCCCACCGAAGAGGAATGGGAATATACGGCCCGCGGCGGCCTGGCGGCCATCCAGGAAGGAACCTTTGAGGACGGTTTGCCGTTCAACCCTCGAGAGCTCAATGAATACGCATGGCACCTGGGCAATGCCAGACACAAGGCTCGGCCCATCGGCTTGCGCAAGCCTTGTCGGCTGGGTTTCTACGACCTTTTCGGCAATGTTCAGGAAATGACCGCCGGCCTTTTCCGGCCGGAGGTGTTCCAGGGACAACCCGGAGGCGTGGCTGTTCGAGGGGGAAGTGTCTCCACGCCGCAAGGAGATTTACGTTCCGCCTCACGTGCCGAGTTGGACATTTACGGATGGGATCAGGACCGTGGGCTGGTTGTTGAGCGACGTTCCTTCAACACTGGTGCTCGACTGGCCATCGGCGCCAATGTGGTGGTCAATTCGGCAGTTCGCGCGCGCATCGAACAGGAATATGAAAACTACAAGGCCGAAGCCCGGCGATCCATGCCCGTGGGGCGGACTTTGGATAATCTGGTGACCCAGGCTGCCGTTCAACTGGGATCCGTGGACCCTATCCTGGAGCGGCTCATGGAGCAAAATCCCGATCTGCGGGATGCCTTGCTGACCGTGCAAAGCTCCATGGACAAGGCACGGGAACGTCTGGACCTGGCCCAGCGCGAATCCGCCCGCAGCGTGGCCCAGGATGCTTCACGCAATGGCGTGAACCTCAGCGTCTATCTGACCAGACTGGAACGCCTGCGTCAGGCCCGAGAAAAGGCCTTGAAACTGCTGGAACATTCCTCCCGATATCAGGATCAGGTTGCCGCGGTGGAGAATTCGATTCGCGATATTGAAGGCGCCCTCCAAGAACAATTACGCGGTTATCGAGAGAAAATCGCCCTGCTGGGGGAATACGAGCCGCTGTATTTCGACCATGCCTTCGCTACGCTGAAAGAGACGGAGTTGTCCTCCAGGGAAAGGACGGTCTTGGAACTGGTTGGTTTGCACGCGCGTGAATTTGCTGAAGTCCGCAGAGCCGATACCGAAACCTGGCTTGCGGCATTTGAGGAACGGTTTGGGGATTTCAAGGATTAGTCGATGTGCGATAATTGCGTCTAATGGTTGAGCACCGGTGGTTGACGGCCGACATGAGCGCCGAAAACTGTTTTGAATAATTGCATGTCTGCTTGCAAAGGAGGGATTATGTTCAGGAGAGTGATTGCGATCCTTGTGTTGTTGTGCCTTGTGGTTGGAGGATGTGCGTCGACAAGCGACCAGACCAAGACAAAAGCCGGCGGAACAGCCCTTGGTGCCGTGCTCGGCGGAGTCCTGGGATACGCCATCGGCGGCACGGAAGGGGCTGCTATTGGGGCGATTGTTGGTGGAGGCGCTGGATTTGTGGCCGGCAATGTGGTCGCCAAGCGCAAGGCCCAGTATGCCAGCACGGAAGAATTTCTGGATGCGGAGATCATCCGGGTGGCGGAGTTCAACGAAACCACGCGCACCTACAATGCCAGGCTCCGAGAGGATATTCATGCCCTGACCACGGAATCGGAGCAGCTCAGGGCGAATTATTCCGGAAAGAAGTCTCAAAAAAAGGAGATTGAGAAGAAACGCGCCGAGCTGCAAAAGCGGATGCAAAGCGCTGAAGAGCTGCAAAAAAATTTGAATCAAGAGTTGGAGGTACAGACGGCCATTCTTGAGGAGGAGCGCAAGAGCCAGGAGCAGGCAGCGAAACAAAAAAATGAACAGGAAGGGGCTCAGATCGCCAAGCTCGAAAAAGAGGTTGAGGAACTCCGCGCCAATATCGCCCAGTTGCAAGAAGGAAGCGTGCAATTGGCCGGCATCGACGAACGTTTGTCCATCTGAGGAAAGCAGATTTGCTGGTCCGTAACAGGAGATTCCAGCCTGGAGGAGGATAAATGCAACGGACATCGAGATGGGGGATGTGGTGCACGATTGTCAGCCTTTTTTTCCTGGGAGGTTGCGCCGCATCGCCTGATCCCCGTGAAGGTGGATTTTTCGGAGGGATACATGGTCTGTCTTCCGGAAAGTACGAACAGCGCGTCAAAGAACGGGAAGAGCGGCTGGAACGAATGCGGGCACTGCAGGAAGAAATGCGCGCTGAAGGTCGGGAATTAGAGATGACAAAGGCTGATTTGGAGCAGGCAATGCAGGATGAGCAACAGGAGTTGACCGCTCTGGACCAGGACGTCAGGGCCATGGAGGCCGACCTTGCCACGCTTGCCGCAGGTGATGCGCAACAGGCCAAGCAGATTGAGGAGATCCGGCGGCGTTTGCACACCCTCCAGGCTGAGATGAACCGGCAACAAACGGCCCTGAACGCTCATCAAGCAGACGTGGACTCGCTGGAGGGCAAGGGCACGGAACCCGGCGAGGCTGCTCTTCGGCTCCGTCAACTCACGGAACAGCGCAATGCGCTGCGTCGGGAGTATGAATTGCTGCTCGACTTGTCACTTGATTTGGCGCGTTGACGGTGAAGCATGGGGGGGACGGGATGGCTTCGATTCCTGGTTCCGGCTTGGCTGTCCATGCTGCTCCTGATTGCTCCGGAACAGGTCCTGAACGCCGGCGAACCTCCCCTGGAGGAAATTCGTCGTGCGTTTCGTGAACATCTGCCTGGGGGGCCCAACGAGGAACTTCTGCGTGGCTTGAACAGGGAAAACCTGGATGCGGTCCTGCGGGAACTGGATCCCCATGCCCGTTTTTTCCCCGCAGGTCAGGGGCTGGATTCCGATCTGGAAGTGAAGGCCGGGGCCGGCATTGGCGCGGAACTTTTTTTTCGTGACGAATCGACACATCTTTCCGCGTATCCGGGAGGCCCACTGGCCCTCGCCGGCTTTGTGGACAGAGTTGTGCTGCTGGCCGTGGACGATGTTCCGGTTCATGGCTTGGCTGCGGGGGACACGGCCAAGTTGCTCCGGGGCGCGTCCGGCAGCCGCGTCCGGCTGACGGTTGCACCAGTTTCCAACGGCCAAACAAGTCAGGCGGCACTTTTGCGGGAAGTCTTTCATCCGTTGGCCGTTGCACCAATCCAGATCGACGACATCGTGGTTCTTCAACTGCGCCGATTTGAGGCCGGAAAGACCTGCGCGGCCCTGCGGGCCAGCATCGAATTTCTCGGCTCGCGACAAAATCCTTTGTTTCTCGATCTTCGTGAATCCACTGGAGGAGATGTTTACGAGGCCATGGACTGTGCGGCGTTGTTTGTTCCCGAGGGACAGGTGTTGGGCGGTTTGCGGCGTAGCGGAAGCAGCGGGGTCATGTTCCGCTCTCCCGGCGGGAAAAAATATGCTCTTTCCGTAGTTATTCTCATCGGACCGGATACCGCCAGTGCGGCCGAGACTTTTGCGGGAGCGCTTCAGCATCACGACCGTGCCGTTTTGGTCGGCCGACAAACCTACGGCAAATGTTCCACGCAAACTGAACGGCATCTTTCGGATGGTTCCCTGTTGCGCCTGACCAACGGCGTCGTTCTCAGGCCGGATGGAACAACGTGTCAGGGAGAGGGGTTGCTGCCGGATGTATCCATTCATGACGACCAACTTTTCGATACCGAAGCAATGATCCGTCACGCTCTGGAGGGTAAATTGCCAAAGCAAACAATCCCTCTCTCGGATGATCGCGAGATGCTGCGGCGACTGCACACGGAGAATCGGTTGACCGTGCGAGCCTTGCGGGCCTGGGACCGGTTGCCGTCCAAATACATGCGGCTGATGCTGGATATGTTGGCCTTGGATCAGGATCTTCTCGGTGCGGATGCGCTTCAGGTCCGGACATGGGCCGAGGAAGCAACTACCGACGAAACAAGCTCCATGGCTCCCTTTGCCGCTGAATTGAATGAGTTGGCCGCGTTCATGATGGAAGGCGGCTGGGACAGGCCCGATTTCTGACGTATTTACTCAGCAGATTTTCATGACAAGACATGGAGTGTTCCGGCTTGTCTCGATTTTTTGGCATCGCCTGTCTGACTGAACCAGGATTCGTTCATCGAACCATTGCCGGACGCCTGAAGTGCCAACTATTTTTTATTCGGGCAATGGTTCGATGTTACGAAGCCGGTGAAGGAGTTGCGAGGCCGAAAAATCGAGACAAGCCGGAACGCAACTGAGTAGTTATTTTCCAATCATTTCATGGTCGCAAGATGCTATCTCAACGTCTCGTGTCACCAAATTTTTGTCATTCTTTCTGATGCGATGGAATAATCGCAAAATCCTTCAGCCTTCGGAGGACAACGACGTGACGAATTGGCAACTGATTTCCAGAGCAGCTGTACTCGTGGTGTCGGCTCTTGTGTTACTCCTGGGGATGGCGCACGCCAATGAACAAGTTCCCGGTCAAAAACCGATGCTGGTCATTGATGACGCCTTTCAATTCAATCCTGGAGCATGGGCCGACTATCAGATGCATGACAAGGCCAAGCAGGAAAGCTACCGGATGAAATTTGCGACGTTGACCCGGGAATCAAGACAGGGGCGGCCCCATATCTGGATGGAGATCGATATTGCCATGCCGGGTCAGCCCCGGGTGGTGACCAAAATTCTGGCCGAGGAAACAAAGGCCGGACCCGGCGATCCGCAGGAGGTCATCGTGCAGATGGATGGACACAAGCCGTTTACCGTGCCCCAGAGTTTTCTCAAGGGCGACGACCAGGAGGTCGGTCAGATGCAGGGCTACGGCAATGTGAAAAAGCTGGAGAACAGGCAGTTGACCGTCAATGGGCGCTCATTTTCCGTTTGGCACATTCAGGCGGAGGCTGACGACGGCACTGAGATGACGGCCGAAGTCAGCGAGGAACTCCCGCCACTTGGCATTTTCAAGGCGGAAACACCGGAAATGACCATGACGCTCTTGGATTGGGGCATGGGTGCCCAAACAGCCATTCAAGGAACGCCCATGAACTTCTGGATGTGGATCATTGATCAGATCGGTTCGGCGCTTTCGAACAGCAATTAGCTCCGACAAGGCTTCGATGGATGGAGAATCCGGGCGGCTCCTTGCAATTTTATTCACCATGCTTGCACTGTCCGGGCAAGGCTGTTTCGTCTTGCTTGAGATTAGCCACTGGTCATAGGGAGAAGGTCTATGGATGTGAGGATGAACGACGGAAAAAAGATGCAAAAGCTTTATCAACTGCTTTTCGGGCTCGGCGTTCTACTGATGAGTGTTGGTTTCTTCCCGGATACGCCGCATGCTCAACAAGAACCAACTCAAATAGCTCAGGAACTCCGTGAATTGGCGCAGCAGGGCATGCTGACGGTACGAGCGCTGCGAGCCTGGGGAATGTTGCCGGATCATTTCGTTTCCCTAGCCTTGGCTCTGCAAGCGCACCAGGTGGACCTACTCGGCGCCGATGTGACTCAGGTCCGGGAAATCGCGGACTTGGCCGCCGCGGATGATGCCTTGGCAACGTATGCACCTGATCTGCGGGAGCTGGCCGTATTCATGGCGCAGGTCACGGATACGCCGGACCAGGATACGCCAATGGCGGCCGTTGAACGACTGGTTGCCGCACAGGCCACGGGAGACCCCGACGCGGTCCGGGCTGTTTTGGCCACACGGCACCTGGATGCGCAGGCACGACAAGATCTGCAAAAAGTGGTGGAGCGTGTAGCGCCAATGCTTCAGCTGAAAGATATCAAGCTCAATGCGGTTGCTGTCGGCGTGAACGAAGATGTTGGTCGCGCCCTGGTGCGCTATGAATACGCGGTGATTGTATCGGCTGAAAACGAGACCATTTCGCAGCGTGGGGCGAATATGGCCCTTGTCCTGCGCGAAGGTGGTGTCTGGAAGGTGGCCCAAACCTGGGCGGACGAACTGCTGACCATGGAGGTTATGGCCGATGAGCTGGTACCCGTGGTTAATGGTTGGACAAAAAAACAGCCCGATTTAGTCCATTTTGCGTACCAATCCGGACTGTCGGCTTCAGATTCAGGTTTTTATAAAGTAGCCCAGGGAGGTGGAGGTGGTTCGTTTGGCAGCCCCGATCCTTTGTCCTTGGAAAGAGGCTTGACCGATTTACGTACTGCCAACCAAGTGATCAACCAGACCGTCAGAACGCAGGTCTGGGACGACCGACAATTACTGCTCGATTCCGCCGGTTCCGCAGCAGGAGCCGTGCCCATTGTTGGAGATTTGTATTCCAATTGGTTTACAATAATGGGTACGCTGAAAACGATTCAAAATCTGCCTCAAACCGTCCGAGACGGCCATGTCCAGGCGACCATGCTGGATGTCGCCTTGATTTCCTGGGCTCCAGTCCAGGTTGTTGCCGAATTTGTCCCCGGGGTTGACCACCTGACGGATGCTGTTGCCGCCGGTGTTTCCCAGATGCGCTACAACTCCATCCAGCGTGACAACTACCTCTCCATTCGTCTGAAAATGTTGAACATGGACTTCAGTGACCTGGCAAAGCATTTGTTGTCTGTTCCGACAGCGGAATATGCGGCACTAGTCGAATCGGAAAAACCAAAAGAGATTATTTCAGGCAGTCGATATGAATGGCATGGAGACCACTACGCACCGCATACAATGCGGATCGTCAATGATGCTCTTGTCTTGAACGATCCACGTCTGGTATTCGAAGTAGGGGCGCAATGGGTCGTCAAGCAAAGTGAAAGTCAGGCCATGCATGATGCTTTTTTGCATATGGGAGCACGCCGGACAAGCATTGCTGCATCCGACTCCGTCGCTGTACTGATGTTGCGCTTCACACCGCAGGTCGTGGAGAGCATTGCTAAGGGGGATGAGGTTCTTCGTGGCTTTCACCTGCGGTCATTTTCGGGCAGGCCGTATGTCGTCTACGAGTTGAGCTGCAATCGCGGCGTCCAGGAAATAGCCGTGACGCTGCGAGATGGTTCCGTGACAGCACCGGTAACCATCGAGAACCTGGTTTTCAATGCCATCAAGGCAGTAGCGGTTGAATTTGCTGATGGACGGCGGACGGAGGAGGTTTCTATACCAGAAGGAGAAACGCTGGAGCGGCTTCGTTTCGTGCCGATTTGGGCCGAAGATGCACCAGATGGCCTGGCTCTTTCCAGCCTTGTCGGCCATCCATGTCTTACCTTTCAGGAACTTGATGATCATCCGGAACCCGTCATCCAAGACCGGATGCGTGGGACTTGGCCGAATGCGGATCTTGATTTCACGGCACTGCGCACAGGCGAGGAGCGTGTGCTTGTGCAGTGGCCGGGTGGCGAGGCTTATGGTTCATTGGAAAGCATCCTCGTTTTTCGTGGAGAGGAGAATTCAGGTTTTCATCGAGGTGAACTTGTTTTTTCCATCATGTTGGATGAGCAAGAGATTATTGAGATGCGACCCAAAACCTATGACGGTCCGGGCTGCAACATTCCACTGACTCCTCCATCCGATAGCGGGGTGGAGATCAGGCTGAGACTTGAAGTCAGCCCGGACGGACACGTAACGGGAGAAATGGACGCGATAAATTTCCATTGGATATCTGATGTCTCTGCTTCCGCGACAGGTGTATTCAAGAATGGCAGGCTAACCATCGACGGAATATGGGAGGCTGAAACGCATACCCGGGTTTCTCATATCAATGCATTGCATTATGGAACGTTCATAATTGATGTTGAACTTGAAGAAACAGATTTCAAATATTTCAATTTGAAAGACCTTGGAAGCAATGCAACGGTCAGCACAGAATGGAATTCTCAAAGTGGGGGTATAAAAAGCGGAAAATGTGAATATGAAACAGTGAATATCCGTTATCATCGGCTGTCTTTTTAAAAAAACACGCGGGTGCCGAGAATTGCTGGAAGATTACAATCAAGGCAAGCCCGACCAGCCCAGTGTTTACGATCAGAATATGCTGAATAGTTTCGTCACTGTTATCTTTTCTTTATAACTGAAACAGCAACGTATGCGTCTGTCCCGTGCCCGCTTCCCTGATCTGCAGCCGCAGCTGGCTGGCTGTTCCGGCCTCGTTGGGAAAGAAGAGGAAGCCGCGGGCCAGGTCGCCGCTTTGGATGGCCTTGTTTTCCAGTTTGCTTGGTGGCCAGGTCGCGGGATATCTGCCGTCCGGGAATAATGCTGCCGGAGCAGAGATGTTCTTTACATCTACAAAGGTCCAAGCGTAATTGCAACGAATCGGTTAAACGGTTGCTATTCGTCGATCATTTCCTTTTGCAACCAGGAGCATGAGCATGGATTGTGCCGAACAGTCAAATAAGAGATTGCCGGAGCGGTTCCTGTTGATTGCCGGGGGGACTGTGGTGATTCTTTTGGCATTGGGCGGCTGCCTGATGCAGTGGATGTACGGCGACATCCCCAACCGTCTGGTAATGGATCCCCATATCTACGCCCTGAACGGGTCGAACAGCCGATACGACGACTTCAATGCCGTGGCCGCTCCGCCGTCCCTGACCATGGACGCTCTGATCGTCTTCTCCAGCAACGCCCGGACGCATGGCGAGCGGTTCAGCATGGAGACGGGGCGGTTCGAACTTGTGCAAAATCCCTACTCCCAGAGCAAGGACAAACGACCTCCTCCTGCGCGGATTGAAGCACAACGCACCGGCCCTTTTCCGCTTATCCCCCCCGCCTCCGGCAACCTGCGCGGCCCCACGCCGCTGGTTTCCTCGACCATTGCCGAACGAGATTACGCTGCACCTCAATTCTCTTATCACATGACCCTGGAACTGACCCAGGACAAGGCACCGTTGCCCTGGAACGGTAAGGGGGTTTTGCCGAACGGCGGGGTCTGGATGTTTGACTCGGATCAAACAGGACACCGCAACCTGTATTTTGTGGACGACGCGGGCCTGGTCAGGCCATTTTTCGGCAACGATCCCCAATCTGACGACGCCTATGCCACGTATGATTTCGAACGTCACGAACTCTACTTCAGTTCCAATCGCTCCGGACGATTCCAGCTCTACCGCTATCGCAACCACTCCAGGAACACCCGCTTTTCCGAATGGCTGGACAATCCGGCCTTGGCCTCGGTCATAGAGCCGGCAGAAGAATTTTTCGCCGACGCCGACTCGATGGCTCCGTTCGTGGAGGGCAATTTGCTGGTTTTTGCCTCCAATCGTACCGGCACCCATGGCGGATTTGACCTCTACGCTTCCATTTACAGCGACAGCCGCTGGTCAGCACCGCGGAACATGCAAGACTTGATGCCCAAAGGCGTAGCCCTGAACACCCCAGCCAACGAGTTCCGGCCTTCGCTCCTGACCATACGTTTGAAGAACTACCATGAACTGAGTGTGCTGCTTTTTTCCTCGGATCGTCCGGGAGGACAGGGCGGCTATGACTTGTATGTCACGGCCCTGCCCCAGAGCAAGGAATGGTGAGCTTAAGCGGCTCTCGTCGAAGGTGGCGAAACGAGTGACACCGCGGAAAACCGCTTTTTAACAGGTGCTGTATGTTGATTTCCCGTAATACGATCCTTGAAACATTTCTTGTCCTGGTTCTGGTGGTTGCCGCGGTGATGCCGGTTGGGCGTTGTATGGCTTCCGAATCTGACCCGGAACCCGCAGCGGATGCCCCGCGAATCATGCAGATTCTGGCCCTGCCCGACGGCCGGATAGCGGCGTTGAGTCCGGAAAAAGGCGGGCTTTATGTCTCCGAGCCCGGTGGGCGGAAGTGGCGCAAATGGCCCGACGTTCCGGAGGTCTTCATCCACCATCTGGCCTTGAGCCCTGACCGGGTCCTGTATCTGACCACGCCGGGCGGGTTGTTGCGTTGGGAGGGGGTTGACCGGACCTGGGAGCAGGTGGCGGAAGGATCGGTCTCCCGGATTTTTTTCGGCCCGCCAGGGACGGACTCTTTGTCGGACTCCGTGTCGGCCACGGCTTTGTTCAAATTGTGGGGCCAAGGGATTTTTGGCGGTCCGGCCCAGGCCTTGTCCGCCACGCGCATTCAGGCGGAGCGGGCTGCCCGGGAAAAGACCGGAGCGGACCGCGCGGCCTTGCAGCAAAAGGTCGATGAGCTGGGCCGAGAAATGCGCGCCCTGGCATCTCCGGACGAATCACGCGAGCTGAGTTCGGAAGAGGCGCGGGAACAACTCGAGGCCCTGGGCCGGGAGTCCGAGGGCAATCCCTGGGTCTCCCTGAGCCAGGGGCTTCCCGATGACCCGGTTCAATCCGCCCTGCTCCGGGCAGGGGATGACTGGTTTGCCGCGACATTCGGCCGAGGGGTGTTTCGTTCCCGTTCCGCGGGCGCGTCCTGGGAGCCGGCTTCCCAGGGGCTGGCCAGCCCCTGGGTCCTGACCCTGGCTGTGAGCCCTTGGGGCGAACTGTACGCCGGGACCTACGGCGGGGGGTTGTACCGCTGGAATGACGAGACTGCCTTGTGGAGCATGGCGGACCCTCTGTTCGCGGGAACGGACGTCCAGGAGCTGGCCTTCGGCCAAGGTGGAGAAGTATTGGCCGCCAGCGCGGGGCGTGGCCTGTTTCTCTCCCTGGACCACGGTCGATCCTGGCATCGGGTGGACGCCGATCTTCCCGGAGCCGACGCGCAAAGCGTCGCCGTGGGGACCGACGGATCGCTCTGGGTCGGGTTCTGGGACCAGGGGCTCTTTGTCTCCAACGATCGAGGGGCTTCCTGGCGGCCCAGGCCGTTTGCCTATGTCGTGCATGTGGCGGACCTCGCCTTTTCCCGTGACGGCGTCGGATATGCCGTCCTGGCTGGATTGGGCCTGTTTCGGACTTTGGATGGCGGCCGCCAATGGACGCCGCTGCGCATTCCGGTCCGGCCGGCCCGGGATCTGCGGCTGGCCGTGACGGCTGACGGACGGCTGTTTCTCGGTTCCCTCCGGGAAGGATTATGGACGTCCGGCTCGCGAGGCGAAACCTGGGACCGAAACGTGGATGGCCTGACGGGCGAAGGGGTGCGGGCGGTCGTGGTCAGTCCCGCTGGAGCGGTCCTGGCCATCCCTTCCGATGCTTCAGGGCTTTACGAGCGCTCCGAATCCGGCCAGTGGCGGCTGCTTCCGCTGATCGACGAAGACGGATTGCCCTACAGTGTCTGGGAAATCATCTTTCTTCCGGATGGTCGGGGCGTTGCCGCGGGATACATGGAAATGCTGCTCTCCGAAGATGGCGGCAAAACCTGGCAAAGAAAGCATTTCGGCCAACCCTTTCGGGCCCTGGCCGTGGACGTTTCAGGCACGATCTACAGCCAGCGGATGATGAACACCTTTGCCCTGCGCCGGGGTACGGACAAGTGGGAAGAGGCGCCAGACATTCCTCGTGACGCGTACCGATTTTTTCGCGCACTGGGCCAGGGACGATGGGTCGCGGCCCGTCAGGAAATCGGGGTTGATTTTCTCCTGGGCGAGGGCGTTTCCCTGGCTGTTGCCGACCGTGGGCTGATGAACCGGCACGTGCTGTCCCTGGACGTTGCGCCGGACGGAGCCGTGTTTGCGGGGTTACAAGATGGAATGATGGTCACCCGGGACAGAGGCAAGTCCTGGCAGCCGGTCGTGGTGGTCCAAGAGTAGGGGCGGTTCGCGAACCGCCCCAGCCTGAACGAACCGCCCCCTACCAAGGAATCGAAGGATCAAAAAATCATGAACCTGACATTGCGACGCATTCTGGCCGCGTACGCCTTGGTGGCCGTGGCCATGGCCTGGTGGTTTCCCGCACCCCTGTTGATCCGCGTTGAGCTGATGGACTGGGGCAAACGGTACGAAGCCCGCTATACGCCTCCTAAAAACATGTGGGGAGCCATGGAAATGGGCAAGGCCCTGATCCAATCCGGAACCGCTCCCGTACCGTTGACCAGGTTCATCGACCAGGAGATCAGGGACGCGGTCTTTCCGGCCGCTGATCCGGCCTGGAGCGAGGTGGTCGCGGGCCTGGAACAGGATATGGCCCATGGTCGGCGACCATTGCGCTATGCCCGACCGTCCGACAGCCCCTTCCAGGAGCTGGACGGCAACCTGCGGTTCGTGGAGTGGCGGGACGAACAGGGCATCCGACATCTGGAATACCGCTCTGTCGCTGCCAGGGAATTTGAGGATCAGCCGATTCCGAACACGGTTCGCTTTCCGTTTCGGGAGTACGGGCTTGTTCTGCTCATTGGCGGCCTGGGCCTTGGATACTGGGGGATAAGGGGAAATGGCGGAGACGATCTGATCGCCACGAGCACCGCGGCCATGGGCGTGCGCTGGTCGGCATTTTGCGCGGCTCTCTTTTCAGGCATGATTCTTTGGCCGTTTATTCATCAAACCGTGGGCACGGACTACAGTTTTGCCTCCATTCTCATGGGCGGCCTGTTTTTTTTCGCAGCCCTGATCGGGGTCTGGCTCTTCCGCAGACAACTTGCCATGGTCAAGGCCTTGATCCAGGACGGCAAGGCCCTGGCTCATTTTACCTATTCTTCCGAGGAATGGCTTCGCTTCGCGCACTGGGACCATGCGGAGAGCGCCTCGGAAAAGCGCTTCCTGTTTCTGCTGATCTTCGCCATCACCTTGGTGATCGGCCTGGGATTCATGGCCGTGATGCGCGATGAGGCCTCTGTCTGGGTGTTCGGCGTGCTGATGGGCTTCATGGCCCTGCTCGGGATATTGGTCCTGGTGGTCCCCAGGCTCAGCTATCGTCGCAATCTGCGTCGGCCAGGGCAGGTCTTCATCGGTTCCCAGGGCATCTACCTGAACGGTTCGGTCCATTCCTGGAACACCTGGGGCACCCGGTTCGAGTCCGCGGAATATCTCGAAGAACCGTTGCCCCATATCCTGCTCGTCTATTCCCAGCTCCAGGTGGCGGGGAAGTCCTTGCAAAGCTATCGCCAATACATCCCGCTACGCATTCCGATACCAATGGGACAAGAAATGCAGGGGCATAATGTGGTGGAGCGGTTGAATGCCTTGCGACCGGCAGATGGATAAATTTCCAACACGCTCATAGCCCTGACGAGAAAACAACAGCTATTAAGAGAGGCATGCCAATGACCAGTTTGTCAGCAGTGGTTTCTTCCTTCCGGATCATGAGGATTATTTCCTTGTCCATTGGCCTGTTATTCCTGGTTCCGAAGATTCTTTGCGCCGAGTTCGTACCGCATCAGGAGTCTGGGGCTGGGGAAGTTATGACCATGGAGACTGCGGAAGGCATCTTGAAAGAGGCGCTAAACCGAAAATTGATCGATATGGGCATTGAGAATGCCGGACCCAAGATCGCGTTGATTCCGGCCACGGATATCGGCGGTGCTGCGGGGGCGTATATTGAAGGAGATTTTGACGGTCTTGAACGCTGGATGAAAACCATTGTCGCAAAAACTCTTGTCGCCGCAGGGACAGGAATAGCCGTTGGAACCGGCACTGTTGCCGCTACGCCGGTCGTGGTGGGCATAGTGACAGCAACAGTGACCCAAATTGCAATCGACAGATACTATTTTCTGCAGGATCTTGAGGAAGTTGAGAAAAGGAGAAAGATGGCGGAATACTATCAGAAAAGTCTTACCGAATTTCAAATTT
This sequence comes from Desulfonatronum lacustre DSM 10312, assembly GCF_000519265.1. Taxonomy (NCBI): domain Bacteria; kingdom Pseudomonadati; phylum Thermodesulfobacteriota; class Desulfovibrionia; order Desulfovibrionales; family Desulfonatronaceae; genus Desulfonatronum; species Desulfonatronum lacustre. Next base: position 2,419,309 of record NZ_KI912608.1, read on the forward strand.
CGGAAATGAACTTTTATGAAAAGTATCTTCAGGACATTCAAGCAGAAATCGACGGTAAAGACATGTATTTTGCTTTGGCCAAATACAAAGACTATATGGATCATTTGCAATTGATCCATGATCATTTGCAAACCGACTACAATACCGTTGAAGAACGCCTGCGTGCCCGCCTCGAAGAGTATCCTCAGGCTGGAATATTTCTGCCTGGCATGACTGAGTCGCATAAGACGTTTCGAATTTCTTCCGAGAAAAGCCATATCTATAAAAAAACCATGTTCATTAAAAGCCTGATGGAAAAAGCCAAACGAAGTTTTCCGCAATTCGCTAAAAACGATCCTGTTCGGGTTTCCATCAATGACCCTGAAGATGGAAAAGTAACTGGACCGGACGATTGCAGCTCTTTTTCACACAATTTTCAGGCGAAAATAGATCTTCATCGTCAAATAAGTCAAGAATTTGGCACAAATGCAGCGCAATATTTCGAACATTACGAAGACGATTTGAAAGAAAGACTTCTGTCAAATGATATCCATGGATTTCTTTCAAGAAAATTGAGCAACAATACGTATGAGAATGTCCTGCGAAACAGCTATTATTATTACGAATGCCAGATTGATGGAACAGCTGAGGGGAGCAGCCACAATGGCGTAGTCCGGATGGGAGATATGATCGATTTCGGATGGTATATGGATCCAAAAAACAAAGATCAACATAACATTTCGATTAAATTGTATCTTGTTACTGATGAAAGCGTGGATCGATCCATTTTATGGAACAGTGACGCCTGGTCCGGCATGAAAAAAACCTTGATCTCGGAGGATTCCATCAACATTACGGTGGATTGCAAGGAAATGAAGGAAAAAAGCTATGTCACGTCACGCCATCGACAAAGCGACTGGTATTGCACCAACCGTCCCGTGATCCAGGCGCCGGTGACGTTGCCGCCGATCATTTCAATCACGGAGGAGAATCAGCAATGACCAGACTCGGCCTTGCTCGAAGAAATCTCGGATCAGTCAGGGTTGCTCCTCGGTTTGCAGGACTTTTCATCGGCCTTTTTCTGGCCGTTTTGGCGCTGAACCTCATACTTCCCGGACGGCTGGAGGCAGGGTTTTCCGGTCCTTTGGCCGTCCAGATAACGGCTTCGGGCAGTGAGGGAAATGCAACTCCGCTGGCAGGGGTGACGGTGTATCTCGGCGGGCGTCATGCCGCCACTGGTGCGGAGGGCGTGGCGGTTTTCACCGGACTGCCGACCGGGGCGTACGCACTGTCCGTGCACCATCCTGGTTTTGACCGCGTGGCACGGCAGGTCGAGATACCGGGAGGACAGCGCCAGCCCATTCCCGTGCAGCTTGAATCGACGCAAACCCAGGAATGGACGGCGCAAGTGCTCATGGACGGGTTGGATATTCCCGTTGCCGGAGCCCGGGTGGATTTGATCCCCAAGGACGTGAACGCCGTTCTGTCTGGGCCGGTGCGCATGGTCAGCGACTGGGAGGGCGCGTTGAGCGCTGTTGCCGTGCCCCACGGCAGATACGGTCTGGAAATCCAGGCCATGGGATTCGAGCCGCTGCGCCAGGAACTGACCATTGGCGAAGCTCTCGAAACGCCTGCCTTCCTCCTGCGCCGACTGTCCGAATCCGCCCGCCTGTCCGTGCAGGTGACGGACAGCGGCGGAAAACCTCTGCCCGACGCGGAGGTGGTCCTGGCCGAGGTCTGGCCCAGCGGCGTTCTGGCCACGGGGCGGACCGACATGAGTGGAGCAGTTGTCTTTGACAACTTGCGGGTCGGTCCGATCAACCGGCCCGATGCCGAGGGGCGGATGGTCGTGTCCCGCCGCACCCTGACCGTGCGGGCCGAGGCCCAGGGGCATGTTCCGGCAGTGGTCCGGGCAAGCCTGGCCGGTGAGCCGCAAGAGGTGCGCATTGCTCTGACGCCGGAGGTCGGGCGCGAACTGCGAGAGCCCGGCCCTAACGGGTCCGAGCCTTTGGAACTCGGGGTGCCTGTCTCCTTTGCCATTTCCCGGATCGGCCAGAAATATCAATTCCTGCTTCGCCTGCCGGAACCGGCCCTGCTCAAGCTGAACATTGCCCAGGGCGGGCCCATTGGGACGCATCTTCGCTTGTACGACGGCCAGGGACAATTGCTCCAGGAACGCGGCGCCTATGCCGGGCACGCCAATGGCTTTGAACGGGCCGTGGCCGCGGGCAGCTACCATGTGGAAATTTCTGAACGGGGAGGCAACAACGCTTCGGAAACACCGCTGACATTTACGGCGTCCAGCGAGCCGGCCGTTGATCCTCTGGAACCCAATGACAGCGATGACGCCGCGTCCTTGCTGCAGCCGGGCGAACAGATGGTCGGCCTGATCTGGCCGCGCGGCGACCGGGACGTATTTCGGATTCAGGTGGAACGTCCTGGCTTTCTGCGCATCCATGACCAGGGCATTGCCTTGGAGCGGCATGTCATTGTCCGCGATGCAGCGGGAAAGATGCTCGGCGAACGGGGCGTCTACACCAACATGCCCATTAATCTGGTCGTGCAGGTTGCTCCGGGCTTGCATTTCGTGGAGGTTCGGGAGTGGGGCGACAATGGCGAGTCCCTGACCCCGTACAGGATGAGCGTGGATCTGTTGCCGGACGACGGCGTGGATGATCCGCCGCTGGGCAGTGGCAGCGTGGCCGCGGTGCGGACCCTGGATATTGAGTCCCTGGTGGGAAGTACGATTTTGCCCATTGGCGACATCGACGTGTTCAGTCTTGCCGTTCCCGGCGCCGGACGCCTGCATCTGCAGAGCAGCGGCAAGATGGAGCGCCACGTGCAGCTTTTTGACAGGTCCGGCAAGCTGCTTGCCGAACGCGGCGCGTACAGCAATGGTCTCCTGACATTTTCCTGGTTCGTGGATGGACCGGAGACGTTTTTCGTGGCCATCCGCGAATGGGGCGACAATAATTGGTCGCCCAGCGCGTATGTCCTTTCCGCATGGCTGGAGCCGGCTGATGAACTCGATTTTCTTCAGCGCAACGACGACATTGCCCGGGCTTTGCCCCTTGGCTTGGGGGAGACCATTCACGGCAGTTATTTTCCCATGGGGGATCGAGACGTCTTTGCCGTGGAAACCGATTTTCCGGGTTATCTGCGGGTCAGTGCCCAGTCTCCCCTGGAAACCCATCTGCGTATTCTGGACGCGGACGACGCACTGGTCGCCGAGCGCGGGGCGTACAGCGGCAAAACGGCTGAATTGGCCCCGCCTGTCCAGGCCGGACGCTATTTCGTGATGGTCGGCGAGTGGGGCGACAACAACGCCTCGGTGGAGCCGTACATCCTGTCCGTGGCCCTGGACCGGGTGGAGCCCGACGAAACCTGGCCCTTGGCGGATGATCCGCCCCGCCGTCTGGCGGACGGAGAGGCCCGGGCCTTCAGCATCGATCACCGTGGGGACCGGGACCGCTTCCTGTTCGACATGCCCGTTGCCGGTGACGTGACCTTGAGTGTGGCCGCACCCTTGGAAACGTTGATCCGAGTCTTTGACGACCGCACCGGCGAACGGTTGAAGGAGTGGGGACGGTATGCGCCGACCCGGTTCAATGAGGTTTTGCCCGTCCAAGGACCGACCCGGTTGCGGGTGGAACTGACCGAATGGGGCGACAACAGTGCCAGTCTGGAACCCGGCTTCATCATGCTGGACACCCGCAACCGGTCCCTTGTCGCGGATATGGTCCGGGCCCAGGTAGACCCCTTGCGTCCGCAACGGGTCGTGTTTCAGCGTCACCGGACCGAATACACCGACGCGCCGCAACGCTGCGGCATGGACCTGAACGGCGACGGCCGCGAAGATGTCCGCCTGGATGGCGAGGAACCGGTTTCCGGCGACTTTCCGGAACAGGGGCTGTACGTGGTGGAGGCCGTCTGTTCCGGAACGGACGGCCAGCGCTCCCGGCAGCGCTTCTGGGTCCAGGCCACCGGCCCTCGGGACCGGGCCGGAATGCTGGTCACGGTGAACAATCTGTCCGAGGGCCAGGTCGTCTCCGCGCCGCTGACCCCCCAGGCCCAGGCCGTCAGCTTTGATGGACTGCCCATCTCCCGTGTGGAATTTTTCCTGGACGGCAAGTCTCTCGGCAGTGACGGCCAGCCGCCCTACGAGGCTGCCGTGAACTGGCCGGGACTTTCCGGTGGGCAGCATGTCCTGACCGTTGTGGCCAGGGAACGGGGCGGCAATGAGGCCAAACTGGAACGCAGCTTTGTGCTTTCCGACTACTTCGATCTGACTCCGCCCAACGGGGCCATGCTCACCGGGGAAACGGTTACGGTCAGTTGGCAGGCGCCCACGTTCGGTCCGGCCCGGGTGCGTTACCGGCCCCAGGGCGGGGATGATGAGGACTGGACCGAGATCACGGGGCAATCCGCAAGGCAGCGGGTGGTTCGTCTGCCGGGTCTGGAGACCGGGGTGACCTACGAGTTCCAGCCCTTGGGCGGACCTGATCCAGCGGTTGACCCCGGCCCGATCCGCGTTCTGACCCGGGTCAAGGGGTTGGCTTTCGGCCGCGCCCAGTACGCCGCGAACATCCGGCGCGACTATGATCAGCGGGTGGGTGTGAGCGTGCGCAACAATGGTGACGAACCGCTGATGGTCCGCCTGGAGAGCGGCCAGCCCGAAGACCCGTTGATGCTGGCCAGTTTCGTGGGCACAGGCTCGGAAGACAGGCCTTTTGCCTTGGCGGCCGGGGAAGAGCGGGAATTCCAGTTCGCCATCAGCGCGCAAAACGTGAACACCGAAGAGCATCGCATTCCGATCCGTATTGTCTCTGAAACCGGCCTGAGCGACGAGAGCGAGATTGTCGTGCATGTCCGGCTGCCGCACGTTGAGCTGGAGTGGTCGGACCTTGGCCCGTCACCGGGCGGCATGGGGCGTACTCTGCGGTTGACGAATCTCGGTGATGCCCTCACCGATCTGTCCGTGCAGCCCGCCAAAGCTCATGCCGTGGTTCTGTCGCCCACGGTGCGGCATGGTTTGCTGCCCCGCGGCGCACGAATGGATTTCGTGGTCACACCACGTTTCTACGATGGTTTTACCGGGGTAAAGACGGAAATCCTGGCTCTTGGTCTGGACAAGACCTTTGCATTCCCTTTTGCGATGCAGCTTGAGCCCGGGCAGGCAATGCACCGGGTCTGGCTGTTGCCGGGGATTGATCCCGACGATCCCATGGCTCGTAATATTGAGGCGGACTTGCCGGAACGGATCGACCGCGCCAGGGCTGTTGGCCTGGACGAACTGGACTGGCAAAACCTGGGGACGGGCAGCGACACAACCGGTGATGGCCGACCCGACCGTTGGGTGTTGGTCAGGGATGGTATCGAATGGACCGGAACGGACGGCGACGGCGACGGAATTGTGGACCATGCAGCCGCGGATGTGGATCGGAACGGAATGAGTGAATTTGCCGCCCTGCGACGCGGTGATCGCTGGCAGCCGACCAATGTGGTGGAGGCTTGGTTGGAGATGACTTTCGCCTTGCGCGGCGCCCGCGACAGCTACAAGCCCCATGACGTGGAGGTGGTCCTCAACGACGTGGTCATCGGCGTGCTCAAGGACATGTTGCCGGAAGGCAACTTCAGCTTCCGCATTCCCCCCAATGCCCTACGCTTCGACGAGTCCGGCCTGCCCGGGGACAATCGGGTCGGCCTGCGCACCACCCATCTGCGTGGGGGGCACTATGCCGTGAACAGCGACTTTCGCTTCAAGTTCCGGCTCACCGCGACTCCGGCCTGGACGGTGGGCGCGTCCGTCGAGGAAGCGAGAATGCAGGCCGTGGCCATGAGCGGAGTATCCTTGACGGCGCCCGATCTGAGCCTGTCCGCGGCGCAACTTGAGATCCTTGGACCTGCCGAACCCAATGCCGGGGATGAGATGCGCCTGCGTTTCCCGGTGCGCAATCTTGGAGCATCCACGGCAACCGACGTGGCAGTGGCGCTGCTGCGCATCCTGCCCGGAGGCAGCCGCGAAGAACTGGCTCGGACCACGGTCCCGGAGGTGGGACTGGATCAGCCAAGCTACGGCGCCATGGACTGGCGAATTCGCGGTGGGCTGAACAACCTCGCCCTGGTCGTCGATCCGGAGAACATGTTTGATGATCCTGATTTGGCGAACAACGAAGCCTTGTTTACCCTCACCGCCGCCGGCGACGACACGCCCCCCGTGCTGCGCATCCTCCAACCCACGGTCGGCGTGGTGCAAGACACCGTGGTGATGCTGGAGTTGGAGGTTGACGACGAAGCCGGACCGGTTTCCCCGCTGGTGTCCATTGATCGCGGGCTCTGGACCGAATTGCCGGCCACCCGTGGTCGGCTCGGTGTTCCGTTGCTGCTCCAGCCGGGCGCGCATACCATCGATGTCCGTGTCGTGGACGGGTCGGGGAACGAAGCTTCTCAGACCTTGGAGTTGACCATCGAGCGGACGTTGCCCGTTGCCCGACTGATTTCGCCGGTGGACGGCGCAACGGTCAGCGAATCCATCCTTTCGGTTGATGTTCAGGTCCCCGGAGATGTCGGTCTTGTGGCGGCACGGACCGCAGGTGGTCCGTGGCACAAGGCGAGTCTGCTCGGAGACGTGGCTCAGGTCGAATTGCCTCTGCGGTTTGGTTCGCAAACGCTTGAAGTCATGGTCGCGGATCGCCATGGAGCCATGCGTCTTCTCAGCGCCGGGATAACCCGCACCACCCAGCCCACAGCGGATGAACGGCTGTCCGGTCCGGCGGCTTCGGATCAAGGGCTACTCTGGCCCCATGGGCATCCCAATCTGGAGATCGATCTGTTCCAGGCGTCCAGCGGGGTCCTGCGTCGACTGGCCATGAATCCGGAACAGGAAGCGATCCGACTCTGGGAAGAAGCCCGCCGCCGCCAGGTTCAGGGAGACTATGCCGGGGCGTTGACCCTCTACCGGGACAGTCTGATGCTCAAACCGGACCCGCAAACCGAAGACCGGGTCAAACGCCTGGAGGCCTATCTGGGAATTCGCCGCATCAATCCGGTGCTGCCGAAGTAGGGCTCGGCAACCATACATATGATCACTTTACAAACCAGGAGAGGGCAGATGGTGCAGGGGTTGATGAACCGGCTTGCCGTAGCTGTTAAAAAGGGAGGAAGGGGAATGCGTATTCTGATCGGTCTGTTGGCGGTAATCATGGTTGGTGGATTGCATGCCGCCGGAGCGACCCGGGCCTTTGGCGCAGTGGAACAGCAAAGCCAAGCCGGAGTTGAAATAGCCCACGGTCCGGATGGCTTGCTGGAACTGGAGCAGCAGGGTCAGGTCACTGTGCGGGCCTTACGAGCCTGGGGACGACTGCCTGATCATTTTTTGCAACTGGGACAACGGTTGCGTCAGGATCACGGACTGGATCTGTTGGCGGCGAACCTGGAGCAGATCAAGGCCTGGATTGCCCAGGCTGAAGCAGGAGATGCCGGGCTGGCCCCGTTTAAACAAGAGTTGTCCGATCTGGCGGCGTTCATGCAAGGCGGGGAGTATCTTGACTGGCAGGATGTTCAGGACATGGCCACGGTTGCCCAGGGTTCTGTCGTGCGCCAGGATGGACGACGATGGGTCAGATCGGAAAGTCAGGGGCTCAATCCGGCCGAACCTCAAGTTCATGAATCATCGACTGAAATACCTGATGTCATGGTTGAAGAAACACCAATACGGTCAACAGCGGCAGTGGGGCCGGAAAGTCCAGAGGTCGACGGTTTGGGAGATGTCTCTCCGGATGGAGCCGACCTTGTTGAGGGCCGGGAAAAGCCGGTGGCCGGTCCTGGCGCTGATCCGAATTGGGAGTGGCCCATGGCCGCACCGGAGAGCATGAATTTCGAGTTGCCGGAACGCGCCTTGGCGAAACAAGAAATTCGGATGTCCGACGACATGCGCCACATGGCCTGGCTGGAGGGGGAGGAGGGACAAAGGCGCGTTCTGCTGAACGGCAATCCAGGCAAATGGTATGACTACATTGGAGGAGGCTATTCCCTGCACTTCTCATCCAACGGCGAAACGTTCTGTTTCGAGGCGGAGCTGGGAGAAATGGAGATCCCAGTATGCAATGGAGTTGAAGGACCCATTTTTGAAGATATTGAAGCTGTAACCATCAGCGAAGATGGAACTCGGACCCTTGTTGCCGGACGGGTGAGCAAGGGCGTGTACCGGTTGTTCCTGAATGGCGAACTGATTCGCGAAACAGATGCGGAGATTCGCAGACCCATCCTGTCCGCAGACGGCACAGTCGCTTGGTCGGAGAAAAACCGAGACAACGGTTCAGAAAAGATGATGACCTCACAGGGTCGCGAAGATCAGCCTTACCAGACCATCTATGATCGGAAATTTACAGCGGAAAGCAGTGACCTGCTGTATATCGCGGTAAAGGAAGACAGCCTGCGTTTTCTCGTACGCAATGGCGAAGAACTGCAGCCGACCATGGGCTCGGGATACAAGTTTTCAGCGACGCCGGACGGGGCTCATTACGCCTATGTCAGCCCCTGCGAAGAATTTCTGTCCTGCATGGTCATCAACGGACGGGTCGGTCCACCTTACGATAATATTTGGGATCCTGCCTTACTCAGCGAGGATGGAACACGTTCGGCGTATGTCGCCAAAACCGAAGATAGCGCAGCATTGGTGCTGAATGAGTCGGAATTTCGACATGGTTTCGGCAATCTGAAGAACATTGTCGGCCTGACCTTCAGCCCGGATGGTCGGCGCTGGGCAGCAGGACTGCAACTCGCGGACGACGAGTATGTTTTGATGGTGGATGGAGAGGAAATCGCCCGCCGGGCCGGACAGCCCCGGCAACTCGTGTTCAGTCCGGATGGAACCAAGGTTGCCTGGCTGGAAAAGCAGGGCCGGTTCTGGCGAGTTCTTTTGGATGGCGTCGAGGGGCCCGGGGACAGGGAAATCTTTGACCAGGCGCCTCCCCAGTTCAGTCCGGACAGCCGACACCTGGTCTATTTTCATCGCGATAAGGAAAGGATGCACATCGCCGTATTCAACGGCCCGGAGCGCAGCCACGAAATGATTCCGCCCTATGCCGTCTTTTCCGAGCACGGAGCCATGTACATGGCCGGGGAGGGGCATCGCTTCCAGCGCATGATCCTCCCTTTGGACGAGTGATGGACCTGCATCAATGGGGACATGCAACGAAATTTCCGTGGAACTTTCTGATTTTTCCGAGCGCCGGTTGGATTCTTGTTGCTTAATTTTAAACCACCTTCAAAACTGAAACGAGGTGTACATGGCACGGCCAATTCTATCCATGTCCATAATGTTGTGTCTGCTTTTTGCCGGATTATGCTGGACCTCGCCTGTCTCGGCCCAGGGCCGCAAGGGCGATGTCTACTTCGTGGAAACGGATGTGGATCTGAACCGTGACGGCTCGGCGGTGGTAGCCTATACCGTGCAGTGGCGGGTGGTGGGGGACCGGTTGCGGGGGTTTGTGTTTTCCGGGAATGACCGCTTGCGGGTGGGCCCGTTCAGTGAGAAATCCCATGCCGTGGACGATGATGGGAACCGGTATGATCTGGAAATCAACCGGATGCAGCCGGGTGCGTATGAAATCCTGCTGGCCCGTGGGCAGGGGGTCCGTTCAGGGCATGTGACCTATCGATTCTGGTTTCCGACAAATTTTGCCGCGGCCGGATATGTTGCGCCGACCACGGCCGAGGACGGGCGGGAACTGGTGGTCTTCAACTGGTCGCCGGTGCAGTGGGACGAGGCGGAGCGCCAGCGTCATTACACCCTGCGGGTGCATACCCCGCACCAACTGCCGGCGGATGTCATTGATCCGCGGGCGTATGTTCTGGAAAATGATTTCGTCCTCACCGAGCCCTGGGTCAACGACCGCTACCGGATCGACTACCAGCGCGGCGAGCATGGCCGACTGGTGCTGCTCTTTCACCGGGACTCGCCGGGCAACAAGTATCATTTGCGGGTCCAATATTACCTGCCGGCGGATTGGTTTGATTTGGCCGGGGCGGCGCCGCTCCCCCAAGCTTCAGCAACGCAACGCACCGACCCGGTTCGGACGCCGACAGGATTGGCTGTCGCGGAAAAGAGCTTCCGTTCTCTGCTGAACGGCAGCCCAAATCTGCTTTTTCTGCTCGGCGCTGCGGGACTTTTGGCCTTGTTCTACGTCCTGATGATCGGAAAGCAACGTTCCATGGTCAAAGCCCATCGCGGCCTGGATGAAATCCGCTGGGAAGGATTGGACTGGACCCCGCCCAAACTGGTGCTGGCCAACTTCCGGATCAAGGGCAAGGTTTGCAAGGAGCTCACTCCATTGGAAGCCGCATTTTACCTGGAAGTTCCCTTCCGGCAGATCCTCAGCGCAATGTTTCACTCACTGCGGCGCGAAGGCTATCTTGAAGTGATTGCCGAGAGCCCAACCCTCAAGGCCAGGGTCCTGCGCCCGCCTGAAAACCAGATGGACATCTACGAGCGGATGTTCATCCACGCGTTTGCCAACGACGGAGAGTTGTCCCAGCAAGAGCTGGAGGAAATCATGAACATGGCCGTGCGGGCCATCCAGCAAAAGGCCTGGGATTGCGACGTGCAGGCCACCCAGGACTACTGGCGGGAACGTATCGCCGAGTACGACCGGGAAGAGCGCGAAACCGCCGGCCGCCGGAACAATCGAGACGATTCCCAATACAATCGCTGGTACTGGTGGTATCACAACAGTCACGGCTATTATGGTCGGCGGTATGCCTATGAGGACGACCCCTGGCGGCACGAATCCGTGATGCCCATGGACAGCGACCACCTCCAGCGCAGCTTCATCAACACCTCCCCGGCCTTTGACATGAACGTCTGCCACGACGCCTGTCATTCGGCCTGTCACTCGGCATGCCATTCCGCCTGTCACTCGGCCTGTCATTCCGCCTGCCATTCGGCCTGCGTCAGCGGAGGGTCGCGGTGATCGGGTTGCGCCGCTTTTTCGGCGGACGCCGTACGCCCCCTGTGCCGCCTGCGTTGGGGTGGGTGGATGAATTCATCACCAATGTCCGGCCCTTCGTGGTGGTCCGCCTGGAGGACAATCTGCTCATCCGGATGCCCAACCAGGCCCATCGCCTGAATCCGACGGGGGCACAGGTGCTGCACTTTTTGCTGTCCGGCGGAAAAATTGGCGAGCTCGTCGCGCGGATCGGCGAACAACAGCTGGACCGGTTGCGTGATGTGGCCCTGTTTCTCCATGCAATCCGGCGCTGTCTTTCCGGTGACCTGCGCGAGGACAATGCCGGATGCGCCGTGGAAATCGCACCTTTGGAAACGGTATTCAGCGCCTTGCCGGTGTTGTCCGAGATGGCCCTGACCCGACGATGCAATCTGCGCTGCGTCTTTTGCTATGCCGGTTGTGCCGGGGCTTGCGGAAAAGTGAATGCCGCGGGAAATCCGCAAGAAAAGGGTGCTGATACTTTGGAGATGAGCACACGCGAAGTGAAGACCATCCTGGAACGAATTCGCAACCAGGCCCATGTACCGTCGGTCAGCTTCACCGGCGGGGAGCCGACCCTGCGTCCTGATCTGCCGGAGTTGATTCGCCACGCGTCCCGAGAACTGAGCATGCGCGTCAACCTGATCTCCAACGGCACGCTGATCACGCCCGGACTGGCGAACGAACTGGCCGACGCCGGGCTGGCCTCGGCCCAGATCAGCATCGAGGGACCGGACGGGGCCAGTCATGACGCCATCACCCAGGTTCCGGGCTCCTTTGTCCGGTCCTGCCGGGCGGTGGAGCGGCTGCGCGATGTCGGGATCACGGTGCATTGCAATACGACCATCAATCGCCGCAATCTGGAAGTGGTGACGGACATGCCTGTATTCGTGCGCGATGTCCTGCATGGCGAACGGTTCAGCATGAACATGGTCATTCCGGCCGGAAGCGCGAGTCAAAATGAGAATCCGGATCAGCAGTCCAACCCGTCGATCCTAGTACGCTATACGGAAATGGCCTCCGTGGTCCTGGCCGTGCAACAGGCCGCCGCGGCTGCGGGAGTGGAGTTCATGTGGTATTCGCCCACGCCGCTCTGCCTGTTCAATCCGATTCTGGCTGAGCTGGGCAACAAGGGCTGCAGTGCCTGCGACGGGCTGCTCTCGGTGGATTCCTTCGGCCGGATTCTGCCCTGTTCCTCCTGCGAAGATCCCATGGGCAATCTGCTGGATGAAGATTTTCAGACCATCTGGGAGCGGTCCGGCTCGACAACCTATCGCAACAAAGGCCTGGCGCATCCATCCTGTCGGCAGTGCGACCACTTTCCGTTCTGCCACGGCGCCTGTCCCTTGTACTGGCAGCATTTCGGCTTTGCGGAACTGGAGGATGCCCGCGGGTTTACCGCATGTCCCGCGCCCCGCATCCCGCTTGAACGACCTGTCGGCCGCACTGTCTCTTCTTGAACAACCTTCACGCCCAAGAGAGGTTTGATCCATGACCACTGCCAGTCCGCCCCGGGATCTTTCCGCAGGTTCGTCCCTGTTTACCCTTTCCGCCCAGGAGCAAGGCATTGTTGTTTTTCACTTTCGACCATCCATGCCTTATGGGAAACGCTTGGCTGTTTCCTTTGCCATGGTCGTTGCCGGATTGGTGATCCAAGCCTTGACCGGAATGTTCTGGGTTGGAGCACCTGTATTGTTTGCCGGCTCCCTGCTGCTCTGCGTCCGGGGGTATCACAACCGGGTGGAAAGCGGCAGTTTCAATCCGGATGCTGCGTGGGAAAACGTGGACATCCAGCGCTTACGGGACTTGCAGGAGATCGACAAAAAAATGCTGCGCTGGAACCGCTCCTTCATGGACGTGACCAATTCCTGGGGCGTTATCACCCTGATTCTCGTGGCAGGACCAGCTCTTTACAGCCTGGTTCATCACCTGGAATTCGGTCATGGAGTCTTTGCGCCAAGTGTCGAGATGCTGCTGTTCAATGCGCTGATCCTGCTTACGCCGCACTGGGTAACGGGTACTCGGAGAATTTTGCGTCTGCCCAAGCTGATGGTCAAGGTGGAGAGTTTGCAGTCCCTTCTGGAGAATGCCGAGAAACTGGTCGGACCGGATCAGGTCACGGTGATAATGTTGCTCAAGGGCAAGACCAAGATCCCCGATGATGTCAAATTGCGGATTCAGATTCCCGATGCACCCAAGGATTTTCTGGGCATGTACGTCCAGGTAGTGACCAATGACGTGAAGGGAACGAGTTATCCGTACGTGTATGTTGTTCTGGTTGCCAAACAGGGGTATGGCTTGGAGGCGGCCACGGCCGGGATTGCCCCGCCCAAGGGAATTATCAAGGAATACCAGGAACAGGACGATGTGGAGATCATAGTTCTGCGCCAGCAAACCACCAAAACCAGCGGCTACCATACCAAACCCTCCAAGGCCTCGGTAATTTTCACCAACGGGCTGAACATGGCCAAGGCAGCGGTGAGCGGAGAGAATGGAACGGTATTGTAATTGTTGTGGGCGAGTATCAGCAAGGAAAAGGAGAACCTCGTGCATCATCCGGCAAATCGAATCAGCACACGGTCCATGAACAGGCGGGATTTTCTCTGGTTGGCCACGGCTTCCACCGCCGGATTGGCCACGGGTTGCGCTATCAATCCGGTCACCGGGGAACAGCAATTGATGTTTTTGTCCGAAGAGAGCGAAATTCAACTGGACCGGGAGAATTCCCCACATCAGTTTTCCGCGGATTACGGCGCGGTGCAGGATCAGCGCTTGAACCAGTATCTGGCCACGGTGGGACAGAGCATGACCGGAAACACCCATCGGGCGCACATGCCATACTCGTTTCGCTGTGTGAACGCCACCTACGTCAATGCCTATGTGTTTCCCGCCGGCAGCGTGGCCACGACCCGCGGGATCATGCTGGAAATGAAAGACGAGGGCGAGTTGGCCGGGTTGCTGGGACACGAACTGGGGCACGTCAATGCCCGGCATACGGCTTCGCGGATGTCCGTGGGCATTTTGACGAGTCTGGTGTTGATGGGAGCCTCAATGGCTTTGGCGTCCCAGGATGAAACTCTGGGTGCCATTGCCGCGGGCCTGGGCGGGGTTGCCGCCGGAGCCTTGCTGGCTCACTACAGCCGAAGCGATGAGCGTCAGGCCGACGACCTGGGCATGGAGTACATGACCAAATCCGGCTATAGCCCGGAAGGTATGGTCGGGCTGATGGACGTGCTGCGCCGGATGCAAAAGAATAAACCGTCGGCCATTGAGATGATGTTTTCGACCCATCCCATGAGTGAAGAGCGCTATCAAACCGCGGTTCAGAACTCCAGTACCACGTACACATCAGCCCGGGAGTACCCCGTGTACCGGGAGCGCTACATGGACCACACCGCCGGCCTGCGCAAAATCAAGGGGGCCATCGAAAAGATGCAGGAAGGCGAGAAGCAGATGAACCAGGAGCAGTTTCCCAAGGCGGAAACAGCTTTGAGCGACGCCCTAAAACAGGCGCCGGAGGATTATGCGGGGTTGGTGCTGATGTCCAAGTGTCAATTGGCCCTGGAACAGCCCAAGCGAGCTGAATTTTTCGCGGAAAAGGCCAGGCGGGTCTATCCGGCCGAGGCCCAGGCCCAGCATTTGAGCGGCGTGGCCAAGCTGAACCTGAAGCAGTTTGATGCTGCGTATGCGCAATTCGACCGTTATGAGAAGATGCTTCCCGGCAACCCCAACACGGTCTTTTTGAAAGGGGTTACCTCGGAGAGCATGGGAAGGAAAGGCCGCGCCGCGGAGGAATACCAACGCTTCCTAGGCAGTGTGAACACCGGGGACAAGGCCCAATACGCTTATGGTCGGCTGGTGGAATGGGGCTACGTCTCTCCACCGGCACAGCAGCAATAGATCGCAGTTTCTTTCTCGTTTTCAGCCAAATTTCAGTTGCAAGGCCTCTTGCCGGTCAAAAGCAGGGTTGCAGGAAGTCAAGCTGGGCGAAAGCAGCCTGAGCCCCCTGAATGAATAGCCCCCGCGATCACACGGCGCATAGCAGACAGGGCAGAGCTTCGCGGGGCATCCTTATGGGGCGGTTTCCGAAAAATACGTTCCTCTTTTTTGTCCACCGTTGCCTCTGGAAGAGGGACGGGGCTTCAGAATTTCTTCGCGGCCGCTTGCACTGCGACCTGCCGCCGTTTGATGAGACAGGTCGCGTTTTCATCAGATAGCAGGCCGGTTTATCAAAACCGGCATCATTCTACTCCACCACCACCCCGGCGTAGCCCACCACCTGGGAAAAGTCCCCGGTCGCGTCGCCGGAGGTGGCGTAGGCGATCAGGCGGGCCTGGGTCGCTCCAAGTGCGTTGGCCGCGGCCAGCCCCAGGGTCATGGGCAGCATCCCGCACATGGAGATCCGCTGATCGCGCACTGTGGCGTAGAGCTTTTCCGGGTCGCGTTCCAGGGCGGCTTGCAGGGCCAGGCCGTCCAGTTCCTTGGCCCGCTGGGCGGAAACGAAGTGACTCATGTCCGAACTGACGAGGATCAGTACTGGTTTGGGCCACTTTGCGAGCACCTCGGCCAGTTCCTGAGCCGTGCGCAACAACACGTCCAGGCGCGGTTCGGCCACGGCCAGCGGGACGATCCTCGTTTGGGGTTGGACGGCCCAGAGAAAAGGCAGGAGGACCTCCAGGGAGTGCTCCTGGAGATGGGCCTGGTGGTCCGCTTGAATTGCGGGAGCAGCCTCCAGGATGTGTCCGGCCAGCCTTTCGTCCACGTCCAGGTGCGCGCCGGGCAGCAGCCAGCGACCATCGGGCCACAAGGCCAAGGGCTGTCCGAGTCCGGTATGGTTCGGGCCCAGCAGGAGCACGGTTTCCGTCGGGATCACTTCAGACAGGGTCTTGCCGGCCACGGACCCGGAGTACGCGTATCCGGCGTGGGGCAACATGGCCAGCAGGGCTTTGCGCGGCGTGGATTCCGGAGGGAGATGGCTGCGGACTTCCGCCTCCCAGGCCTGTCTGGTGCCGGGATAAAACCGCCCGGCGACAACGGGGTTGCGGTCCATGACGATTCCTCCGATCAAGATTTAGGATGGCGGGTTCAGAGCGGTTGAAAAACACCAAGACAGTCGGGCAGCAAGGCCCAAATCCTACGCCAAAACCCCAACGCTGCCCAGGCGTGACGGTGAAGAATTTTGCTGCATTTTTATCAAGATGACGCATTCAATAGCTTAAATTTAAATTATTTGGATATCATCTTTAAATTCAACCTTTAACTTCTAATTCAATACAAATAGCCCATAATCTTGATATTCAGCTCAAAAACAGGCTTGCCTTTCCTGAGCATCTCATGAATAAGTCGCCTTGCTAGCACTCACCGTCTTCGAGTGCTAGCAAAACAAACCAATTCGGAGGAGAAAAAAATGAAACTGAAGCCATTGAATGATCGTGTTCTGGTAAAGCGGCTCGAGGGCGAGGAAGTGACCAAGGGAGGGATCATCATCCCTGATTCCGCCAAGGAAAAGCCGATGAAGGGCGAAGTGGTCGCCGTGGGCCCCGGCAAGGTGGGCGACGACGGCAAGCGCGCCGAGATGGCCGTGGCCGCCGGAAACAAGGTGCTCTTCAACAAGTACGCCGGCACCGAGATGAAGGTCGACGGCGAAGAGTTCCTGGTGATGCGCGAGGACGACATCCTGGCCATCATTGAAGACTAGGCCTTTCGCATCGCGATTCGACCAGGCACATCAACGACACCAACGAATTTTAGGACGCAAGGAGAATAACCATGGCTGCTAAAGAACTGCTTTTTGACACCAAGGCGCGTGAACGACTGAAGAAAGGCATAGACACCCTGGCCAACGCCGTAAAGGTAACTCTGGGACCCAAGGGCCGCAACGTGGTCATCGAGAAATCTTTCGGTTCCCCGATCATCACCAAGGACGGCGTAACCGTTGCCAAGGAAATCGAGCTGACCGACAAGTTCGAGAACATGGGCGCCCAGATGGTCAAGGAAGTGGCCAGCAAGACCAGCGACGTGGCCGGCGACGGCACCACCACCGCTACCATCCTGGCCCAGGCCATCTACACCGACGGCGTGAAGCTGGTAACCGCCGGCCGTAACCCCATGGCCATCAAGCGCGGCATCGACAAGGCCGTGGAGGCCGTGACGGCTGATCTGGTCAACCAGACCAAGCCCACCCGCGACCAGAAGGAAATCGCCCAGGTCGGCACCATTTCCGCCAACAACGACCCGACCATCGGCAATATTATCGCCGAGGCCATGAACAAGGTCGGCAAGGAAGGCGTGATCACCGTTGAGGAAGCCAAGGGCCTGGAGACCACCCTGGAAGTGGTGGAGGGCATGCAGTTCGACCGCGGCTACCTCTCCCCCTACTTTGTGACCGATCCGGAAAAGATGCTTTGCGAATTGGACGAGCCGCTGATCCTGATCTGCGAAAAGAAGATCTCCAGCATGAAGGACATGCTGCCCGTTCTGGAGCAGGTGGCCAAGATGTCCAAGCCCCTGTTGATCATCTCCGAGGACGTGGAAGGCGAAGCCCTGGCCACCCTGGTGGTGAACAAGCTGCGCGGCACCCTGCAGGTTTCCGCGGTCAAGGCCCCCGGCTTCGGTGAGCGCCGCAAGGCCATGCTCCAGGATATCGCCATCCTGACCGGCGGTCAGATGGTTTCCGAAGACCTGGGCATCAAGTTGGAGAACATCTCCCTGAACGACCTGGGCAAGGCCAAGCGCATCGTGATCAACAAGGAAAACACCACGATCATCGACGGTGCCGGCGATCCTGAGCAGATCAAGGCCCGGGTGCGCCAGATCCGCAGCGAAATCGAAGAGACCACCTCCGATTACGACCGTGAAAAGCTGCAAGAGCGGCTGGCCAAGATCGTCGGCGGCGTGGCCGTGATCAACGTGGGCGCGGCCACCGAAACCGAGATGAAGGAAAAGAAGGCCCGGGTCGAGGACGCCCTGAACGCCACCCGTGCCGCGGTTGAGGAAGGCATCGTGCCCGGCGGCGGCGTGGCCCTGGTTCGTGCCGTGA